>URNM01000068.1 GCA_900549185.1 uncultured Collinsella sp. | reverse complement strand
TACGAGATCGCTCAGTGTCTCGTGGGCTCGGAGATGTGTATAAGAGACAGCAGGTGCTCCTCGCTGGCGCCCAGGTCGAGCAGGGCCGCGACAGTCATGTCGCCGCTGATGCCCGAGGTGCCGTCGATGATAAGCGTGTGCTGATGATTGGACATGGAATGCTCCTTAGCGGGCGCGGGGTGTGCCGGCGCTCAGATGATTGATAAGACTTGCCTGGTAGGCGGCACCAAAGCCGTTGTCGATATTGACGACCGAAACGCCGCTGGCACAGGAGTTGAGCATGGCGAGCAGCGCGGCTACGCCACCAAAGCTTGCGCCGTAGCCCACGCTGGTGGGAACGGCGATGACCGGACAGCTCACCAGGCCGCCGATAACGCTCGCCAACGCGCCCTCCATGCCGGCGACGGCAATGATCACCTGCGCCTGTGCAAGTTCCTCGGCATGCGCGAGCAGGCGGTGCAGGCCGGCGACACCCACGTCGTAGAGGAGGTCGACCTCGTTGCCATAGAATTCGGCCGTCAACGCGGCTTCCTCGGCGACGGGCAAGTCGCTCGTGCCGGCGCAGGCGACGACGATGCGTCCGTTGCCGGTAGGGGAGGGCTTGCCGCCCACGAGGGCGAGCTGTGCGTTCGGGACATATCCCAGGTCAATGCCGTTGCCGAGAAGCTCAGCGGTGCGCGCGGCTTTTTCGGCATCCAGGCGCGTGACCAGGATGCGCTCCTGGCCGGCATCGCGCAGTGCTTCGATAATGGCGGCAATCTGCTCGGCGGTTTTACCGGCACCGTAGACAACCTCGCCGGCTCCCTGGCGCACCCCGCGCGAAAGATCGAGCTGTGCAAAACCCAGATCGGCGGTCGGCGCCGTCTGGATGCGTGTGAGGGCGACTGCCGGGGCAACTTCTCCGTCGGCAACATCGCTCAGCAATTGCTCAAGATCTTGCTTATCCATATATGTTCCCTTCGACGGTGCAAAGTCTAGCACTCAAGGGTAAGTTTCCGAACACTAAGATAAAATTGTTCGGAAACTATAGGACAGACTGATTGAATTGTTAGACGGATCGACTAGTCACGCAGGATGATGTCCATGGCGAGCATCAGGTTGCGCTCGTCGATGGCAAACGGGGCGGTCTCGCGCGTCTTGGGCTTGGCACAAAACGCGATGCCCGTGCCCGCGGCCTGAATCATGGGGATGTCGTTGGCGCCGTCGCCGATCGCGACGGTGTGGGCCATATCGACGCCGCACTCAACTGCCCAATCCAGCATCTGGATGAGCTTGGATTCCTTGGTCACGATGTCTGCCGCCAGCTTGCCGGTGAGCTTGCCGTCCACGACTTCCAGGCGGTTGGCCAGGCAAAAATCGATGTCCGCGGCGGCCACGATCTTATCGGCGACCTCGTGAAAGCCGCCGCTTACCACGCCGACCTTCCAGCCCTTGCTGTGCGCCGAGCGCACAAGCTCCAGCGCGCCGGGGGTAAACGTCACGCGCTCGAAGGTGCGCTCGAACACACTCTCGTCCAAGCCGGCAAGCAGCCCCACGCGTTCCTCGAGCGCCTGCTTAAAGTCGAGCTCGCCGCGCATGGCGCGTTCGGTGATCTTCGCCACTTGCTCGCCCACGCCGGCTTCCTCGCCCAACAGGTCGATGACCTCCTGGTTGATGAGCGTGGAGTCGATATCCATAACGATGAGGCGTGCAGTCATGATGGGCCTTTCCAAGTGCTGGTTTATTGGGGCATATTGTCGCACGTGAATAGCGCGGGCGGGTGCCACGGTGCGTCAATTGTTTCGTCTCCGTCAAGTCTTTGGGCAAGAGTTACTTTTTCGCGGCACATCGACGCGGGTGCGATAAGATAGAACGCCATGTCTGGCTGCGCGGTTTACGCAGGCTGGGCAAATCTGTACGACGCCGCCCGGAACGACACGGGGCGGCACAGATCCATAAAGGAGGATCACTGGTATGAGCCAGACCCGTCCCATCGATGAGCATTCCATGCACACCCGTACCTGCGGCGAGCTTCGCTTCGAGAACGTGGGCGAAGAGGTCACCCTCACCGGTTGGGTGAGCCGTCGCCGCGACCACGGCGGCCTTATCTTCTGCGACCTTCGCGACCGCGAGGGCATCACGCAGCTCACCTTCGACCCCGAGCACTCCGATGGCGATGCCTTTAAGATCGCCGAGACCATGCGTCCCGAGTGGCCCATCAAGATTCACGGCGTCGTGCGCGCCCGTGGCGAGGAGACCACCAACACCAAGCTCGCGACCGGCGAGATCGAGGTCCTGACCGACCACGCCGAGGTGCTCAACACATCCGTCACCCCGCCGTTCCAGATCGAGGACGGCATCGAGACCAGCGAGGACACCCGTCTGCGCTATCGCTATCTGGACCTCCGTCGTCCCGAGATGATGGCCAACCTCAAGCTGCGCTCCGACTTTACCTTTGCCATTCGCGAGGCGCTGCACAACCGTGAGTTCATGGAGGTCGAGACGCCCTCCCTGTTCAAGTCCACGCCCGAGGGCGCCCGCGACTTCATCGTTCCCAGCCGTATTCAGCCGGGCAACTTCTACGCGCTGCCGCAGTCCCCGCAGCTCCTGAAGCAGCTGCTTATGGTCGGTGGCGTCGAGCGCTACTACCAGGTTGCCAAGTGCTTCCGCGACGAGGATCTGCGCGCCGACCGTCAGCCTGAGTTCACTCAGGTCGATATCGAGATGTCCTTCGTGGACCAGAACGATGTCATGAGCGCGCTCGAGGAGGTCCTGTCCGATGCCTTCGGCCGCATGGGTGTCGAGATGCCCACGCCGCTGCGTCGCATGAACTACTGGGAGGCCATGGACACCTATGGCTCCGACAAGCCCGATACCCGCTATGGCATGCACCTGGTCGACCTGACCGACATCTTTGCCAACTCCAAGTTCAAGGTCTTCGCGACCGCTGCGAACGAGGAGGGCTCTGTCGTCAAAGCCATCAACGCCAAGGGCGCCGGTGCCTGGGCGCGTGCCAAGATCGATAAGCTTGCCGGCGTGGCCTCCACGTTTGGCGCCAAGGGCCTGGCCTGGATCGCATTCCGCGAGGACGGCTCCATCAACAGCCCCATCGTCAAGTTCTTCTCTGACGAGGAGATGGCGGCTCTGCGCGAGCGCATGGACGTCGAGCCCGGCGACCTTGTGATGTTCGCCGCCGGCCCGCGCCTGCTCTCTGACGAGATCCTGGGCGGCATGCGTTCTCACATGGCCAACGCACTCGAGATCAAGCGCGAGGGCCACGACTTCCTGTGGGTCGTCAACTTCCCGCTGTTCCACTGGGATGAGGACCGCAAGGCCTATGCCGCCGAGCATCAGCCCTTCACTCTGCCGACCGAGACCGACATCGCCAAGATCGAGGCCGACCCGCTGGCAGCCGGTTCTTGCACCTACGACTTTGTCATGGACGGCTTTGAGGCCGGCGGCGGCGGTATGCGTATCCACAACGCCGAGATGCAGATGTCCATGCTCAAGCTCCTGGGCTTTACCGAGGAGCGCGCCGAGTCGCAGTTCGGCTTCCTCATGGAGGCGCTCAAGTTTGGTGCGCCCCCGATGGGTGGTTTCGCTTTGGGCCTGGACCGCGTGTGTATGCTGCTCACCGGTTCCGACTCCATCCGCGACGTCATGGCGTTCCCCAAGACGGCCAGCGGCTCCGACCTTATGTCGGGTGCTCCGAGTGCCGTTAGTGGCGCCCAGCTCAAGGACGTCAGCCTGCGTCTGATGTAGGCAAGCGGCTACATATTGCTTGCAACGAGGGAAGGACGTGTGCCTTCCCTCGTTTTTTATACGCAGAGGTTGTGAAGGCATAGGGTAACCGGACGTCGCGGAAAGTGCATCCCGTAATCTGCGTGCAGAACGGGTCGCGCTTTCCCAAAGGGGGTCCTCTGGGAAAGCGCAACCCAGAATTCGGCAAAATAATGGGGCACAGTTTCCGGTTGAGCTGTCTAACGGAAACTGTGCCCCAGAATGAGCACTCAAAACGGGGCAGGCTTTCCGTAACAACTGTCTGGCGGAAAGCCTGCCCCAATTTCTTATAGCGAGTCTCTCTGGATCAGCTGCATGTGCATCACGGAGGTGGTGGGCTCGGCACCCTTGATCATGTCGAGCGCAATGTTGGCGGCCATGTGGCCTTCTTCGCGCAGGGGCTGGCGGACGGTCGTGAGCGCGGGGACGCAGCGCGTCGCAATCTCGTGATCGTCGAAGCCGACGACAGAAATGTCCGCCGGAACGGATAGGCCTGCCTCGTTGAGTGCGGTGATGACGCCAGCCGCGATACGGTCCGATCCGCAGAGCACGCCATCGAAAGCAATCTCGCGCGCGAGGATCTGGTGCATGGCCTGATAGCCGTCTCCGTTGTTCCAGCCGGTATAGATAACGTTTGCGTCTGGGAGGTCTTCGCCCAAGACGGCGCGGTAGCCGCGCAGGCGGTCGACAACGGCGGGGTTGTCTTGCGGTCCCAACACGGCGACGATATCTTTGCGCCCTCGCTCCTTCATAGCGAGCGCTGCAAAGCGTCCGCCCTCTTCGTCGTCAGAGTAGACCGTCGAGAACACATCGCGATAGGGGTGGCCCTCGAGCTGGCCGCACAACACGGTGGGTACGCCCAGCTCGCACAGTACCTCGAGCAGCTCGCTGCCCTTGTAGGGGGAGACGTCGATCACGGCGTCGAACGAGCGGCGCTCAAAGTGCTCGCGTGCGCGGTTGCGCTCATGCGTAGAAGACGCCTGCAAGATAACGAGCAGATAGGACGACTCCGACAGTTCCTCGGTAATGCCGCTCAAAAACTCGCTATAGGTGGGGTCGCTGAAGAGTTCACTCAGGGGCTCGGTCACGAGCACGGCGATGATTTCCGTGCGCCCGACAGCGAGCGCTCGGCCACGAGCGTTGGGGACAAAATTGACTTCCTTGGCCGCCGCGCGGACGCGCTTTTTGGTTTCCTCGCTAATGCGGGGCGAATCGTTGAGGGCGCGCGATGCCGTGGAGCGCGACACGCCGGCAGCTGCGGCAACCTCGGCAAGCGTAGGTGCGGTGCGAACTGGTTGGGTCATGGCGTCTCCTGGAAAATGTGGTCGATGTTGTCACTGATACGGGCTGGTGCGGATACAGCTTACTATAGTGCGCCTGAACAGCGTTCATGATATCCGGTGACCGGTGTCGTTTTGCAACCAAGCCGAAATCGAATACGTCTCGTGTGGGTGAGATATCAGCGGGCGTGGAGGTTGCCTACGAGCTTAAGAACGATGTCTTGCGCTGAGTTTCGATACTCAGGGTGACATAGGTGTTGCGATTGTACAACCGGTTGCACCGTTAACCCGGCCAAATCGACCGTTCAGCGGACAACCGGTTGCACAGTTTTTTGCATCGCCCGTAAGATAAGGACAACCGGTTGCACAAGAATCACTACGATGACGAAGGAGCATCACCATGGACGCCATTAACGATTGGGAAAACCAAGCGCTCACCCACAGGAACCGCCTGGCACCCCATGCGTACTTTATGGGTTACGAGACCGCCGATCTCGCCGCTACGTACAGCCGCGAGCTGTCGCGCGGGTTTGTCCAGCTGTCCGGCTCGTGGCAGTTCCGCCTCTTTGAGGGACCTGCTGCCGTTTCCAACGAGGAGCTCTCCACGTACGAGCCCGAGTGGGATCACGTGGAAGTTCCGCACCTGTGGCAGGTAGATGGCTACGGCAACCTTGCCTATACCGACGAGGGCTTCCCGTTCCCGGTGGATCAGCCGTTTGTTCCCTCCGATGACCCCACGGGCGTCTACCAGCGCATCGTCAACCTTCCCGCTGTTCCTGCCGGCGCTCGCGAGATCATTCGCTTCGACGGCATCGAGAGCTATGGCGAGCTGTACGTCAACGGTCAGTTTATCGGCATGACCAAGGGCTCGCGCCTGTCCGCCGAGTTCGACGTGACCGACGCACTTGTCGAGGGCGACAACCTTTTTGCGGTTAAGGTCTTGCAGTACAGCGATGGCAGCTACATCGAGGACCAGGATATGTGGTGGGCCTCGGGCATCTTCCGCGACGTGTACCTTATGCAGCGTCCCGCCGCGCATCTGGTAGACTTTAGGTTCCGCACGCACCGCGAGGGCGATACCGCTCTGATCACGCTCGATACGGTGGCCGAGGGCGCTTCCCGCATCGTGTTTACGCTCAGCGATGGCGAGAACGTGGTGGCTACGGGTGAGTGCGTCGACGGCCATGCCGAATGCAACGTGACCGATGCCCACTTCTGGAACCCCGAGGACCCCTTCCTCTATGACCTTACGTTTGAGGTCTACGACGGTGACGAGGTCAGCGAGTACGTTCCGCATCGCCAGGGTCTTGCCGAGGTGACGGTCGAGGGCAATCATATCTACCTCAACGGCACTTACTTTAAGATGCATGGCGTCAACCGCCACGATCACGACGATCACAAGGGCCGCGCCGTGGGCCTCGATCGCATGCGCCGCGACCTGGAGCTCATGAAGCAGCACAACATCAACGCGGTGCGCACGTCCCACTACGCCAACGACCCGCGCTTCTACGAGCTGTGCGATGAGTATGGCATCATGCTGGTCGCCGAGACCGATATGGAGAGCCACGGCTTCGAGAATATCGGCAATATCGCCCTGGTCACCGACGACCCGGCATGGGAGCCGGCCTACGTCGACCGTATTGAGCGCCTGGTGATGCAGGAGCGCAACCACGCCTGCATCATTATGTGGTCGATGGGCAACGAGAGCGGCTATGGCTGCAACATCCGCGCGATGTATGCCAAGGCTCACGAGCTCGATGGTCGTCCGGTCCATTACGAGGAGGACCGCAACGCCGATACCGTTGATGTCATTTCCACGATGTACTCCCGTGTTTCGCAGATGAACGACTTTGGCGAGCATCCGTTCCCCAAGCCGCGCATCAACTGCGAGTACGGTCACTCCATGGGCAACGGTCCCGGGGGCCTGTCCGAGTACCAGGAGGTCTTCGATCGCTGGGATTGCATCCAGGGCCAGTTTATTTGGGAATGGTGCGACCACGGTCTGGCTGCTGTGACCGAGGACGGCGTTGCCTACGATATGTATGGTGGCGACAACGGCGATTACCCCAACAACAGCAACTTCTGCATCGATGGCATGGTGTTCCCTTGGCAGCAGCCGAGCCCGGGCCTCACTGAGTATGGCCAGGTCATCTGCCCGGTTCGCATGGCCTACGATGCCGAGGCAGGCGAGCTGACCGTCACCAACAAGCGTTGGTTCACCACCCTCGAGGATGTCTGCCTGTCGGCGGAGACCCTGGTGGACGGCGATGTAGTGTGCCGCAAGACGCTCGTGCCCGGTGCGGTTGCCCCCGGTGAGTCCGTCCAGCTTCCGCTGGTGATTCACGAGGCCGCGGTAGGCGAGACCCTGCTGACCGTGCACGCCTACACCATGGCGGCTCACGCCTGGTGCGAGCCGATGTTCCAGCTGGGCGCAAGCCAGTTTTCCATCGCAAACCATCCGGCGCCGGCCATCGCGCCCCCCACTCGTCCTGAGCTTACGGTCGAGGAGACCGAGCAGGAGATTCGCATTCACTCCCTCAACGGCGAGCTGACCTTCAGCAAGGTAAGCGGCACCGTGAGCGAGTGGAAGGCATCCGGCCGCGACGTCATGGCCTCCGGTCCCCAGGTTGGTTTTTGGCATCCGCTCGTCGACAACCACGCCCAGGAGTACGACTCCCTGTGGAAGGACAACTTCATCGATGTAATGCAGACGTCCACCCGCAAGGTTTCTTGGAAGCAGGACGGCAATGCGGTCGTCGTTACCGTGAGCCAGCGCATTGCTCCTCCCGTCCGTGCGTTCGGCATGCGCGTCGAGCTTGTCTACACCGTGCTTCCGAGCGGTCGCGTCGACCTCAAGGTTTCCGGCGAGCCTTACGGCGACTATTCGGACATTATCCCGCGCATCGGCATCTCCTTCGAGGTCCCCGGTTGCGATCGTGCCGTCGAGTGGTATGGCCACGGCCCGGGCGAGAACTATCCGGACTCGCTGCGCGCCAACCCGGTCGGCCATTACCGCACTACGGTCGACGACATGTTCACGCCCTACGTTATGCCCCAGGATTGCGCTAACCGCGAGGGCACCCGTTGGGTCGCCCTGCGCTCCAGCCACGGTGACGGCGTGTTGGTGACTCGTCCGACCGACGCCGCTTCCAACCCGTTCTCGTTCTCGGCATGGCCCTATAGCTGCGAGGCCATCGATAACGCCAAGCATGTCTACGATCTCGTCCCAGGCGACACGGTTACGGTCAACATCAACGACCAGCTGCTCGGCCTTGGCTCGAACTCTTGGGGTTCCGAGGTGCTCGATTCCTATCGCACCCGTTTTGAGAGCTTCAGCTTTGAGGTGTCCCTGCGACCGCTGACGTCTGCCGATCTGGCTCAGGCGCTGGCACCCATTAAGGAGGCATAAGCCATGCATGTCTTTAACTCGCGCGCCGATTTCGACGCTCAGATGAAGTCCGTCAAGAAGTGGATGCGCACCGGCCAGGCGCTCGATGGTGTTGCCGACCTGCAGCACGATGTGGCGTACTCTATCGGCGACTCGCTGGTGTATTGGTGGGTGAACGCCCACGAGGCGGCTACTGCCGATTTGGTCGGTCACCGTCGCTACCATGCCGTGCTCGCCCCGCTCGATGGCGATCTGACCGTCGAGGTGGCTTCCAAGGCCGATCTTACCTGCACGCGCGCCTACAGCGATATCGACGATCGCGAACGCTTTGAGGGCACGGGGGAGACCGTGACGATTCCCGCCGGCGGCGTTGCCGTCATCGAAATTGACGAGGCTTACCGTGTTATCGCCGAGGCTTCGGATCCCCGCGTCGTGGTGCTGCACGTGACGGTTGAAGGATATTCCTTCCCCAACAAGTAGTATTCGTCCGCCTGGACGTTTGCTTCGCGCCGTTAAGGGGGATGGCTTTGTTGACTCCCTTTTCCCCATTCCCCTTAGCAGGTGCACCGTCCGTGTTTGCACTTGCAGCTCGGACGGGTTTAGATGACATTTAATAGATGATTGGGAGGGCTTATGAGCTCTGAAAAACGAGGAACGATTGGTTCGTTCGCTCTGCTGGGCATGACGGTCGCCGCCGTGTTCGGTATCAAGAACATCATCAACAACAACGCGGCTATCGGCTTGGCAGCCGCGCCGTCGTTCTTCTTCGCCACGCTTTTGTACTTTGTCCCCTATACCCTGGTTACCGCCGAGTTCGTCGGCCTCAACAAGGACTCCGAGTCTGGCGTGTACGCATGGGTTAAGACCTCGATGGGTGGTCGCTGGGCGTTCCTGACGGCATTTAGCTACTGGTTCGTTAACCTGTTCTTCTTTGCGTCCGTCCTGCCCAACGTCATCATCTACGCGAGCTACGTGTTCTTTGGTGCCAACGCCGAGCTTTCGCAGCTGTGGATCACCATTATCGAGATCGTCGTCTTTGCTATCGCCACGTGGGTTTCGACCAAGGGCGCTAAGTGGATCGGCTCCATTTCCTCCTTCGGTTCGACCGCGGCTCTCGGCCTGACCGCCGTGTTCATCCTGCTGTCCCTGGCTGCTGCCTTTGGCGGCGTTGAGTTCGCTACGGCTCCTACTCCCGCTAACATGGCTCCCGACATGAGCAACTTCGCAACTGCGTGGGGCTTCTTCGGTACGCTTGCCTGGATCATCCAGGGCGTTGGCGGCGCTGAGTCTGTCGGCGTGTTCCTCAACGACCTCAAGGGCGGCGTCAAGGCCTTCGTGCGCACTGTCGTTATCGCCGGCCTGACCATCGGCCTTCTGTATGCAGGCGCTTCGCTGCTGGTTAACCTGTTCATCCCCGAGGGCAGCGTTGCCATCTCCACCGGCATCTTCGACGTATTCGGCGCTGTCTTTGCCCACTTTGGCATTCCCATGGAAGTGTCCACGCGCGTCATCGGCCTGATCCTTCTCGCTGCCACGCTGGGCTCCCTCATGATGTGGACCTCCGCTCCCATCAAGGTGTTCTTCACCGAGATCCCCAAGGGCGTCTTTGGTAGCAAGATCGTCGAGCTTAACGAGCATGGCATTCCCGCCCGCGCCGCTTGGCTGCAGTTCGCTATCGTCGTCCCCATCCTGATCATCCCGGCCCTGGGCTCCGGTAATCTCGACGATCTGCTCATGATCGTCACCAACATGACGGCTGCCACCGCTCTGCTCCCGCCGCTGCTGATCCTGCTTGCCTACTTTATGTTACGCAAGAACTTCGACGCTGCTCCCCGTGGCTTTCGCATGGGTTCGCGCACCTTTGGCCTGGTCATTGCTGCATTCCTGCTTGTGGTCTTCTGCTTCGTGCTTATCTGCGGCACCATTCCGCTCGATCAGCCGCTGTGGCTGACGCTGGTCTACAACGTTGGCGGTGTGGTTGTCTTCCTGGGCCTTGCCGTGATGTGGTACAACCGCTACATCAACCGCCTGCGCGAGACCGATCCCGAGGCTGCCGAGAGCGAGCTTCGCCCTTCCGTCCTCGATATGATGGAGTAGCGGCTAGGATTAATCTACAGCTGTGGAATAAATCGATTCCCTTTCCTAAGGAGGGGCCTTACGAGGCCCCTCCTTTTGTGTTTTGGGGCATGGTTTTGGACCCCGTGGCCAAAAAATGCCAAATATGAGTACTGTTGCAAAAGAGGTGTCATATTTTTCGGCCTGCTCTGAGCGAAAATGGGCTCAAAATCAATTTATCTAACCCCCTTTAAAGGGCGTTTGACGGTTTTCAACCTCTTCGAATCGGTAGCGCGCAGAGATGTGGTGTAAGAGGCGGGGCATACCCCGCCTCTTCCCTTT
>URNM01000067.1 GCA_900549185.1 uncultured Collinsella sp. | reverse complement strand
CGCAGCTGGGCAACTTCTTGCTCAACGCGTTGAGCAAGAAGTTGCCCAGCTGCGTAAACTGGTTGATGGGCATGGCGGCCTGGCGCACAAAGACCAGGTAGCTCGCGAGCGCACCTACGTCGGCGAGTCCCTTGATGCAGAGCATGCCGCCCGCCACGGCGACGATGGCATAGTTGACGTAGCCAATCACGACGGTCATGGGCACCATGGAGTTGGCATAGCTCACGGCGGCGGTGCCGGTGCGGCGAAGCTCGTCGTTGCGGCAGGTGAAGCCGGCAACATTCGCCGCCTCGCGGTTAAAGACCTTGATGACCTTTTGGCCCGAGACCATCTCTTCGATATATCCGTCCAGGTCGCCAAGCGATGCCTGCTGGGCGGCAAAGAAGCGCTTAGAGCGCGCCCGAGTAGCGCGCATACAGCACAATGGCCGCATCGCACACGAGCGTGATAATCGTGAGCTGCCAGTTAAGGATGATGAGCATGGCCGTGGTGCCCACAACCTGAATGGCGGCCTAAATCACGTTGGCAAAGCTGTTGTTAAGCGCCTCGGAGACGGTGTCGACGTCGTTGGTGAAAAAACTCATGATGTCGCCCGAGCGCGTGCTGTCAAAATAACTGAGCGGCAGCGTCTGGATGTGCGCGAACAGGTCGCGGCGAATATCGGACACCACGTGTTGGGCCGCGCGCACCATAATCTGCGAGTAGCCCAGGGCCGAGAGCACGCCCACAGCGTAGATGATCGCCGTCAGGATGACCTGCTTGGCAAGCAGTTCCTCCCCGCCCGTGGCCAAACCGTTAACGATGGGGCGCACCATGTAGGTGCCGGCGAGGCTCGCGATGGCGGCGACGGAGGCGGGCACGCCCACCGCGAGCAACGAGAACTTGGCATGCCCCATGTAGGAGAGCAAGCGGCGCACAGTGCGCTTGAGGTCGGCCGGGCGTGCTTGGGCTGCGGTCTTAGGCATGACGCTCACCCCCTTCCAAGGGCGATCCGCATGCGACGGAGGAAAACGGATCATTCGCGCAACCATCGTCACTGCCGTCGCCGGCTTCCGCGTTCCTCGCAAACTCCATCTGCGAGGCGTAAATCTCCTGGTAGATGTTGTCGCCCGCCAGCAGTTCCTCGTGCGTGCCCACGCCGTGGACACGACCGTCGTCCAGCACCACAATACGATCGGCATCCATGACACTCGCGATGCGCTGGGCGATGATGAGCACGGTCGCATCGGGAATCCGAGCGATGTGCTCGCGAATCTTTGCGTCGGTCGCCATATCGACCGCGCTGGTGGAGTCATCAAAAATGAGCACGCGCGGGTGCTTGAGCAGCGTGCGCGCGATGCACAGGCGTTGCTTCTGGCCACCCGAGACACCGGCGCCGCCTTGGCCCAACTCGCCGTCCAGCCCGCCGATGCGATCAAGGAACTCGTCCACGCACGCCGCGCGGCAAGCCGCGAGGAGCTCATCGTCCGACGCCTGCGGATTGCCCCACTGCAGATTCTCGCGCACGGTGCCCGTAAACAGCACGTTCTTTTGCAGCACAATGCCCACGGCGTCGCGTAGGGTCGCGAGGTCGTAGTCACGCACGTCACGTCCGCCCACAAGCACGGCGCCCTCGGTAGCGTCGTACAGGCGCGCAATCAGCTGCACAAGCGAGCTCTTGCCCGATCCCGTACCGCCGAGGATGCCCACCGTCGAGCCGCTCTCGATGCGAAGGTCGATATGCTCGAGCACATCCTCGGCTGCATCCGCGCGGTATTTAAAGGAAACGTCGCGAAACTCGATACTGCCGTCCGCTGGTGCCGCAATCGCGAGGTCTCCCGCGGGGTTGGCGATAAAGGGTTCCTCATCGAGCACCTCGGCGATACGGCCCACACTCGTAAGAGCGCGCGTGAGCAGCAAAAACACGTTGGAAATCATCATGAGCGAATTCATGATCAGCAGCACGTAGCTCATAAAGCCCGTGAGCGAGCCCACGCCCAGCTTGCCGGCGAGAATCATGCGGCCGCCAATCCACAGGATGGAGAGCGCAGCCACGTACATCGACAGCTGAAACACCGGCAGGTTGAGCACCGCGCTGCCAAAGGTCTTCGTCGCAGTGCCGGCGAGCTCGGTATTGACGGTGTCGAACTTGGCCTCCTCGTGCTCGGTACGAACGTAGGCCTTGACGGCACGCACGGCGGTGAGGTCTTCCTGTACCACGCCGTTGAGGTGGTCCATCGAGGTCTGGAGTTGGCGGTAGAGCGGACTGACGCGATAGGTGATGGCGCCCAGTACGATTGCCAGCACGGGCAAGATGATCGCAAAGACGGTGGCGAGCGGGCGCGACAGCATCAGCGCGTAGATAAGGCCGACGATAAGCGTCACCGGGCCGCGCACCATAGGGCGAAAGCCGTTGCCCACAGCATTTTGGATAACGGTGATGTCCGTGGTCATGCGGGTGACGAGCGAGCTGGCGTCGTAGTTGTCCAGGTTACCAAAAGCGAGCGTCTGAATCTTTTTGTACTCGGCCTCGCGCAGGTTAGCGCCTAGGCCCGAGGCAACGCGGGCGGACGTGCGGGCATAACCCAAGCCCAGTACCAGCGAAAGCGCAGCGCACACCAACATGTACGACCCCTGCAGCAGCATGTAGTTGATATCACCCGCAGGCACGCCCACATCGATGATGTTGGCCATGATGACCGGGATAAACAGCTCGAGCACCGTCTCGACCGACACAAAGAACACGCCGAGGATGGCATCGCGACGGTATGCCCCTAGATAGGAAAACAGTATTTTGAGATTGCGCACGCAGGTTCAACCCCCATCAAACGTTGTTCGCAAACGCACGTATTATTGCGCGCCGAATAATGGTGTCAAGTATTCCGAAATCGTTTTCTGCAAGGTTAGCGACGGCGGCGAGTTCTCGTGACGTGTGTCCATATTCACTCGGAATAATGGTGCGCGCGATTTTTTCACCCCACTGCCAACACAAACCTTGACTCTACAATCGTTGTAGGGTTTTCACTAAACTGGTACCTAAACGAACCAAGCCAGAAAGTACCCTGCCCATGGAACACGACCTCACACGCGGCAATGTCCTTAAGACCATCGCGGTCTTTGCCCTGCCCTATATGCTCTCGTACTTTTTGCAGATGCTCTACGGCATGGCCGACCTGTACATGATGGGACAGTTCAGCGGTGCCGCCGGCATCACCGCCGTGGGCAATGGCGCGCAGACGCTCTACATTATTACCGTGACGCTCGTGGGCCTGGCCATGGGAACGACGGTCATCGTCGGCCACGCCGTGGGTTCGCGCCGCTTCGATCGCGCCGAGACCGCCATCGGCAATACCATCACGCTGTTTATGGGCGTCTCGGTGGTGCTGGCCGCTATCCTGCTCGCACTGTGCCCGCAAATCGTGGCGCTCATTGGCACGCCGGCCGAGGCAGTCGAAGGAACCGCCGCCTACCTGCGTATCTGCTTTGTCGGCATTCCGTTTATCGCCGCATACAACATCCTCTCGGCCATTTTTCGCGGCCTGGGCGATTCGCGCTCGCCCATGTACGTGATCGGCGTGGCGTGCATCATTAACATCGCGCTCGATTTTCTGTTTATCGGCCACATGGGGCTCGGCCCCGTGGGCGCGGCGCTCGGCACGGTAACCGCCCAGACGGCCAGCGTTGCCCTCGCGCTCGTGTGGCTCAAGAGCCGTCGCACGAACATCCACGTTAAGCGCAGCGACCTGCGCCCCCAGCCCGAGGTGCTCGGCAGCATTCTTAAGATCGGCGTGCCTGTGGCCGTGCAGGACGGCTGCATCCAGGTGGCGTTTATGTTTATCACCGTCATCGCCAACCACCGAGGGCTCGTCGACGCCGCCGCCGTGGGCCCGGTCGAAAAGATGATCAGCTTTTTGTTCACTGTGCCGAGCTCCATGGGCGCCACCGTCAGCGCACTCACAGCGCAAAACGCCGGCGCGGGCAAGGGCGACCGCGCACGTCAGGTACTCAAAGATGCCATGACGATCTCGGTAGTGTATGGCTGCCTGATCACGGCGCTGATGTGGCTGGTGGCGCCGGCGTTTATCGGCTTTTTTGCCAAGGACGCCGCGGTTGTCGCGGCCGGTACCGGCTATATGCGCAGCTACATTTTCGACGCGATATTTGCCGGCATCCACATTTGTTTTAGCGGCTTTTTCGCTGCGTATGGCAAGAGCTACATCGGCTTTGCGCACAACGTGCTAGCCGTGGCGCTCATTCGCGTGCCGGGCGCGTGGCTGCTGTCGAACGCCTATTCCGATACATTGTTTCCCATGGGCATCGCTTCGCCGTGCGGGTCAATTCTGTCGGCAGTCATTTGCGTGATGGCATTTACCGTACTCAACCGCCGCGGGGCTTTTGACAAGCTGATGGCGTAGAGGATCGTTTGCGTCGTACGACCTCGGCGCCCCTTCCCCGTCCATTGAAAGGAGCGGCGCCATGACCGACTCGCCAACTGAACATACCGAGGGTCTGCTCCGCATTGGCGAGGTGGCGCGCTTGTTTAACCTAAGCGTGGACACGTTGCGCCATTACGAGCAGATGGGCTTGCTGGACCCGGCACACATCGATCCGGCGAGTGGGTACCGCTACTACGGATCGCGGCAGCTCTCCACTCTCAACACCATCAGCCACCTGCGTGTTCTCGACTTGCCGCTCGCGCTAATCCGTGAGTTTGTGACCACGCGCGACGTGAACCTTATGCAGCGGCAGCTGGCTCAGCAGCAGGAGCTCATCGAGCGCAAGCGCCGCGAGCTGGAGCGCGTGTCGCGCAAGATCGACAACCGGCTTGCCCTGCTTCACAATGCCCTGAACACCGAGCTCGATACCATTTGCGCAATCGATGCGCCCGAGCTTCGCTGCGCCGTATTGCGCGAACGCGTCAAGCCTACCGACGCCTATGCGCTGGAGTGGCAGATTCGTCAGCTGCAGAAGGGCCAGCACGAGACCTTTGTCTTTCTGGGCAACTTGGGCGTTGGGATTAGCGCCGAGCGCCTCGCCGCCAGCGACTTTGATGGCTACGACGAGGTCTTTTTGCTGCTCGATGACACCGATGATTACGTGGGCGACCTCGAGACGCGACCCGCCGCGCGCTGCCTGACCATTAGCTTTCGCGGCACGCACGGGCAAGCAACCCCACGCTATGAGCAGCTGCTCAGCTATATGCGCGAGCGCAACCTGACACCCGCCGGTCCCTCGCGCGAGATCGCCCTGATCGACGACATCATCAGCGACGACCCGGGGGCGTATGTGACGAGGATCGCGATACCGGTCCGCTAATCACTACCATTTATCGAGCAATTCCATCCATTTACCTTAATCCGAATTAGATTGTATTATGTAGCAAATAAAATGACAGCATATTGCCCCCCATAGGCAGGAGACATTATGCCCAGAGTTCAATCACGTCGCTCGTTTCTTCTCGGCCTAGCCTCGATCATCGGCTTATCCGCGTCACGCCCAACAAGAGTATTCGCTGCCGACTCAAACTCATCCGTCGCTTTTACATCAGACCTAGCACAAGACTACGCGCTTTCCCTGTTGCCCATCGTCGACGGATCCGCGAACTTAGAGATCGAGCAAATCGTTCCCGTATGCCAACAAATCGGCCTTATCTGTGGCTATGAAATCAGTGTCACAAGGGAAGGAAGCCCTTACGGTTATTTAATACTTGACGCATCATATCCTTGGCTTCTGAAGGAGATAACCCTCGGCGATACCATTCTTCCGATTTCAGCTTCTCTATCAAACGCCATTTCAACTTATTCCGGCCAACAGGCCACAAACCCAACCGTACTAATTTCGTACAACGATATTGAATATGGAACTTTGGTGCCAGGAACTAGAGACTGTGTAACCAACTATAACAATATACGGTCTGTCCCAATTGTCACCGAAAAGGGTATAGCACCTCAAAGCAATAACCCAACTTCATGGGATGCAGTCATTATCAATGAAGATGACTTGATGTTGCATTTCCAAATAGACGATTTAAACGGAATACCGTTCCGAGGAGTCTCGGAATCATTAGTTGAAGCCCGCACTAATAAGTATGCATGCGTCGTTTCTGCCTTGTACGCTGTATCAATGCATTACGGTCTCACCAGTTCAAACGCTAATCAATTTAATCCCGATTATTATAAAGAAATATGGAACGTCACTGGCACAACAACGTATAAGACCAATGATCAGGGCGTCGAGTACGGAAGCACGATCATCCCAGATGGAATTGTTCCGTTTAAAAGTCTTGCCGCTCAAAAGGGTAGAGCACTTAATACTCAATTTTTCGGTTATCAGCCTCAATTCGCTCAGTACAGAGCAACTATCGATCAAGGGAATATCGGCTTGTATCATATGTGGATCAACAGCCGAAACAGTGAAGGATCCGTCGAGCTATCAGGTCATACAGTCACGGTAACTGGCTATTTTACTGGGCATAATGGAAGCTCTGGCATCGAACTGCAGTGGCTCGAAGTATTCGACGGATGGAACACTTATCCCCGAGCGATTAACTATGCAACGCCCAATATGGTCAAATTGAACGGAACAGTCTTTTGGTAGACCGGATGGCACCATCAAAATGCTATGGCACCACGGCCTTTGCCCTGGTTACGATATTGGTGATTTTCGCTATGTTTGCATCCGTTTCTTCATGCACAGATAGAGCCCGCTATAGCGGAGGAGATGATTACCTTGTCTTTGGAGCCGGCAGCGTTCATTCTATTGAGGGAACGGAACTCGTAATCCAAACAGACAACAGTCCCCGCTACACCGACGCTGGAAAGCAAACCCGGATTACATTCCCCTCATCTGGCCGAATCAAAGACAAGCTTTCCCAAATCAAAGTTGGGACAAGAGTTTCCTACTCACGCTTTGAGTCGGTAGACGCATCTGGATCATACGAGGGAAACGATATCGAAATTGAACAGGCAAACACTATAAGGAGATGTTGAGGAACTGAGCCTCTGCGCAGTTCCTCAACAAATCACTATGCCTCCGGGACCCTACCCGTCGCCAAAATCTGTTCAAGTGCCGCCTCATCCAACACGGGCACACCCAGCTGCTCGGCCTTGGTGAGCTTGGAGCCCGCCTTGGGGCCGGCGACCAGATAGCTCGTCTTCTTCGACACACTGCCCGAAACCTTGGCACCGAGCACCTTGAGCGCCGCGCCCGCCTCGTCGCGGGTGCGGTTGACGAGCGTGCCGGTGAGCACGAAGGTCAGACCCGCAAGCGGCTGTGCGTCGGCGAGCTCGCCCGCCACGCCAGCGTCGGCTGCGGCCTGCGCGTGCGCGGCGCCCAAATCGACCTCGAGCGACAGACCCGCCTGACGCAGGCGCTCCAGCACGGCAAGGTTCTCGGGCACGGCCAGGAACTGCTTGACGCTCGCCGCAATCTTGGGACCGATGCCCTCGCACTCGGCGATGTCCTCTTCGCTCGCCAAGATGAGCTTGTCAATCGACAGGAATCGCTCGGCGATGACCTCGCCCACGCTCTTGCCCACGTGGCGGATGCCCAGGGCAAACAGCACGCGACCGAGCGGCTGGCTCTTGGACTTGTTGAGCTCGGCGATGATTTTCTCGGCCGTCTTGAGGCCTACCGGAATGGGGTCACCCTTCTTGACGCCCTTTTTGCTGTTGGAGCTGGCATAAGTGCGCCCCGTGTCCAGTCCGGCGATGTCGTCGACCGTGAGCTGGTAGAAGTCCGCGACATCGTGAATCAGGCCGGCGGCGATCATCTTGTCGACGATCTCGTCGCCCAGGCCGTCGACGTCCATGCAGCCGCGGCTCACCCAGTGGAGCAAGCGCTCCTTGAGCTGTGCGGGGCAGTCGATGGAGACGCAACGGTAAGCGACCTCACCATCCTCGTGGACCACGGGGCTGCCGCACACGGGGCAGGCCTCGGGCATCTGCCAGTCGACCGAATCGGCCGGGCGTTTGTCGAGCACCGGGCCCACGACCTCGGGGATTACGTCGCCCGCCTTGTGAACGATGATGGTGTCGCCCTCGCGCACGTTTTTGCGGCGGATCTCGTCGATGTTGTGCAGCGTGGCACGCGCGATGGTGGAGCCGGCAACCGTCACTGGGTCGAACTCGGCGACCGGCGTGAGCACACCGGTGCGGCCCACCTGGATGCGAATTTCGCGCAGGACGGTCTGCTTTTCCTCGGGCGGGAACTTAAAGGCAATGGCCCAGCGTGGTGCGCGGGCAGTAAAGCCCAGGTCGAGCTGCTGCTGAAAGCTGTCGACCTTTACGACCACGCCGTCGATGTCATAGTCCAAGTCACCGCGATGCTCGAGGGCCTGGGCGCAGAACTCGTGGACCTCGGCCGGCGTGGCGCAGCGTGCCACGTTGGGGTTGACGCTAAAACCGGCACTGCGCAGCCAATCGAGGAACTCGCGCTGGCTGTGGACGTGCAGCGGATCGGTATCGGCGATGGCGTAGATAAAGGTGGCCAGGTCGCGGCGCGCCGTAACCTTAGGATCCTTCTGACGCAGGCTGCCAGCAGCGGCGTTGCGCGGGTTGGCGAAGGGGTCGCGGCCCTCGGCATCGGCCTCTTCATTCAGACGCACAAAGCTGCCTTTGGGCATATAGACCTCGCCGCGCACTTCGATGGTGCGCTCGCGATCGGCGGCCATGTGGGCGAGCGCCGGCTCGGACAGATGCATGGGCACATCCTTGATGGTACGCACATTGAGCGATACGTCCTCGCCCGTGGTGCCATCGCCGCGCGTGGCCGCGCGCACGAAGGTGCCGTTTTGGTAGGTAAGCGCCACGCCCAGACCGTCGATCTTAAGCTCGCAGGTATAGGTGACGCTACCGGCGCCGAGCGCATCCTCGGTTCGTTGGAGCCACGCGTCGAGCTCGTCCAGATCCATGGCATCGTCCATGGAATACATGCGTGCCATGTGCGTGACCGGCGTAAACTGCTCGCTCACGTAGCCGCCCACGCGCTGGGTATAGCTGTCGGGCGTCACCAGGTCGGGGTAGGTGGCCTCGATTTCCTGCAGCTCAACGAGCATTTTGTCAAAGGCGGTGTCCGTGATCTCGGGCGCATCGAGCATGTAGTAGCGATAGGCGTGGTAATCGAGCTCGTGGCGCAGCTCGGCCGCACGCGCTGCCGCCTGGGCATGGGCGTCGGTCGGCGCGGCGGCATCCGCACTCGCGGGCGTTTCGGTATCGATGTCCACACCGTCACCAAACAGGCTCGATTGCTCCATAGCGGCACTCCTTCGCTCGATTTCAAACGGATACTAGAGTACCACCGGCCGCAACGGGGCCGAATAGCGGTCTCAAACCGCACCGAATCGGCAGCGGCCAGACCGGGGCGGACAGTTAGTTCAGATACGTATAAATCCTAGAGCTGGATCAGGCACGAACACCCCTGTTTCAACTAATTTGGGCTCCTCGAGACCATGTAAACGTCCCACTCTCCCTTCCAAACACCCATCCGAGCCCCATCCCAATCAAAAATTGCTCAAAACGCATCCCAAGCTGCCCCAGATTTATACGTATCTGAACTAACTGTCCAGACCATTACGAAGCAGGCCTCTTGCCAGCCACAAGTGATCCGTTTTCCTCCGTCCCCAACGGATCAATAAGAAAAGAGGGGCTGTCTCGCGTTGGTGGGACAGCCCCTCTGGCATCGGTATGAGCGAAACGGCTCGCTAGTAGCCCTGGCCGTAGCCTTGACCCTGGCCCTGCTGGCCCAGCAGCTCCTCCAGATACTGGCGCAGCTGCTCGTCGGTAATACCGCCGTTGCCGGTGTCGGTCGAACTGTCGTCCTGCTGCTGGTTCTGCAGCTCCTCATCGGAGCCCAGCTCGACGGTGACCTTCTTCTCTTCCTTGCCGCGCATAAGCGTGATCTCGACCTTCTCGCCCACCTCGTGGCTGCGCAGTGCGATGATCAGGCCATCGGCGCTCGTGATTTCGTCGTCGCCCAGCTTGGTGATGACGTCGCCCTCCTGAATCCCGGCCTTGGCGGCAGGACCGTCCTCAACGACGCTCGCCACATACGCGCCGCTATCGGTGCTCAGCTTGTTGGTGCGGGCGTTGAGCGCGTTGACGCTCGAAAGCGTAGCGCCCATGTACGGATGCACCGGCGTCTTGCCGTCGATGATCTGGTCGGCAATGTTCTTGGCGTAGTTGACCGGAATAGCAAAGCCCACGCCCGAGCTGGAGCCCGAGTAGCTCTCGATGAGCGAGTTGATGCCCACGAGCTCGCCGTTGTCATTGACGAGCGCGCCGCCGGAGTTGCCCGGGTTGATGGCGGCATCGGTCTGGATCATGTTGGCATAGATGGTGTTGCCGCTGGTAGAGCTCATGGCCGTGGAGCGATACAGCGCCGACACAATGCCCGTAGAGACAGACTGTTCGTTACCGAACGGCGAACCGATTGCCATGACCCACTCGCCCACGTTGAGCTTGGAGGAATCACCGATCTCGATCGGCGTGAGCTTGGAGGCGTCGGCGTCCTTGAGCTTGATGACGGCCAGGTCGCTCGAGGCATCGTTGCCCACGAACTCGGCCTCATAGGTGGTGCCGTCGTCCATGGTCACCACGTACTGGTCATAGCCATCGACCACGTGGTTGTTGGTGAGGATGTGGCCCTCGGTATCGAGCACTACGCCCGAACCGACGCTGCCCGAGCTATCCGACTCATCAGCAGACTGCGAAAGCGAGCCATTCTGGCTGCCGCTCGAAGTGGCGGTGATGGAAACGACGGAGGGCAGGGCCTTGGCAGAAACGGCCTCGGCCAGCGTGGTGTCCTCCTGTCTCTTATACACATCTGACGCTGCCGACGACTAGTCGAGTGTAGATC
>URNM01000066.1 GCA_900549185.1 uncultured Collinsella sp. | reverse complement strand
GGAGATGTGTATAAGAGACAGGGCCGTTTTCCTGACGACATTAGAGATGCCGGTGTCGGCTAGTAGGCCTAGGGGGCTGTGATCTAGTTCCCACTCTAGACCGTGTTCGCTTATCTCTGTGTTGGGAGCGATGGCGATGATGGAGAAGGTTTTGCCCTCGGCGCCCTCGATGGTCCAGATCTCGTCCTGGTGCAGGATTCTGGCCGTCACTTCGTCTTCTTCGATCCAGACGGGGGCGTCCGCATAGCCTGCCAGTAGCCCTAACACAGACAGGGCCATGTCCAGGCGGCCGCCGGTGGCGCAGGTTGCCACCACTTCGGCACCCGGCCAACGACGGCGGACGGAATCGAGCGCCAGAGCCAGGTCGGTATAGTCCTTGTAGGGATCGTGGCGCTCCACCTCAAAGGCGTCAGCGGCATCGACCAAAGCGCGTCCCGCGTCGCTCACCGTGTCGGCATCCCCCACATACACGTCGCAGCCCAGCCCCGCGCCCAACAGGGAGTCAAGCCCGCGGTCCACGGCGACAACATGGTCGCACTCCCCTGCCAGGTGGCACAGTAACTCGTGGCTCGCCAACAACGGCGAGCCACAGACCACTAATACTTTACGAGCCATGGCCCTCGCCTAGCCCTCAAACGAAAGCACGCGGACCAGGTCCAGGTCCTCATAGCTGTCGATAAAGATGTCGCAGTTAACAAGCACCTCGTCGCGCTCCATACGGCCGTGCGGGTCATAGATGCCCACACGCTTAAAGCCTACGGTACCAGAGCTCTTAAGTCCAAAGACAGCGTCCTCAAACACCCACGCGCGCTCAAACTTGTGCCCATGGCGCTCTTCCAGGCGACGCAACGCCAACTCGTACACGTCGGAGAACTGCTTGGAGCGCCCCGCCTCGCCCGTCGTGGTAATAAACTCCATATAGCAATCGAGGCCAGCACTCGCAAGGGCGGACTGCACCAGTTCGGCCGGCGTGGACGTGGCCACGCACATGGCAATGCCCGCCGCCTTCGCCTGCTCCAAAAATGCAAGCAGGCCCTCGCGCGGCGGTACCTTGGAGTAGCCATCGATCAAGATGTCGCTCAGCTCAAGATACAGCTCCTCGCCATTCGCGCCAATGCCCCACGTGTCGTGGTAGGCCTGGCACTCGTCCTCGAGTGAAAGGTGCTCAAACTGGGCAAAATCGTCGACCGTCACGTCAATGCCATGACGGCGCAATAACTCGGTCTGCGCATGGCCCCAGACGGGGGAGCTATTAACCAGCGTGCCGTCGCAATCGAAAATAAAAGCAACACTTGGGGCAGCGATGTGGTCCATAAACGAGCCTTTCAATGTCAAATGGTAAACAACCTCCTAAAAACGTTTTACCAAACGTAAGCCTATCAGTTTTGAAACCCTAATTGGTAAAACTGTCAAGGATTTTACCACGGCAATTCTGCCAGTGGTATAAACATGTCGCTTACCGATTAAACGCGCCCGCAAATCCGCTTTCGTCCATAAAACTAACGTACAGGTGTTATCGTAGTTTCTGCCGAAAGTTCCACCGAGCACGCGAGGTGGAACGAATCATAGAACTATCGCCGTCCCTTCGATTCGTGCAGCCTTGGACCTTTCGCATCTAGTCACCAAGGCAATACGCTGCCGCGTCATGATGGGATCAAACGTGAGCGATACAAAGCTAAAGCCAGCAACCAAAAAGCCTGCTACCCGCAAAGCCGCCCCGCACGCACCGGAGCTCTCCAAGGACGATGTCTACCTATTTGGCATTGGAATGTGGGAGCGCAGCTGGGAAAAGATGGGCGCTCACCCCGACACGCAGAACCGTACGCGTGGCTGGCGCTTTTGCGTTTGGGCGCCCGATGTAAAAAGCGTCCATGTCATTGGCGAATTTAACGACTGGGATGAGGAAGCCAACCCGCTGGTGCCCATGCATACGAGCGCTATTTGGGAAGGCTTTATTCCTGGCGCCGAGCAGGGCCAGCTCTATAAGTACCTCATTGAGACCAACGAGGGCGAAAAGCTCTACAAGGCCGATCCGTATGCCTTTAAGGCCGAGTGCCCTCCGGGTACCGCGAGCGTGCTGTGGACCCTCGATGGCTACAAGTGGAACGACGCCGCGTGGCTCAAGCGCCGCGCCAGCCATAACCACATGTCGCAGCCCCTTAACATCTACGAGGTGCATATTGGCTCGTGGAAGCGTCACGGCGACGCGCCGCAGGGCGAGCCGGACGAGTACGGCAACTACCCCGGCCCCATGGATCCCTTCCCCGCGCAGCGCGGCGAGTTCTACACCTACGACGACCTGTCGGTGGAGCTCGTGGACTACGTGCGGGACATGGGCTACACGCATATCGAGGTCATGCCGCTTATGGAGCATCCCTTCGATGGCTCCTGGGGCTACCAGACGACCGGTTACTACGCCGCCACGTCGCGCTACGGCAACCCGCAGCAGCTCATGCATTTTATCGATGCGTGCCACGAGGCGGGCATCGGTGTGATCATGGACTGGGTGCCCGGCGGTTTTTGCGCGGACTCCCACGGCCTTGCCACCTTTAACGGCCACATGCTGTTTGAGCACGAGATCCACCCCAACTGGGGCACGCACAAGTTTGACTTCGCCCGCGGCGAGGTCCGCTCCTTCCTGGTCTCCAACGTGCTGTACTGGCTCGAGAACTTCCACGTGGACGGTATTCGCATGGACGGCGTGTCCAGCATGCTGTACCTCAACTTTGGCATCGACGATCCTGGCCAAAAGAAGTTCAACAAGTACGGTACCGAGGAGGACCTGGACGCCAGCGCGTTTATCCGCCAGGTCAACTGCGCCGTGGAGGCGCACTACCCCGACGTAATGATGATGGCCGAGGAGTCCACCGCATGGCCGCTCGTGACCTATCCGCCGCAGGACGGCGGCCTGGGCTTCCACTACAAGTGGGACATGGGTTGGATGAACGACACCCTGCACTACATGCAGACCGATTTTCCGTGGCGCCCCGGCAACCACGGCCTGCTCACGTTCTCCATCATGTACGCCTTTACCGAGAACTTTATTTGCCCGCTCAGTCACGACGAGGTCGTGCACGGCAAGTGCTCTCTGATCGGCCGCATGCCGGGCGACTGGTGGCGCCAGTTTGCCGGCCTGCGCACGCTGGCCTTCTACCAGATGACGCACCCCGGTGCCAAGCTCAACTTTATGGGCAACGAGATCGGCCAGTTTATTGAGTGGCGCTACTACGAGTCCATCCAGTGGTTCTTGACCGAGGAGTACGAGACCCACCGTCATCATCAGGCGTTTATCAAGGCGCTCAACCACCTGTACACCGCCGAGCCCGCTCTGTACGAGCGCGGCTACACCGACGACGGATTTACCTGGATCGATGCGGACAACTCCAAGCAGTCCATCGTGAGCTTTGTGCGTCAGGGCGAGGACGTCGACGACGACCTGGTGATCCTGATCAACTTTGACCCAGCGAGCTACGAGAGCTTCCGCGTGGGCGTGCCGCGAGAGGGCGACTGGGAAGTCATCTTTGATTCCGACCGTCCCGAGTTTGGCGGCAGCGGCTATGCCGGCGAGGAGCCCTACACCTGCTCGAGCGAGCCCTATCCCTGGAACGGGCAGATGGACTCTATTGAGATTAAGGTGCCCGGTCTGGCTGGCGTGGTGCTTAAGCGCCGCGGCCCCAGCAGCTACAAGCCGCCGGTGATTGAGGAGCCCAAGGCTGCGCCCAAGAAGCGCACGTCCTCGGTGAAGCCCAAGCCTGCGTCTGCCAAGAAGGCTCCGGCCAAGGCGAAGGCTACCAAGTCCGCTGCCAAGGCTAAGGCCACCGCAAAGACCGCTGCTAAGGCCGCCGCGACCAAGAAGCCGGCTGCCAAAAAGGCCGCTACCAAGGCCAAATCTGCTTCTGTTAAGTCATCACCTAAGGATGCGTAACAAAGCCGTTACAGCTGTAATTACCCGCCCCGTGGGGGCGTAGGATACAAGTCATAACCGTTCCGGGAGAAACATCCCCGGGGGAAAGGAACGTATGAATAAGATCTTCGACAACAAGCAGGAGTTTACCGAGCTCTATCGCGATGCCGTCATGAGCATTAGCGGCAAGAGCATCGAGGCCGCCAGCGACCTCGATCGCTTTAACGCCCTGGCCAAGCTCGTGGCCGAGAAGGCCCGCACCGTTGCCACCAAGAGCGACGCCCGTGCGGCGTCCGAGGGCAAGAAGCGCGTGTACTACTTCTCGATCGAGTTTTTGATCGGCCGCCTGCTCGACAACTACCTGCTTAACTTTGGCGTGCGCGACATAGTCGCCGAGGCGCTCGACGACATGGGCTTTGACCTGTCCGTCATCGAGAACCAGGAGCCCGATCCGGCGCTGGGCAACGGTGGCCTGGGCCGTCTGGCCGCATGCTTCCTGGATTCCATGGCAGCCGAGGGCATTGCCGGCTACGGCAACGGCATGCGCTACCGTTACGGCCTGTTTAAGCAGGAGATCGTTAACGGTAGCCAGGTGGAGGCCACCGACGAGTGGCTCACCCACGGCTATCCCTGGGAGGTCCGTCGTCAGGACAAGGCCGTGACCATTAAGTTTGGCGGTCACGTTGAGGGCTTTGAGGAGAACGGCCGCACGTTCTACCGCACGGTGGACACGCAGGATATTCTTGCCGTCCCTTATGACATCCCCGTCGTGGGCTATGCCGGCGAGACCGTCAACAAGCTGCGCGTCTGGGCCGCAGAGCCTGTCGAGGAGCACTTCGATCTGGAGGCCTTCAACCGCGGCGACTATGCCCTGGCCGATGCCGAGCGCGCCGAGGCCGAGGCCATCAGCGCCATCCTCTACCCCAACGACGCCGGCGAGCACGGCCGTCTGCTGCGCCTGAAGCAGGAGTACCTGTTTGTATCGGCCGGCATCTACAGCCTGCTCGACACCTTTGAGAAGGAGCACGGCGCGAACTGGGAGCTGCTGCCGCAGTTTGTGGCCATCCATACCAACGATACCCACCCCGCCATGTGCGGCCCCGAGCTCATGCGTATCCTCATCGACGAGAAGAAGCTCGAGTGGGACGACGCCTGGAACATCGTGACGCAGGTCGTGAGCTACACCAACCACACCATCCTGCCCGAGGCTCTGGAGAAGTGGCCCATCGGCACGTTCTCCAAGCTCCTC
Organism: uncultured Collinsella sp.; assembly: GCA_900549185.1. Lineage (GTDB taxonomy): Bacteria > Actinomycetota > Coriobacteriia > Coriobacteriales > Coriobacteriaceae > Collinsella. The sequence goes on along the minus strand of URNM01000066.1, from coordinate 5,718 downwards.
CCCCGCGTGTACCAGATCATCGACGAGATCAGCCGTCGTTGGCACGAGTCGTTCGACACCACGCAGGAGGGCTGGCAGGAGCGTCTGCGCCAGACCGCCATTCTGTGGGACGGCGAGATTCGCATGGCCAACCTGTCCGTGATTTGCAGCCATAGCGTCAACGGCGTGGCAAAAATCCACTCCGACATCATCAAGAACATCGTGCTCAAGGACTTCTATGCCCTGACGCCCGAGAAGTTCAACAACAAGACCAACGGCATCTCGCACCGTCGCTTCTTTGCCGAGTCCAACCCCACCTATGCCAAGCTCGTGACCGAGGCCATTGGCGATGGCTGGCTGAAGGACGCCTTTGAGCTGGAGAAGCTCAAAGAGTTCCAGAACGACACCGAGTTCCTGAAGGCCGTGGGTGCCTCCAAGCGCGCCAACAAGGAGCGCCTGGCCGCCTACGTTAAGGCCGAGACCGGTCTGGTCATCGACCCCAACACCGTCTTCGATGTTCAGGTTAAGCGCTTCCATGCCTACAAGCGCCAGCTCATGAACATCATGAAGGTGATGGACATCTACAACCGTCGCATCGCCGACCCCAACTTCCACGTGACGCCGACGACCTTCATCTTTAGTGGCAAGGCTGCCTCGAGCTACACCTTCGCCAAGGAGACCATCCGCCTCATTAACTCCGTGGCCGACGTCATCAACAACGATGCCCGCGTCAACGAGGTCATGAAGGTCTGCTTTATCCCCAACTTCCGCGTGAGCAACGCCCAGCTCATCTACCCTGCCGCCGAGATCTCGGAGCAGATCTCCACGGCCGGTAAGGAGGCCTCGGGCACGTCCAACATGAAGCTCATGATGAACGGCGCCATTACGCTGGGCACCCTCGACGGCGCCAACATCGAGATCGCCGACCTGGCCGGCCGCGAGAACGAGGCCATCTTTGGCCTGACCGCTCCCGAGGTCGAGCAGCTCTGGGCATCCAACAGCTACTTTGCGTGGGATACCCTCAACAACGATCGCGAGCGTCTGGGTCGCGTGATGGACGAGCTCAAGGACAACACCTTTGCGGGTCTTTCGGGCAACTTCGAGAGCATCTACAACGAGCTCATGAACAACAACGACCCCGACCTGGTCATGGCCGATTTCCGCAGCTACGTCGACGCCTGGGAGGCGCTCACGAACAGCTACGGCGACCAGGAGACCTGGAACCGCAAGGCGCTGCTCAACACCGCCTCCTCCGGCTGGTTCTCGAGCGACCGCACCATTCGCGAGTACCGCGACGAGATCTGGCACGCGTAAAGGCGCGCGAGCTCCCTTATGCCAGCACGGCATTACTCGACGGGCGCGACCGAGCGCCGCGCCCGTCGCTAATGGGTTTAAGAACATCGATGACAGAAGGAGAAATCGATGAGTAAGAAAGAATGCATCGCGATGCTCCTCGCAGGAGGACAGGGCAGCCGATTGGGGGCACTCACCCAAAAGATCGCTAAGCCGGCGGTTAGCTTTGGTGGCAAGTTCCGCATTATCGACTTTTCGCTGTCCAACTGCTCCAACTCGGGCATCGACACGGTGGGCGTTCTGACGCAGTATCGCCCCTACCTGCTGCATGCCTACGTGGGCTCCGGCGAGGCTTGGGATCTGGACAGCCGCGACGGCGGCGTGTCGATCCTGCCGCCGTACGAGACGCAGACCGGTGGCGCCTGGTATGCGGGCACGGCCGACGCCATTACGCAGAACCTCGACTACATCAAGGCCAACGACCCCAAGTACGTCCTGATTCTTTCGGGCGACCATCTGTATCGCATGGACTACCGCAAGATGCTCAAGACGCACATTGAGAACAACGCCGACCTCACCGTGAGCGTTATGCCCGTGCCGTGGGAGGAGGCCAGCCGCTTTGGCATCCTGACCACCGACCCCGAGGACGGCCGCATCACCAAGTTTACCGAGAAGCCCGAGAAGCCCGATTCGAACCTCGCGTCCATGGGCATCTACATCTTCTCGGCCGACGTCCTGATCGAGGCGCTCGAGCAGGACGCTCTGGACCAGCGCTCGAGCCACGACTTTGGCAAGGACATCATTCCCAAGCTGCTCGGCGAGGGCAAGCGCCTGTACAGCTACGAGTTCCACGGCTTTTGGAAGGACGTCGGCACCATCGCCAGCTTCCACGAGACCTCGATGGACCTGCTGGGCAACAACCCCGAGTTCGATCTGTTTGATAAGAACTTCCCCATCATGTCCAACATCACCACGCGTCCGCCGCACTACATTGGCCCGGACGGCCGCCTGGACGACTGCCTGGTCTCCAACGGCTGCAAGATCTACGGCACCGCTCGCCACTCGATCCTTTCGACCGATGTCATCATCGAGGAGCGCGCCGTGGTCGAGGACTCCGTGCTGCTGCCGGGTGCGCACGTTAAGAGCGGCGCGCACATCTGCCGCGCTATTTTGGGCGAGAACTCCACGGTCGAAGAGGGCGTGAAGCTCGGCTCTGTCGATACCACCAAGGATACGGCCGTCGTTGGAAATGACGTCGTTATCGGGAAGGGGGAATGATCCGATGATCAATCGCAAGGCCATCGGTTATATCACCGCTAACTACTCTTCGACCTACGGCAGCGTGCTGCTCAAGGACCGCCCCATCGCGTCCGTTCCGTTTTTGGGCCGCTACCGCCTGATCGACTTTCCGCTGTCCAACATGATGAATGCCGGCATCAAGACCGTCGGCGTCGTCATGCCGGGCAACTATCGCTCGCTTATCGACCACGTGGGCTCGGGCAAGGACTGGGGCCTGGACCGCAAGAAGGGCGGCCTGTTCATGGTGCCCGGCAACGCGTATGGCACCACCAAGGGCGGCATGCGCTTCCTGCTGCGCGACATCATCTCCAACAAGACGCTGTTCCAGCGCTCGGACAAGCCCTATGTCGTGATGATGGGCACCAACATCATCTTTAACATGGACCTCAACACCATCATCGATGCGCACGAGAACTCCGGCGCTCAGATGACCGTGGTGTACTGCAAGGCCACGCGCAACGTCGATGACGAGACCAAGCTGGAGATTAACGAGAACGGCCGCCTGACGGGCGTGAGCGCCGGCGTCGTGTACGGCGACAACGCCTCTATGGACTGTTGCATCGTCAACCGCGAGACGCTGCTCGAGATTATCGACCACTACCAGGCCGCCGACTATCTGGACCTGCTCGAGGCACTCCAGGGCGACTTTGGCAACATCGACGTGTGCAGCTACGAGTACAAGGGCGAGGTCGTGGGCGTGTTTAGCGAGAAGTCGCTGTATCGCCGCAGCATGGATCTGCTCGACCAGACCGTGGCCGACCAGCTCTTTGACCCCGAGCGCCCGATTCTGACCAAGGCTCACGACGTGCCGCCTTCGCGCTATGCGACCGGCAGCCACGCGTGCAACTCGATCATCTCGGCCGGCTGCATCATCAAGGGCACCGTACGCAACTCGATCCTGTCGCGCGGCGTTGTGGTTGAGGAAGGCGCCTCGGTGACCAACTCGATCATCAACCAGAGCTGCATTATCAAGAGCGGCGCCCGCGTCGAGAACGCCATTCTGGACAAGAACAACGTGGTTCCCACCAACACCGAGCTTCGCGGCACGCCCGAGAACATCCTGGTGCTGGGCAAGGCCCCGTTAACTCCCGATACCACCATCGTGCATTAACGTAGGCACCGCAACATCGCTCGTAACATGCAGAATAGCCGCCCGGTTAGCGCCAGGCGGCTATTCTCGAATTGCAACATGGGAGACAATATGGCAGATTCCAGCAAAAAGATGCAGATCGTGTTTGCCTCGGCCGAGTGCGCACCGTTTGTTAAGACCGGTGGCCTGGGAGACGTGGCGGGCTCGCTGCCTGCGGCGCTTGTGCGCGCCGGCGCCGAGGTCATCGTGATGGTGCCCAAGTATGCCACCATCAAGGACGAGTACAAGGCGCAGATGGAGCACTTTTCCGACTTTTACGTGAGCCTGGGCTGGCGCAACGAGTACTGCGGGCTCGAGAAGCTCGAGCACGACGGCGTCACGTATATGTTCATCGACAACGAGCGCTACTTTGCGCGCGACTATCCGTACGGCTTCTTTGACGACGGCGAGCGCTTTGCGTTCTTCTCCAAGGCCATCACCGAGAGCCTGCAGCACCTGCCGGCCGATTTTGAGTGCGACATCCTGCACTGCAATGACTGGCAGACGGCACTGGCGCCCGTGTTCCTGCGCGAGTTCTACCAGGGCCTGCCGCTGTACGACCGCGTCAAGACCGTATTCTCAATCCACAACGTGGCGTTCCAGGGCCAGTTTAGCGACACCGTGATGGAGGATATCCTGGGCGTGGCGCATATTCCGGCGGCCGCCTCGCAGCTGCGTTGCGACGCTTGCAGCATCAACTACATGCTGGGCGCGCTGCGCTATGCCGATGCCATCACCACTGTAAGCCCTACCTATGCCAACGAGATCCAGACGCCCGAGTTTGGCGAGGGCCTGGACGGCGTGCTGCGCGAGCGCTCCTATGCGCTGCAGGGCATTTTGAACGGCATTGACGTGGCGGGCTTTGACCCGGCGACCGACAAGCGCATTGCTGCAAACTACACGGTTGATGACCGTTCCGGCAAGGCTGTGTGCAAGGCCAAGCTGCAGGAAGAGCTGGGGCTCGAGGTTCGCGACGACCGTCCGCTCATGGTGATGGTCACGCGCCTGACGCGCCAGAAGGGCATGGACCTGGTCATGTACGCGCTCGACCGCATCCTGTCCGGCGGCGTGCAGGTAGCAGTGCTGGGCACCGGCGACCGCGACTACGAGGACGGCCTGCGCTACTTCCAGGACAAGTACCCCGGCACCATGGCCGCGCGCATCGAGTTCGACCCGGCGCTGTCGCAGCGTATGTATGCCGCCGCCGATATGTTCCTGATGCCTTCGAAGTTTGAGCCCTGCGGCCTGTCGCAGATCATCGCCATGCGCTACGGCACCCTGCCCATCGTGCGCGAGACCGGTGGCCTGAAGGACACGGTGATCCCGTATAACGAGTTTACCGGCGAGGGCACGGGCTTCTCGTTTAGCAACTTTAACGGCGACGAGATGGGCGACGCCGTGTTCCGCGCGGCACGCCTGTTCTGGGACAACCGCGATGCCTGGAACCAGCTGGTCACGCAGGCCATGAGCCAGGACTTTAGCTGGACGCGCTCTGCCGACAAGTATCTGGACCTGTACTTCTTTATGCACCCGGAGATTGAGAGGCCGGCGGCGGTTGTCGACGAGCCTGAGCCCAAGGCCAAGCCGGTTGTTGAGGCGCCCGCTGCTGCTGAGGAGCCCAAGACTGAGGAAAAGCCGGTTGAGGCAGCTCCCGAGGCTGAGGCTAAGCCGGCTGCGAAGCCTGCCGCCAAAAAGACCACAACGCGCAAGACGACGGCCAAGAAGGCTACGACAACCAAGACCGCTGCCACTAAGACAGCCGCTGCAAAGACGACCGCTGCCAAGGCAACGACGACGCGCAAGCGCACGACCCCCGCTGCCAAGAAGGCCGCCGAGGCCGAGGCCGCTCCCGAGGTAAAGGCTGAAGCCGCCGTCAAGGCACCGGCCAAGCCCACTGCCAAGAAGTCGACCGCGACCGCCAAGAAAGCAACGGCCGCAAAGTCGACGACGACCAAGGCTGCCGCTACGAAGGCCGCCGCGAAGACGACCAGCTCTCCGCTGTCGGGGATATACATGAT
>URNM01000065.1 GCA_900549185.1 uncultured Collinsella sp. | reverse complement strand
GGCTCGGAGATGTGTATAAGAGACAGATACGTGCCCGTGCAGCAGCCCGTGCGGCGCAAGCGTTCCAAGAAGCCCCTCATCGCCCTCGCCGCGGTACTTGTCGTGGCGGCGGGCATCGGCGGTGGCGCGCTGTTCTACTTCACCCAGATTGCGACCACCCCAATCGACGAGAAAACCTTCCCGGATAGCGGCATGCGTGCGCTTGTCTCGACCAAGTACGACACTAACGGTGACGGCCGCATCTCGCGCGACGAGGCCAAGGCGGTGACGTCGGTCGAGCTGGACGGCGTCGCGTCGACGCAGGGCCTGGGCAAGGTGTTCCCCAACGTTACCAGTGTGGAATACGGTGGGGATAAACTCGTCAACCTGGACCTTTCGGGCTGCGGCGACCTTAAGACCGTCGAGCTTAACTCGGCGAGCAACGTCACCGTCGTTAACCTGGACGGTTGCGACAACATCGAGAAGCTCGACCTTTCAAATGCCGGGGAGCTCAAAAGCGTCGATCTTTCGGGTAAAAAGAAGCTCGCCACGTTGGCACTGCCGCAGGATACGAAGATCACCGGCGTTAAGGACACGCAGCTCGACGAACTGTGGCTGCCGATGTCCTATGAAGGCACCGATAAATCGGACCAGTACGGCGATATCTACGAGATCGAGCGTGACGAGAACGGTTACGTCACGGGCTTCACATCTGCCGTCAAGCAAGGTGGCGGCGTAAGCTACAGCGTCGAGCACGATGAGTCGCATCGCATTTCGGAGATTGAGGAAGATCTGGCGGGCGGTTACGAGAACGTCAACACGTTTACGTACGACGCCGACGGCAACGTCACGCGCATCGACTGCGATGCCGACATGAGCGATTCGTCGAGCACCACGACGTTTACCTACGACGCGGATGGAAACCTGATCAACAAGACGACCCATGCGGGTTACGGCGAGAGCGCGAGCACGTATATTTATCAGAACGGCAACATGGTGACCAACACCGATACCAGCCCGGCCAATCCTCGGACGGTCGTGTATTCGTACGGATACGACAAGGATCGCGTGACGTCCTTTACGCTGGACTGCCAGGGCGACACGGTGGGAACTACGTGGACGATTACCGCGGGCTACGAGTATGACAAGGACGGCAACATTTCGCGTATCTCGCCTGTGGCATATGACTCGCACGGCAACGACTACGGCTCGCTGAACTCGTACGCAGCGGTGGATTATTCGTACAGCGACGGAAAGCTCGACAGGATCGATTCCGAGCGCGGCGGTTATGCGGAGTTCTATTACGACGAGCACGGCAATCTGACGTCGGTCGACGAGTATGCCGGCCGCGGTTCGGATGCCGAGTTTGAGTTTGAGCACGAGGTCGAGTACCAGCGCTACTTCTGCAACAAGCACGAGAAGAACAAACCGGAGGAGTGGATTCGTCTGGATGCAGAGTACGACGTTGACCAGGGTAGCTGGAACAATGACTCCGATTATGGTCGTGAGTGCTTTGCAAGGATGTACAAGCTCGATCCGTTAGGGGCCAGGCTGAACCCGTTTATCAAGTAGCAGCCCACTCGCAAACCACCACAAAGGTGCCTGTCCCCTTTGTGGTGGTTTTGCTTGGCTGTGGTTAGGCCAGCAGGTCGATGACGTTAAAGCCGGCGTTGCTCTTGGCGATGACGTCGCGGCCGCCAAAGACGCAGGTGGGCGACACGGCTGCGATGCGCGTCACATCGGCGCCGAACGAGCGCAGCTCAGCGGGTGTGGCCGCGAGCATCTGGGCGCGACGTTCCTCGCGTGCGTGCGGATCGAGCCCGGCCAGGTAGGTCGTGTTGCGACGCTTGGTGAGCGCGTACGGCTTCACCGGCGCGTCCATGCCGCTCACGCAGCTCACGATAAAGCCCTCGAAGGCGGACTCGTCGGGCTCAAAGCTGCCGAGCCATGCACCCGCGCGCGCCACGCGCTCAATCGAAGGATCGACCGCCGGGTCGCGGTAGGTGTAGAACGCCGTCTGGCGCTCGCCGGCAGCGCGGAATCCGCAGCCGTACGCACCGCCCTTCACACGGATCTCGTTCCACAGGTAGTCGTAGGAGAGCGCGTTGGCGGCAACCGCCCAGGCGCCCGTCACGTCGATGCCCAGGCGACGCGGGTCGCACGCGCGCGCCGCAAAGCAGATGTCGCTGGGGATGACGAACGCCTCGTGACGGTCGCGCGGCGCCGGCACCACGAGCGCGTCGCGGCCGGTATCGGCGCCGTCGCCAGCGTCCAGCCCAAGGTCCCCCGCGGCATCCCAGTACGCGTCAAAGTCTTCGTCGCTGCCGGTAAAGCTCGCCATGCAGCCATCGGCCACAAAGATGCGGCCTGCCAGCTCGGCAAGCTTGGCGCGCAGGTCGTCCAGTCGCTCGTCAAAGTGGTCGAGCAGATCGCGCAGGAACAGGTAGAAGTCCACGCCCGAAAGCTGCTCGCGCACCACGGCCGAAGGCGAGCTGTAGCTCATCGCGCGACCCAGCGCCGCCGAGTGTCCGTTGTTGATAAAGCCCTGCTCAAGCCCAATGCGAATCTGCGTGAGCACGTCGCGAACGCGGTCGGCGTCGGCATTGAGCAACAGCGTGCTCGACCACACCTCGCGCGGCAGGCTCGCCAGCGCGTCGATCTTTTCGGACAGGGCGCCGGCGCTCACCAGCAGGTAGGGGCGCACGCCGTCCACGTCGGGCTGCGTCATGACCTCGGTCGTAAAGCTCAAAAAGCCCAGCTTGCCGGCAAGCAGGTTGTCGAGTTCCTCGGCCGAATGCTCGCGCGTGGGCAGCTGCTTGAGTAGGCGGCAGAGCAGCGTCACGTAGGGCAGGTCCTCAAATGCGATGCAGCTCAGGTCGAAGTACTGCATGGCGTAGGCCAGGCGGTTGGTGGGGATGCCGTGGCGCAGACAGGGGATGGGCGCAGTCGTGTCCACGACCAGTGGCGGCTCGGGGCGCACCTCGCCAATGTCGGACACGCGCAGGCGCGGCAGCGTGGCCTTGGCCTCGGGTGTGTCCTCTGCCTCCTGCGCGGCACGCAGCGCGGCCGTGCGCTCGACCACGTCGGCCAGCTCGGCATCGGTCATGGCGTCGCGCTTGGCTGCCAGCTCGGCGGCTTCGGCACCCTCCGAACCCTCGGCGGCGTCCACCGGCACCAGCTCGACCAGAGCCATGTGGTCGTTCTGCAGCACCAGTTCGCGCAGCAGGTCCTCAAAATAGCTGCCGTCCAGCTCGCCACGCAGCTCCTCGTACACCGGGCCGTACTTGAGTGCCAGCGTCGCGGCGTCGTCATCGTAGAGCCACGTGCTCAGCGCGTCGCACGCAATGGCCACGCCGTCGGCGATGCCATAGTCGCGTTGGCGCAGGTCGTACTCGTTGCTGCTGATGATGGCTTCCAGGCGCTCGCGCGGAACGCCGTGCTCGCACAGGTCGCGGCAGGCGTCCTGGAACACGCGACGCAGCTCGTGCGCCACGCCGGGCTGCGCGTTTTGCAGCATGATGAGCTCGTAGGGCTGCAGGCTCTCGGCCGCGGTGTAGCTCGCCACGTTGCCGCCCAGGCCGGCGGCCAGAATGGCCTTCTTAACTGGTGCCTCGTTGGAACCCAGCAGCGCCTCGAACAGGATGTCCGCCGCGATCGTGCGCTTGCGGTCGAGTGCGCTGCCCAGCACAAGACCCAGGCCCACCAGGGCGTTCTCGGGCGTGGTGGCCATCTCGACGCGCTTATACTCGCAGGTCACGGGCGCCTGCACGCCCAGCGGATTGGGTGCCAGCGTGGACGGGTCCTCGCCGGCGGCGACGGCAGCGTCCATGCGGCGGCTCGCAGCACTCGACTGCGACAGATAGCGCTCGTCCAAAAATGCCAGCGCGCGGTCCACGTCCAGGTCGCCGTAGAGCGTGATGTAAGAGTTGGAAGGATTGTAGTGGCGCGCGTGCGTATCCAGGAACTGCTCGTAGGTGAGCGCGGGAATCGCGCGTGGGTCGCCGCCGCTCTCGTGCGCATAGGCGGTGTCGGGATAGAGTGCGGCGTTAACAGCATCGTCCAGCACGCTCATGGGGTCGGACAGCGCGCCCTTCATTTCGTTGAACACCACGCCGTTATAGCGCAGCGTGCCCTCGCGCAGGCTGGCGGCGCTGCCTTCGCCCTCGGCGCCCTCCGGCAGGTCCAGCTCGTAGTGCCAGCCCTCCTGCTCAAAAATGGTGGGCTTGGTATAGATGGCCGGGTTGAACACCGCGTCCAGGTACACGTCCATCAGGTTGTACAGATCCTGCTCGTTGGTGGTGGCAACGGGGTAGATGGTTTTGTCGGGGTAGGTCATGGCGTTGAGGAACGTCTGCATGGAGCTCTTGATCAGATCGACGAATGGCTCCTTGACGGGGAACTTGGCCGATCCGCACAGCACCGAGTGCTCAAGAATATGGAACACGCCGGTGGAATCGGCCGGCGGCGTCTTAAAGCCAATGGCAAAGGCCTTGTTTTCGTCGTCGCACGCCAGGTACAGCAGGCGAGCGCCCGAGGCAGTGTGGCGCAGCACGTAGGCGTCCGAGTCGAGCTCGGGCACGGTCTCGCAGCGCTCGACGGCAAAGCCGTGGCAGGTGGTGCCGGGCACCAGCAGCGCGGCAGCAGCGGCGCGCGGGTCGGTTGAGGTAGTGGACATATGTAGTCTCCTTTGACGCCCCAGCGGGGGCGAATCGAGTCGAATCCTCGAGAGTATACCCATATGGGGCCGCGGCTCTGCGGAGAACTGGAGACGATGTGGGTGGACTAGCCTAGCTAGGTTGATAACGAATGCCGCGGGTAGCCGCTGCACCCCACTAAAGTGAAATAACACCCCGTTTACCGAATCATTTAGGAAATATATGGACTCCTAAAAAGTTCTAATACAATATAAGTCATCTATCTATAAGCTGCTGATTCCTTGCAAAGGTATGGTTGATATGGTTGAAGCAAATAGCGTTATCCCCCTGTACAAACAGATTGTTCGTGCGCTTTCTGATTCGATCGCCAACGGCACGTACCGCCCGGGAGATAAGCTCCCGACCGAGGCGGAGCTCATCGAGCAATTTGGCGTGAGCCGAATAACGGTTCGCTCCGCAATTAAAGAAATGGAAGATGCTGGGCTTGTTGAGAGGGCCCGCGGCAAGGGCACGTTCGTTTCGTCGGACACACAGATGTATGCCGCGGACGACCGTGAGAGCTTTACCCATTCGTGCCAGCTTGCTGGAAAACAGGCGTCTACCAGGGTTCTCGCAATGGGCTGGGACTTCCCAAGCCTGCGAGACGCGAGGTTCCTGGGCGTAGACGATACCCAAAAGGTATTGCGCAGTCGTCGTCTGCGCCTTGTGGACGACAAGCCCACGATGCTGGAAACCAATAGCTATTCCGCTGCGCTTTCTTTTTTGGAGCATGAATCCCTCGAGGATTCGCTGATGGCGGTACTCGATCGCCAGGGGATCAAGATGGGCCCCAACACGCGTACGCTCGAGGTCTGCTATGCGAGCGAGCTCGAGGCGGCATACCTTAACGTGGAGCTGGACTCTCCGCTGCTTCTGTTTGTCGATAGACGTTATGCTCCAAGTGGCGAGCCGCTTTTCATCTCCCGTCAGGTGTACTGCACCGAGCGACTGAAGTTCTATTTGTAAATTAGAGATAGATTGGTCAATTTACCGACCAATTGCTACCGTTCGCGGATTTGGAAAATAGACACACCGCGTAGGGTAGATTGCTAATATACTTTGTTATGACAATATAGTACGTCTTATTGATATTGGAGAACTATGAATAAGATATTGCTAGCGAGTCATGGTTATCTCGCCCAAGGTATGAAGAGCTCTCTCGAGATCCTGATGGGCGCCAACGACCGAATCGAGTGTCTGTGCGCCTATGTCGATGACGACACGAGGGATGTCGCAGCGCTTATCGATGCTTGGATGGAGTCGAAGGACCCTGCCGACTCTTGGTTTGTCGTGACTGACATCTTTGGCGGCTCTGTAAACAACGAATTCATTCAGAGGCAGACCGCCGGATCGTTTACGTTGATCACCGGAATGAACTTGCCGCTGCTGGTGGAAATGGCTACACAGCTGGACTCCCTGGATGCGGACAAGGCCAAAGCTGCGGTCGAGGGATCACGTTCGTTTATCATGCTTTGTGAGGCGGCGGACATGCTTGCCGATGTCGAAGAAGAAGAGTTCTAGTTAGTTCTGGTTCGAGCCCTAGCTAAGGGCCACGCCTGTCATTACCTTTATTACGTGCGGAGATGATTACGATGATTAAGCTTACGAGAGTTGATTACCGATTGATTCACGGCCAGGTCGCCATGTCTTGGACACATGCGCTGGATGTCGATTGCATCCTGTGTGCCAGCGACGCCGTGGCAAAAGACGACATGAGAAAAGCCGCATTGAGGCTAGCTCGTCCCAACGGCGTGAAGCTCGTCATAAAAGACGTAAACGCTGCTATCGAGGCGCTCAACAGCGGCGTCACCGACAAGTATTCGCTGTTTATCATTGTCGAGACGATCGAGGATGCCTATCGCCTTGCTAAGGGTTGCAAAGACATCAAGGAGATCAATTTGGGCGGAACTCGAAAGTCTCCCGAGACCACGCTTCATCCGACCCCCGCGATCTTTGCGACCGAAACCGATGCCGAGCATATCCAAGAGCTTGTCAACGATGGCGTGGTTATCGAAATCCGTCAGGTTCCCAATGACTCAAAGGTACTTGCCAAGGACGTTTTCTAGCTGGAAACATGCCATTGTCTAGCATTTATTAACTAGGTCCTCCTTTCTTTAGCCCGCCGATCATTTGATCGGCGGGCTTTTTATTAAAGAAAAATCAAAAAAGTCTGAAATAGTTCTTGCATAGTTAGTTATATAAAGTATTATAACGTCATGGGATGAATGAAGGGTTCATCCAAGTGAGTTAGGAGTAAGGGATGTTCAATTTCGATGAGCCTCGTTACGAGAAGGTTGTGAGCGATGCCCTCGCTCTCCGTCCCCAGATTGAGGCTGCCGTGGACAAGGTCTGCGAGCAGGGTTATTCCAACATCTTCTTCATCGGCTGCGGCGGCACCTGGGCCCACACGCTCCCGATGAAGTATTGGGTCGAGACCACCACGGCCGACGTCGACGTCCACTGCGAGATTGCCGCTGAGTTCCTCGCATGCCCGCCCAAGACCTTCAACAAGGACTCGGTCTGCGTCTTCTCCACCCGTACCGGCACCACCCCCGAGATCATCGAGGCCGCCAAGTTCTGCCAGGAGCAGGGTGCCCGCACGCTGATGTATGTCTCCAACGACAACACCCCGGCCACTGAGTACGCCGATTACAAGTTCTTCAGCTTCGCCGAGGACGACGTTCTGTGCGAGGCCATCTACACCTACCAGATCACGCTGGTCGCCCGCTTCCTCAAGAACGCCGGCGCCTTCCCCAAGTACGACACCTTCATGGAGGAGTTCGGCAACATCGCTCCGTACCTCATCAAGGCCAAGGACGCTCAGGACGAGCGCTGCGCCGCCATGGCCGAGGACTTCAAGGACACCGATTACCACATGGTGATTGGCTCCGGCATGCTCTGGGGTGAGGCCTACGACTACGCTATGTGCATTCTCGAGGAGATGCAGTGGATCAAGACCAAGTCTATCCACGCCGCCGAGTTCTTCCACGGCACCATCGAACTCTGCGAGGAGGGCACGAGCCTCATCATGCTCTACGGCGAGGACGACACCCGTAAGCTCATGGACCGCGTGGACAACTTCACTCACATGCTCGCCGACGAGAAGGGCGTCCATGTCCGCGTGAACAAGTTCGACACCGCCGAGGTCGAGCTGCCGTTCAGCGACCCCGAGTTCCGCAAGATCGTCTCCCCGATGGTCACCTACACCATCACCGAGCGTCTGAGCTGCCATCTCGAGCACGTTCGTAACCACCCGCTCACCACGCGTCGTTACTATCACCAGATGAACTACTAATCCTCTCAAATTGCTGCGGTTGTCTGCAGGCGAGCTGCGCAGAATGCCTCGCCTGCAGACCTGTTTCTGGGGTTGATCGAAATGGTTGTCCAGTGTCTTCTAGTTGCACTGGTCGCATTTATTGCGTCCATGGACGAGCAATTATTTGGCATTACGATGCTTGGTCGTCCGCTGTTTACGAGCCTGTTTGTCGGCTTGATCCTTGGCGATGTCCAGCAGGGCGTTATCGTCGGCGCTGCTTTGGAGTCCATGTTCATGGGTGCCATCATGGTCGGCGCGGCGGTTCCTCCCGAGGTCTATGCCTCCGGCGTGCTTGGCTGCGCGTTTGCCGTCATTACGGGTACGGGCACGGCAACTGCCGTCGCGCTCGCCCTTCCCGTCTCCGTCTTCCTTCAGGTGTGGCGCAACTTCTGCTACGCCGTTCCGGGCGCCTTTGCCTGCAAGAAGATTGAGACCGCTCTGGCAAATCGCGATCTTGCCAAGGCAAATCTGTACCATCTGACCATCGTGCCGCTGTCGATTGGCATTCCGTCTGCACTGCTGGTGTTTTGCTCGCTGTTCTTTGGTGCCGACCTCATCAACAATGCGCTTAACGCTATTCCGCAGTTTGTGATGGACGGCCTCAACGTTGCGTCCGGCGTCATGGTCTGCATCGGCTTCGCACTTCTTATTAGGACCATGGGCGACAACAAGCTTCTTCCTTGGCTGTTCCTGGGATTCATTATGGTCATCTACCTCAAGATGGACGTTGTCGGTGTTGCCGCTGCCGCTATCTGCGTCGCGCTGCTCCTGGCCTTCCGCGAGGGCTCGGCCGGTCCGCAGGCGGTTGCCGAGGATGAAGAGGAGGACTTCTAATGGCTACCCAGAACACCGATCTCAAAGAGGCCAAGAAGGACGCGATTATGACTCCCGATATGTATCGGAGCATGTTCCTTCGCCAGTTTACGAGCCAGTGCTCGCAGTCGTACGACAAGATGATGGCAATGGGCTTCATGTACACCATTCAGAAGCCCCTGCGAAAGATCTATCCCAACGACGACGATTACTATGCGGCGCTCGATCGCCATACCGAGTTCTTTAACATCACGCCTCATGTGCTTCCGTTTGTAGCCGGCCTAACGGTTTCGATGGAAGAGCAGGCGGCTGCCGATAAGAACTTCGACACGTCCTCGATTAACGCCATGAAGGTCGGCCTCATGGGACCGCTTTCCGGCATTGGCGATTCGTTCTACTGGGGTACGTTCCGCGTGGTCGCCGCCGGCATCGGTATTGGCATCGCGTCGACGGGCAACCCGCTCGGCCCCATCGTGTACGCGCTCATCTACTCGGTGATTAACTTTGCAACGCGTATCGTCGCCGCCCATCTGGGATACGACCTGGGAACCAAGTTCCTGCAGCAGTCCGAAGAGAACAACCTTATGTCTCGCATGACGCATGCTGCCGGTGTCCTCGGAATGACCGTCATTGGCGCGATGATTGCGGCACAGGTCTCCCTGTCCACAGCTTTGACCTTTGATGTGGGTGGTTCGGAGATTGTCCTGCAGGATCTGTTCGATTCGATCTTCCCTGGCCTTCTGCCCTTGCTGGCAACGTTCGCTTGCGTTGCCCTCTATAAAAAGGGTGTCAAGACCATTTGGATTATTATTGGCATCTTCGCGATCTGCATCATCGGAACGGGCTTGGGAGTGTTCGCAGCGGCGTAATGTTGACTGCTATGTTCGCGCGTTGGATAACTAACTGACCGTTTGAAAACGGGGCTCGGCGTAAGGCCGGCCCCGTTTTTTGTTTGAGGGATTTTCCGGCTGTCCAATAGTCCAGGCTCATGCATCACTCACGTATCTCTCATCTTTCATTCGTCACTAATACGAGAGATAACTGAAAGACGAGAGATAAATATGAGAGATAACTGAGCAGCAAGGAGACAAGCAATCATGGTATTGTCTCAATACTGATTGTTCTACCAGCAAAAACATGTTTAAATGAAACAGATGGCAGGCATCTTTTCTTTCATCTCTCACTTATCTCTAATATGAGAGATAGCAGAAAGATGAGAGATAATTACGAGAGATAACTGAGAGACGAAGGAAATCTATTCGTGGCATTCTCCGCCGGGCCGAGCGAAAGGACATGCAGATGAACGAAAACGAGCTGACCGGTCTGCTCGAGTCTTTAAGGCGCATGGGCTCGGACGATCTTAACGTCGAGGTCAAGGAGAGCGCCACGACGCTTTCCCGCGACGTATGGGAAACGGTTAGCGCATTCGCGAATACCGCTGGCGGAATTATCGTGCTCGGCGTGAGCGAGCGCGCGGGCTTTGTCCCGGTTGAGAACTTTGAGACCGAGAAGGTGCTCAACCAATTCGTAGCGGGCATGGGTGATGCCGGCGGTCGCGGAAAACTGGCCAATCCGCCCAAATACACCATTGAACGCGTGGAGCTCCAGGGCACCGTGGTTCTGGTCATCACGATTGAGGAGCTCGACCCGTCGAGCAAGCCTTGTTATGTCATAGAGCGGGGCGCTCAAGGCGGCAGCTACAAACGCATCGATGACAAAGATGTTCCGCTTTCGTCGACCGAGGTCCTGTCCTTGTCGTCGTATGAGCGGACGAGCCCCAGTGATCGCGACGCAGTGCCGGGCGCGGGTGTGGGCGACCTCGACGAGGCCCTGGTCGACCGCACGATAGAGCGTGCTTTCTCGCTGACGCCCCGAGCTATGCACGGTGCGACGGACAAGAAAACAAAGCTGGAGCGCCTGAATTTCCTCGATTCCCAAGGTAATGTGACTAAGGCCGGACTCCTGGTTGCGGGCGCCTATCCTCAGCAGTTCTACCCCAAGCTCTTTATCGATGTGGCGGTCTATGCCGGAACGCAGAAGGGCGCGGCGGGGTCGTTGAGGTTCATGGACCGTACGATCTGCGAGGGAACGTTGGGCGAAATGATCTCGGATGCCGTCTGTCTCTTATACACATCTGACGCTGCCGACGACTAGT
>URNM01000064.1 GCA_900549185.1 uncultured Collinsella sp. | reverse complement strand
AGATCGCTCAGTGTCTCGTGGGCTCGGAGATGTGTATAAGAGACAGGCCCATGACCGTGGTCACGGCAGCATCGGAGCCCTTTTGACGAAGAATGCTCAGGTGCGGACGGGCAACGCCGGGCACCGACAGGGCTTCGTCGTCACCCCACGGGCTGGCGTTGACATCGGCACGACGGCGCTCGGCAAAATCGGCCGCACGGTCGCGAGCAGAGCGCAGCACGCCACCCACCGAAAAGCCGATGATGACCAGGCCCACGACGACAAGGCCCAACAGGACTACCAT
Organism: uncultured Collinsella sp.; assembly: GCA_900549185.1. GTDB lineage: Bacteria > Actinomycetota > Coriobacteriia > Coriobacteriales > Coriobacteriaceae > Collinsella. Next base: position 10,688 of record URNM01000064.1, on the reverse strand, counting down.
CGCGATAGGCTTACCCAGGGCATTCTGCAGCGCACTCGCAATAAACGCACCGATGTAGCCACCCGAGGCGGACAAATTTTGCGGCGTGAACATAAGGTCACACGAGACACTCGTACCCGGCACCATCAGCGAAAGAATGGAGACGACGGCGATAAAGACCACGGCTCCGCCCGCAACAGAGCGTACGTTGAGCGGCGAGTCCTCGCCTAAAAAGAGCGTGGCGGCAAACAGCAAAATAACGATCGGCAGCACGTAGGCGCCCAGACCAAAGCCCAGGTGGTAGAAACCGGCAACCGCAGCCGTAACGGGTGCAGTCGCCGGCGAAATCACGGCAATGAAGGACGCAATCGCCAAAACGGCGATGACCACGCCGGCGATATCGCGGTTGGCCGAGGGCTCGACCAGGGGCTCAAAATCGTCGAAGTCGGTCTCGTGGCCCTTATTGGCACGAAGACGGGAACCGGCACCCTTAGCAGATGCCGGTTGGTTGTTGGCTTTATTGCCTTTGGCGTTTTGTGCAGATCCGCGCGCCAAACTAAACCTCCATGACGACCGGGATGATCATCGGACGAGTGCGCGTACGACTCCAGATAAAGTTAGAGAGCGAGTCGCGCACGGCCTTGCGAATGGCATCGGAACCGCTGCTCGTAAAGCTAAACTTGCCCTTCTCGATCGTCTTCATAATGGACGCGGAGGCATCCTCAGAGAACTGGTCGTCGATGGCAAACGAGACACCGCGGCCCGAGAACTCGATGGCCTCGATCTTCTTGTGCTTGAGCGAGACGATAGCAACGGCCGTGACCATGCCGTCGTTGGCGAGCTTCTGGCGATCGCGCAGGACGATGGGGTCGGTATCGCCGATACGCAGGCCGTCGACGTAGACGACGCCGGACTCGACGGGCGTACCGCGTTTGACGATACCGCCGCGCATCTCGAGCGTGTCGCCGTTATCGAGGATAAAGATATGATCGTCCTTGATGCCCATCTTGCGGGCCAGCTGGGCATGGGCGCGCAGATGCACGGCCTCACCGTGAACCGGCATAAAGTACGTGGGCTTGGCCATGGCCATCAGGAGCTTGAGCTCCTCCTGGCTACCGTGGCCCGAGACGTGGACAAGAGCGCGGTTCTTATCCCACACGTCGCAGCCGAGCTTGGCCAGGCTGTTGACGACCTGCTGGACGGCCTTCTCGTTGCCGGGAACAGGCGTTGCCGAGAGGATGACGGTATCGCCCTCGTGGATGGAAAGCGTCTTGTGCTCGCCGTTGGCCATACGGGACAGCGCCGACAGCGGCTCGCCCTGCGAACCGGTGCACATGACGACGATCTTATCGTCGGGCAGGTTATCAATGTCGAAGGCATCGATGATATCGGCATCGTCGATGTTGAGGTAGCCCAGCTCACGCGCCACGCGGGTGTTCGTGAGCATGGAGCGACCGGTCACAACGACCTTACGGCCGCACTTGCGGGCGGCATCGCAGATCTGCTGCAGGCGATGGATGTGGCTCGAGAACGACGCGACGAACACGCGACCCGGGGCGTTCTTGATGGCGTGCAGCAAGTTGGGACCAACCTCGGCCTCGGACTTGGTAAAGCCGGGAACCGTGGCATTGGTGGAGTCGGACAGCAGCAGGTCGATACCCTGCTTGGCAAAGCGGCTGATAGCGGCATAGTCAGGCGTGACACCATCGATGGGCGTCTGGTCGAGCTTAAAGTCGCCGGTGTGCATAACGGTGCCCTGATTGGTGCGGATAAACACGCCCAGAGCGCCGGGGATGGAGTGCGTCATCGAGAAGAAGTCGAGCGAGATGCCGCCGAGGTTGACATGGCTGCCGCCCTTGACCTCGCGGAACTTGGGCGCGCGGATGCGGAACTCAGAAAGCTTGCCCTCGATAAAGCCAAGCGTCAGCTTGCTCGAAAAGATGGGCACCTTGTTGTTGAGGTCCTGCAGCAGGTACGGAAGCGAACCGGTGTGGTCCTCGTGGCCGTGGGTGACGACGATACCGCGGAGCTTCTCCTCGTTCTCCAGAACATAGGTGTAGTCGGGAAGCACCAGGTCGATACCGGGCTGGGAGTCGTCGGGGAACATGAGACCGGCGTCGACGAGCACCATGTCGTCGCCGCACTCGAAGACCGTCATGTTCTTACCGATGCCGTCAAGGCCGCCGAGCGGGATGATCTTCAAGGGAGATGATTTTTTAGCTGCCATAGGTTAGTGTGGTTTCCTTTCTTCGAAACGGGTCTGGAACAACCGACGGGGCGCTTCTGGCAAACCGACCGCCGGGAACGTACAAGCGTGCATCACAGAGTCGATGCAATAACCACAGTATGATACCCATTTGCCCACCAACAGACCACCCATGCATCAAAGCCCCATCTGAACCGGTCTATCCCGCTGGTTTCCCGTGGGGCGGGCACTGATGAAGTTTCCTGCTCTACAGTCCTGCTCACGACGGAGGCCACATTAAGTGGCCTCCTGTTCGTGCGGAACTCGCGATAAACTTCATCAGTGCCCGCCCCACGGGAAACCAGCCAATAAGGGACAGGTTTATTTTGGTAGGTTTTAGCTAGGGAAATGCTGCTGCGTCTCTCTACAGATCCGAAATCTGACTACTGAATAGCAAGCAAAAGGGCGGCCCCTGTGCGGAGTCGCCCTTATTGAGCTGCTTATGTTTGGCTGCTACTCGGCGTCGTGGTGACGGCGGGGCTTGCGGCCTCCGTTGTCGCCGGGACGGCGCGGACGGTCGCTGCGCTCGGAGCGCTCGCGACGCGGACGCTCACGGCGCTGGAAGTGCTCGCCGTCGCCCTCGGAGGCACCCTCGGAGCGAGCCGGGGCCTCAGGCTTGTCAAGACGATCGAGCGAGATCTTGCCGCGATCGTCGACCTCGATGACGACGACCTTGACCTCATCGCCCACGTTGAGAACGTCCTCGACCTTCTCCACGCGGCCCTTGGCGACGCGGGAGATGTGCAGCAGGCCGTCCTTACCGGGCAGCAGGTTGACGAAGGCGCCGAAGGGCTGGATGGAGACCACACGACCGGTGTACTCCTCGCCCGGCTCGGGAACCTTGATGATGAGCTTGATGCGCTCGACAGCCTGGTCGACGGACTCGCCGGTGCCGCCGACAAAGACGGTACCGTCCTCCTGGATGTCGACCGAAGCGCCGGTCTCGTCCTGGATGCCGCGGATGACCTTGCCGCCGGAACCGATGACGTCGCGAATCTTGTCGGTAGGAACCTGGATGGAAACGATGCGCGGAGCAGTGCTGCGCGTGGTGTGGCGCGGCTCGGGGATCACATCGAGCATCTTCTGCAGGATGAAGGCGCGACCCTCCTTGGCCTGCTGCAGGGCGCGGGCCAGGATGTCGAAGGTGAGGCCGGTGGCCTTGTTGTCCATCTGCAGGGCGGTGATGCCCTCGGTGGTACCGGTGACCTTAAAGTCCATGTCGCCCAGGAAGTCCTCGAGACCCTGGATGTCGGACAGGACCACGGTCTTGCCCTCCTCCTGGATCAGGCCCATGGCGATACCGGAGACCGGGCGCTTAATGGGCACGCCGCCGTCCATAAGGGCGAGCGTGGAGCCGCAGGTCGAAGCCATCGAAGAGGAGCCGTTGGACTCCATGACCTCGGAGACGACGCGGATGGCGTAGGGGAACTCGTTCTCGTCGGGAAGCACCGGAAGCAGAGCGCGCTCGGCCAGATTGCCATGGCCGATCTCGCGGCGCTTGGGGCTGCCCATGCGGCCGGTCTCGCCGGTGCAGAACGGCGGGAAGTTGTAGTGGTGCATGTAGCGCTTGCCCTCGGTGGGCTCGATGGTATCCAGACGCTGGCCCTCGTTGAGCATGCCGAGCGACAGGACGGAGAGCACCTGGGTCTGGCCACGCTGGAACAGGCCGGAGCCGTGAACGAGCGGCAGGTAATTATCCTTCACCATGATGGGACGGATCTCGTCGGCGGCACGGCCATCGACGCGCTCGCCAGTCTCGACGACCATGGTGCGCATGGCCTTCTTCTCGAGCTTCTTGAGCGCCACGGGGATCTCGCGCTCCCAAGCGGCCTGCTCCTCCTCGGTGAACTCGGCGCGGATGGACTCCTTCAGAGCCTCGACCTTACCGATACGAGAGAGCTTGTCGGCGTCGCGAAGTGCGGCCGCCATCTCGTCGTAGTGGGCAAAGATGCGCTCCTGGACCTCCTCGACGGGCTGGTCGAGCGGGTACTCCTTCTTGACGATGGGGCCGTTGACCTGCTCCCACTCGGCGACGAACTCATCCTGAGCCTGGCAGAAAGCAGCAAGGGCCTCCTGGCCAAACTTCATGGCGGCGAGCATGTCGTCCTCGGAGATCTCCTCGGCGCCGGCCTCGACCATCGAGATGAAGTCGGCAGAGCCGCCCAGCTCCAGGTCCAGATCGGAGTTCTCGCGCTCCTCGTAGGTGGGGTTGACGATAAACTCGCCGGTCTCCACGTTACGGCCGATGCGCACGCAGGCAAGCGGGCCCTCGAAGGGAACGCCGCCGAGCGTCATGGCCAGAGAGGCACCCATGACGTTGATGACGTCGAAGGGGTTGACCTGGTCGGCGACGAGCGAGGTGGCGACGATATGCACCTCGTTGCGGAAGCCGTCCGGGAAGCTCGGGCGAATCGGACGGTCAATCATGCGCGCGGTGAGCGTGGCCTTCTCGCTGGGACGGCCCTCACGCTTGAGGTAACCACCCGGGATGCGGCCGGCGGCGTACATCTTCTCGTTGAAGTCGACGGTCAGCGGGAAGAAGTCGTAGTTCTTGCGCTCCTTGGAGACGACCACGGTGTCGAGCATCGTGGTGTCGCCCTGCTTGACCAGGCAGGCGCCGGTGGCCTGCTTGGCAAGCTCGCCCGACTCAAAGGTGTAGGTCTTGCCGTACAGCTCAAAGGTCTTGGATACGAGTGTCATTGTTCTCCTTTACCCCACAGGCCCCTTGCCTGCGGGCTTCTCATGTGACGCGGGCCCCCTGCCCCCGCCACGCTTCAGAGCGTGATTATTCACGCCCTTACACAAAAAGAGCGTCCCGCATGCAGGACGCTCTTAGCATGTACAAGTTCGCTACTGAATATTGTCGCGAATGCCCAGAGCCTTGATGAGCTCACGGTACTCGACGATGTCGTTCTTCTTGATGTAGGAGAGAAGACGACGACGACGGCCGACGAGCATGAGCAGGCCACGACGGGTGTGGAAGTCCTTCTGGTGGGACTTCATGTGCTCGGTCAGCTCCTTGATGCGCTCGGACAGGATGGCGACCTGAACCTTGGGGTTGCCGGTGTCGACCGGGGTGTTACCGAACTGGGCAGTCAGCTCCGCCTTGCGCTCTTTGGAAACAGTCATTGTTTCACCTTTCGTTTTGCGTCGCCATCGGGCGACTCGATTCGCCTCGGACTGGGAAGCCGCCGGTGGAGCGAGCAACCAAGGTCGAGGTACCAACAGGTCGGTATGTTACCACAAGCAGCCCGCGCCTGCGCATCATCACCGACCCAACATGAATTCCATCGCACGGAGGCGCTGATCGGTGTGCGTCGCAGCCCAAACATGCGAAAGCCCCAGCAAAAAGGCTGCGGTATGCGGGTCGATTCGCTCGGCCAAAAGCGCATCGAAGGTCATGGACATGAGGGCGCGCAGCCATGCGGCCTCACCGGTCGACACCAGTTCGGCACCTGGAACGCTCGACGCGCACGACCCGCACATGAGGCCGCCCGCCTGGGGCGAAAAATACGACAGCATGGGGTCTCCGCACAGCACGCAGGCCGAAAAATCGGGTCGATAGCCAACGTGCGACAGCAGCTTAAAGACATATGCCGCCACAAGTAGGTCCATATGTGCCGTGTCAAGCCCGCTGCCCACCAGGGCAAGCGCTCGCTGCGTTATAGCAAAGGTAAACGGGTCCTCGGCGTCCTCGAACGAGCACACGCGCGCGACCTCGGCGATCGCGCTTGCGGCGCAGGTCGTCTCGTAATCGGGCGCAGCGCCGAGCGGCGCCTCCATAAGCTCGGCCTGGGAAACCACGTCGAGCGAGCGACCATGTGCCAACAGCATATCAACGGTGCAGAAGAGCTCGCAGCGGGCCGCAAGGCGACCGCCAGGCTTACGTGCCCCCTTAGCCACGGCACGCACCTGCCGTCCCCGTTCGTCAAGCATCGTCAAGATCAGGTCGGTCTCTTTGAGCTTAGTCTTATCGAGCACGAGCACTTTCGTGCGATATGTCCGGGAGCCTGCCATGCGCGCCGCGCGTCCTTAGTCTTCGGCGCTATACCCAAAGCGGCGAATCTGGGCCTCGTCGTCGCGCCAGCCAGCCTTGACCTTCACGTCCAGCTCCAAAAAGACCTGCGTGCCAAAGATGCGCTCAAGATCGCGACGGGCATCGATACCGATATGCTTGATCATCTCGCCGCCCTTGCCGATGATGATGCCCTTCTGGCCCTCACGCTCAACATAAATGGTGGCATGCACGCGCAGCACCTTCTTGGTCTGCTCGAGCGCATCGCAGATCACGCCAACGGAGTGCGGAATCTCATCACGGGTGCGGCGCAAGACCTTCTCGCGCACAAACTCGGCAACGAGCGTCTCATCGGAAGCGTCGGTACCCATGTCCTCGGGGAACCAACGCGGACCCTCGGGCAAAAAGTGCGCAACGGTCTCGATAAAGGCATCGACGTTGAAGTTTTTGACCGACGACGTAACGATCTCGTCGTCATATTCCATGAGCTCGTGGGCAGCCTTAAGCTGCTCCATGACCTGTGCGGGGTCGGCCTCATCGGCCTTAGTGAGAACCAGAACCTTCTTGGAACGGGCGCATCTGACGCGCTCGGCAACCCAAGCGTCTCCCCTGCCGATCGGTTTGGTGGCATCAATCAAAAACGCGACGACATCGACATCGTTCAGCTCGAACAACGCGCTCTTGTTGAGCTCGGATCCCAGACCGTCCTTGGGCTTATGAATACCCGGGGTATCGACAAAGACCAGCTGGTAGCCGGGACGGTTGACGACGGCACGCATGCGGCGGCGGGTCGTCTGGGCCACCGGCGAGGTGATGGCGACCTTTTTGCCATAGCAGGCATTAAGCAGCGTGGACTTGCCGGCGTTGGGGCGTCCGACCAGGGCCACAAAGCCGCTGCGGAAACCGGGTTCCACGTCACCAAAGCCCATAGGACCGTCGTCCTCGTCGCAAAGGGCGTCGAGGTCCTCGTCGCTCATGCCCTCAAACGGGTCGAACTCCTCGACATCCTCGAGCCCCTCGGTATCCACCGCGTCCAAAGTCTCGTCGTCCAGGATCTCATCGGTAGGCTGCATATTGTCGGACATGGGAATCCCTTTCTAAATAAAGCCGAGCGCGTGGGCAAATACCAGCACGCCCACAATCGCGGCGGTGATGGAAAGAATGTATACAGAGGCGGCGGCGATGTCCTTCGCACGCTTGGCCAGCGGATGGAGCTCCTGGGTCGCTAGGTCGACGATAGCCTCCATAGCGGTGTTGCACAGCTCGCCGTGAATCACCAGGCCACAACAGATGATAATCGTGGCCCACTCGGCAATGTCAAGGCCCACGATACAGCCGGCAATGACGGTGCACACGCCCGCCAAGAGCATGACCTTAATGTTGCGCTCGGTCTTGACGGCGGTGACGAAGCCCTCCATGGCGTAGGAAAACGACTTTAAGAAGGACGGATGGTCCTTGTTCGATCCGGGAATCATAGACGGCTCCTAGTCGTGGGCGTGGTTGGTGATGGGGCCGACGTGGACTAGCTTGGGGTCCTCGCCGCGCTCGAGCGCCAGATCGCGCAGGATGGCGTCCTCGCGGGCCTCCATGACCTCGGCCTCGTCGTCATCAATATGGTCATAGCCCAGCAGGTGCAGCATGCCGTGAACGAGCATCAGACGGCACTCGTCAGCGGGGCTATTGCCAAAACCGGGGGCCTGACGGGCAATGACCTCCGGGGCCAAGATGATATCGCCGAGCTCGAGCGTCTCATCGGCGGGAATGTCATCGTCAAAGGCCGAATCGCACTCAAACGAGAGCACATCGGTGGTGCGGTCGATACCGCGCCACTCGTGGTTGAGCTCGTGCATCTCGTCCTCGTCGACATACGAAAGGGAAATCTCGACTTCACGCTCAACGCCCTCGGCGGCAAGCACAACCTCGCAGATGTGCTCCACCTCCTGCGCGTCGAGCAGCGTATCGAGCTCGGCATCGTTGCTGATCAATACACTCAACGGGACTCCTTTCGGTCGCGCGGGCGCTGCTCGCGCACGTCATCATAAGCTTCATATGCCTCGACGATACGACCCACCAGGGCATGGCGCACCACGTCGGCACGCTCGAGGTGCGAAAATGCGACATCGTCGACACGGCCTAAAATCTGCTCAACGTCAGCAAGACCGCCGCGACGACCAACCAGGTCGCGCTGACTCAGGTCGCCGGTAATCACGAACTTGGAGTTGAAGCCCAGGCGCGTCAGGAACATCTTCATCTGCTCGGGCGTGGTATTTTGCGCCTCGTCGAGCACCACGAAGGCATCACTCAGCGTGCGGCCGCGCATGTAGGCAAGCGGGGCGATCTCGATCACGCCGCGCTCCATAAGCTCATCGGTGCGCTCGCGATCCATCATGTCAAAAAGGGCGTCGTAAAGCGGACGCATGTAGGGATCGATCTTTTCCTCGAGGGTGCCGGGCAAAAAGCCCAGATTCTCCCCCGCCTCGACAACCGGACGCGTCAAGATCAGACGGCCCACCTCGTGACGCTTGAGCGCGGCAACGGCGAGCGCCATGGCCAGATAGGTCTTACCGGTACCGGCAGGACCCAAGCCAAACGTGATGGTATGCGAGCGGATGGCATCCACATAGCGCTTTTGCCCGAGCGTCTTGGGGCGAATGACGCGGCCGCGATACGAAAGCAGCACGTCATCGCGAAGCGACGTAGCCTCGTGCTCACCGTCGCGCAAGACGGCCAGGCAGCGAGAGACATCGTCGGCAGACAGCGTGCGCCCGGCGGCCGCCTCGCGAAAAGCGTGCTCGAAAAAGCGCGCCACGAGTTCGACCTCGTCCGGGTCGCCGCTCACGGAGATGCTATCGCCACGGGCGACCACATGGGCGCGAACCAAGCTCTCGAGCGCACGAAGGACGCCGTCGCCGGCGCCCAAAACGCGCGAGGGATCAATCCCCTCGGGAACGGTAAGTCTAATCTTCGAGGCTTCCATGAACCTCCCTGCGTGCATGGACCAAGCCGGAATAATCGACTCCGATGATAGCAACATCGAGCAGGCACGGGGCTGTAAGTCCACAGGTATCGTCAAGACGGGCATGATGGAACGAGCCGAGCGTCAGGTTGTCGCCATACTCGAGCACGGCACGCTCGACCGTGCCCACGCGACGGCGAGCGTCGGCAATAGCGAGCTCCTGTGCGGCGGCCCGCATACGGCGGCTGCGCTCGGCCATAACCTCGGGCGGAACCTGGTCGGGCATGTCGGCAGCAAGGGTACCGGGACGCTTGCTGTAGCGGAACACGTGCATACGCGAGAAACCCACACGGCGGCACAGCGCCAGCGACTCCCCGAACTCCTCGTCCGTCTCGCCAGGGAAGCCGACAATAACGTCGCAAGAAAGTGACGCCTGCGTCAGATTGGCGCGAATCATACGCACCGTGTCCTCAAAGGCCTCCGCACTATAGGGACGGCCCATGCGATGCAGGGTCGCCGTGCAGCCGGACTGCACTGGCAGGTGCAAAAACGGGGCGATACGCTGCGGATAGCGCGCCATAACCTTAAGCAGGCGCTCAGAGATATCCATGGGCTCAACCGAGGAAATGCGCACATGCGGGATAGACGTGCACTCCATGATGGCCTCGAGCAGCTCATCGATTTCGACATGCTCGTCGGTCGCGCTCTTGCCATCGTAGGTGCCCAGGTTCACACCGGTCAGCACCACCTCGGGCACGCCGGCCTCCTGGGCCTCGCGAACTTGCTCGAGCACGGACTCAACGGGCACGGAGCGCTCGGGGCCGCGTGCCTTCCACACAATGCAATAGGTGCAGCGATGGTTGCAGCCATCCTGAATCTTCACGCCCAGGCGAGAGCGACCGAGCGCATCGACCACCTCGCCATCGCTGCAGTCGGGAACGCTATCGGACTCAACGCCCAACACCTCGCAGACACGTTCGGCGACATCGATCTTGGACGGCTCGGCGATCACGCGATCCGAAAGCTCCAGCAGCTCCTCGGGATGTAAATTGACCACGCAACCGGTCACAAGCACATAGGGCTCGTTAGGATGGGCCAGCGCATGACGGACGGCCTTACGGGTCTTGGCCTCGGCCTCGCCCGTAACGGCACAGGTGTTAATGACGATCAGATCGGCATCCTGGGGATCCACAATAGCAAAGCCCAGACGCATAAGATCGGCAGTGATACGGTCAGACTCAACCCGGTTAACGCGGCAGCCGAGGTTGACGACGGAAATATGGGGTGCGAGCACGCGGGCTCCTTAATCGAGGATATCGTCGAGGGCACTCTTGATACGGTCGGTCACCGACTTCTTACCAGAAGCGACGTCATCGCCCATCTCATCGGCAAAAGCACGGAGCAGTTCGCGTTGCTTATTGGAAAGATTGGTGGGAACGACCACTGTCTCTTATACACATCTCCGAGCCCACGAGACACTGAGCGATCTCGTA
>URNM01000063.1 GCA_900549185.1 uncultured Collinsella sp. | reverse complement strand
ACGAGATCGCTCAGTGTCTCGTGGGCTCGGAGATGTGTATAAGAGACAGGCTTTCGCCCGACGCTTTTGATGATGGCCGGGGCGGTGCCTACAACAGTTGGATCCTCACGCATGCCTCCATCGATATCGTTGAGCACAGCTATGGTAAGCCGCGCATCGAGATGAGCGAGGACCTGTTTGAGGAAATCCGCCGAGCCAAGCGCGAGAACTACGAGAAGATCTATAGCAAGGGCGGTATCGAAGGCGATTCCGAGGCGGAGCTGCGCGAGGCGTTCGAAAAGCTCTACGACCGTTGCCTGCGGGATCTAAACAGTGGTGACGAGTCCTCGTACATCTTTAAGCACCACATTTCTCGCATCGAGCAGCAGCTTTCCTACTACGATCGCGCCTATGCCTGGCAGGACGATAAAGATCAGACCGTAGTGGATTACATTTCGAGCATGACGGATGGCTACTTCTGCGAGCTCACGAGTAAGTTGTTCCCGGGATTGAAGTTTCCGCAGCGTACCTATATTAACGAACGGTAGTTCGTATATATTCGGTATACTGTTAGTGGAAAACGTTTTTGATTGATGCACGGGATGGCTATGGACGACCTTTTTTCTGCCTCGACGCGCGAGCGTTCCTTTAAAAATGCGCCGCTCGCGGTACGCATGCGACCCAATTCGCTCGACGAGTACGTGGGCCAGCAAAAGGCCGTCGGTAAGGGCTCGTGGCTACGTGCTGCGATTGAGCATGACGTTCTGTCGAGTGTGATTCTGTATGGGCCGGCCGGTACGGGCAAGACGACGCTGGCCCACATCATCGCCAACCATACCAAGAGCGAGTTTGTCGAGGTCAGCGCTGTGACGGGCACCGTGAAGGACTTGCGCCGCGTGATTGACGAGGCCAAGACGCGCCTGAATACCTACGACCGCCGCACCATTCTATTCATCGATGAGATTCACCGCTTCTCTAAGTCGCAGCAGGATGCCCTGCTGCATGCAGTTGAGAACCGTACCGTCATTATGATTGGCGCTACGACGGAGAATCCGTACTTCGAGGTCAACTCGGCACTGTTGTCGCGTGGGCGCGTGGTGGAGCTTGAGCATCTGAAGGATGAGGATATCGCCACGCTTATTGAACGTGCGCTTGAGGCACCACATGGTCTGAACGGTAAGTTCTCGGCCGATGAGGATACGGTCAAGACCATTTGTACGTTGGCCGCGGGTGATGCACGCTCGGCCTTGACGACACTTGAGCTGGCGAGCGAGATTGCCGTCACGCGTCCCGATACCGAGGGGACGCCAGCGCCGGCGGCGGGGGAGCGCTATCCCATCACCGTGGATGACGTAAAGATTGCCAACCCGCGTCGCGGGTTTTCGTATGACAAAAACGGCGACATGCACTACGACATCATCAGTGCGTTCATCAAGTCCATGCGCGGCAGCGACCCCGATGCCACGGTCTACTGGCTTGCGCGCATGATCGATGCGGGGGAGGATCCTAAGTTTATCGCCCGTCGCATTATGATTCATGCTTCCGAGGATGTTGGCAATGCCGATCCGCAGGCTCTTCTTATAGCACATGCTGCGTTTAAATCTGCCGAGGTTATTGGCTATCCCGAGTGCCGTATTAACCTCGCTCAGGCTGCACTCTATGTGTGCTTGGCGCCAAAATCCAACGCGTGTGAGGCTTCGATCGATGCGGCGCTGGCCGACATCCATTCTAGTGGGCTTCGCGAGGTGCCTAGTTATCTGCGCGATCGTCATCGCCCGGGCAGCGACGAATACGGTGTGTATAAGTATCCGCATGATTATCCCGAAGGCTGGGTCGATCAGCGCTATTTGCCCGAGGGGCTGGAGCGCGGTGCGTTTTGGCAGCCTGCGGGTCGCGGCTGGGAAGAGTGGCGTGTAGAGCAAAGCGAGCGCGACCGTAGCGGGAATGCACCGAAGTAGCTGCTGATAATTTTGTCCCACGTTGCTGCTCTTGGCATGTTCGGTCCCCTTTGGGGTACCATGAAAAGCGTCTGTATTTCGATTCTTCCGGGAGGCTTGTATGAGTCCCATTCAAATCGCCCTGCTGCTGCTCGCCGTTGCCGGCGTGTGGGCCATCGCTGAGCTCGCGCTTACCCTGCGCAAGACCCGCAATGTTGTCGACTCGCTCGATAAGACCGTGAACGACCTCAACAACACCATCGCCGAGGCTCAGCCTGTGGTGGCAAAGCTCGATGGCGCTGTCGATGAGCTTACGCCGGCGCTTGCCCAGATGGAGCCGCTGCTTAAGTCGAGCAAGACGGCAGTTGATGCCCTTACCTCCAATCTCGTAGAGGTCGAAGCCGTGGTTCGCGACATTTCCGAGGTTACGGGCAGCATGGCCGAGGCCAGCAATGCTGTGTCGAGCGTGACCGACTCCGCCGCCGGTGCTGTGCAGAAGCTCTTCAATAAGGTGAAGTCTCCTGCAGCTGACACCGAGCGCAAGCTCGCCGCTGCTGCTGCGGAGGCAGAGCGGCCTACCGAGCGCGTCCTAATTGGCGAGGACGAGGCCGCCGCGGGCGACGATGATGGCCAGAAGTCTGTAGCCAAGCCGGCTCAGTATTACACCTATACACCCTCCGAGACCTCTGAGGAGTCCTGCGATGAGTAGCGAAGCAACCTGCCCCATCACGCTGACCGTTGCCGGCGACCCGCGTCTCGCTCGCCTTGTGCGCATGACGGCAGCCAACGTTGGTGCCCTGTGTTCCATGTCTGTCGATCGCATCGAGGACATCCGCATGGCTGCCGAGGAGGCTTTCATCTTTGGTTGTACCGCGGTCGACTGCGATGACATCACCATCAAATTCGATGTCGATGAGACCCACGTTGGCATGACTATTACCTTTGGCGATCAGGCTACGGTCGATGAAGACGACCAGGCTGCGGTGTATGCCGAGCTCATCCTCGCGAGCGTGTGCGACTCCTACGAAAAGACTGCGGCGCCCCTGACGCTTTCCCTCGACCTCAAGGCGGATATTTAAAATGACCGAACGTTCCCGGAGCGGCAAGACCGCTTGGGACAAGGAGAAAACCCGCGAGCTGTTTCGTCGCTACAAGGAGACCGGTGATCCGGACGCCCGCGAGCAGCTCGTCATGTCCCATATGAACCTGGTAAGGTTTCTTGCCAACAAATTTAAGAATCGCGGCGAGCCGCTCGACGACCTCATGCAGGTCGGCTATCTGGGTTTGCTCAAGGCTATCGACCGCTTTGACCCTGAGCGCGGGCTCGAGTTCACAACGTTTGCAACACCCACTATCCTGGGCGAGATCAAACGCCATTTCCGCGACAAGGGCTGGAGCGTGCGCGTACCGCGTCGCCTGCAGGAGCTCTCGGCCAAGGTCAACCAAGCTACTGACAAACTTACCAACGAGCTGCAGCGTTCGCCCAAGGTTGAGGAGATCGCTGAGTATCTAGATGTGACGGTCGATGAGGTCCTCGAGGCTATGGAATCGTCTTCGGCCTATACCTCGGTGCCCATCGAGGCTCCTGGTGCGTCCGATTCCGACGATGCCCCCTCGATTCTCGACCGTTACGCCGACGACGACAACGAGCTCGACTTTACCGATGACCGCCTAGTGATCGAGGAAGCCATCCGTGATTTCTCGCCGCGCGAGCGCGAGGTGATCGAGCTGCGCTTTGTGAAGGGCATGACACAGATCGAGATCGCCAAGAAGCTGGGTATTTCTCAGGTGCAGGTTTCGCGTCTGCTGCGCCGCACGCTTAAGAAGATTCAGGACAAGATCGACCCCGACGGAGTGATGATTCGTTCATGAGTGAGCACCCCCAACAAACCGATCGCGTGCTGCGCGACACCCGCATTCTGACGCTGCGCATTTGGGCTGTTGTCGGCTGCATTGTCATCGCCGCTGTCATCTTTAACCTTATGGGCATCCTGGCGCCGGTTATTGAGTTTCTTGCCGTCGGCTCCATCATTGCTTTTGTGATGTCCCCGATCACCAACTGGCTCGAGCACCATGGCTTGAATCGCGGCATCGGTTCGCTTATCGCGCTTATTGTTGTTGTTGCCGTGCTCGTCGGTGTCGTTTGTATCTTGTCGCCGATTCTCTTTGGTCAGATCATGGAAGTCCTGAGCCGCCTGCCCGAGCAGCTTCGTGTTGCGGGCGGTGATCTCAACGAGATGATCTCGCATGCCAAGACGCTCAACAACACGCCGCTCAAGGAGTATTTGGACGATAATCTTTCGTCGCTGGTTGCCGTGGCATCGAGGTATGTGTCTCAGATTGCCGCCGAGCTTGGTCGTGGTGTGTTCCCACTCATCACCAATACGGCCTCGCAGCTGTTCGTTATCTTCCTTGGCCTGGTGCTTGCCTACTGGATGGCCTGCGACTACCCTCGCATGCACCACGAGATTTGCACCATCATCGGTCAGGAGAAGGAGACCTCGTACCGCTTTATGGTCGCCATCCTTTCTCGCTCTGTCGGCGGCTACATGCGCGGTATGGTCGTGACGTCCATCTGTGGTGGTTTCCTCGCCTTTATCGGTTTTATGATCATCGGCCATCCGTATGCGGCGCTCATGGCTATCTTTACCGGCATCATGCATTTGGTTCCGGTCGTCGGTCCCTGGGTGAGCGCAGCAATCGCCACGGTGCTCGGTTTCATGTTCAGCCCCATGTTGGCGTTATGGACGCTCATCGTGACGATGGTCGCGCAAAACGTCACCGATAACGTCATTTCGCCTAAGGTCATGCAGAGCTCGGTACAGGTGCATCCCATCATGAGCCTCACGGCGCTCGTTATTGGCTCGGCACTCATGGGCCCCATCGGCATGATTATTGCCATCCCGCTTTGTGCGGCCCTCAAGGGTATCTTCGTGTACTACTTCGAGAATGAGACCGGCCGACAGCTTGTGGCCTATGACGGCGCCGTGTTTAAGGGCACGGCGTACCGCGATGCCGATGGCAACCCGGTCGCCGCCTACGACGCGCTCGGCGACGACACCTTCATCTACGAGTCTGAGCTTATCGGTAACGAGACTGCGCCCGAGGCCAAGGCCATGCCCAAGCCCGAGCTCGATAATCCCTGGATCAAGCTCTCTGGTCTGCAGCCCGATGCGACGGGCTTCTTCAAGAACCCCTTCGCTAAGGATGACGATTCCAACACGGATGACGACACCAAAACCGGCATCGACGGCTCCATGGACGATGATGACAACTAGCGGGGTAATTCGGATTAATATTCATACGCGCTAACATGCAATTTCGCTGAAGGGCCGGCATTGTGCCGGCCCTCTTTTTTGCACTTGCGCGGTGGGATGGTAATATCGTTACGTTTGAACTGTTTCGATGTGAAACCGAGGAGATTCCCTCTATGAGTGCTGACTACCCGTCAATGACTACGGCCGAGATTCGCTCCAAGTTCCTCAACTTCTTTGAGGAGCGCGGTCTTAAGCTTTATCCTTCTTCGTCCCTCGTCCCCGACGATCCTTCGCTGCTGCTTGCCAACGCCGGCATGAACCAGTTTAAGGAGTACTACCAGGGCAAGAAGACCATGAAGGAGATCGGCGCTATCTCCTGCCAGAAGTGCGTCCGCACCAACGACATCGATTGCATCGGCGAGGACGGCCGTCACCTGTCCTTCTTTGAGATGCTCGGCGACTTCTCCTTTGGCGGCGTCTCCAAGCAGCAGGCTTGCGCCTGGGCCTTTGAGCTCATCACCAAGGAGTTCAAGCTGCCGCTCGACCGCCTGTACTTTACCGTCTTTACCGAGGACGACGAGACCCACGACGTGTGGCGTTCTCTGGGCGTTGCCGAGGACCACATCTCCCGCCTGGGCGAGGACGACAACTTCTGGGCCGCTGGCCCCACTGGCCCCTGCGGTCCGTGCTCCGAGATCTACTTTGACATGGGCGAGGAGGTCGGCTGCGGTAGTCCCGACTGCAAGCCCGGCTGCGACTGCGACCGCTTCCTGGAGTTCTGGAACCTCGTCTTTACCCAGTATGACCGCCAGGAGGACGGCTCCATGCCGGAGCTGCCGCACCGCAACCTCGATACGGGCATGGGCCTGGAGCGCATGGCCGCCATCATGCAGCACAAGACCGCCAACTACGACGGCGACTTGATGCAGCATCTCATCAAGCTGGGCGAGGAGATCAGCGGCAAGACCTATGACGCCGACGATTACTCTGGCGCCAGCCGCTCCCTGCGTATCATCGCCGACCACTCCCGTGCCGTCGACTTTATGATCTCGGACGGCATCCTTCCCGGTAACGAGGGTCGCGAGTACGTCCTTCGCCGCCTGCTCCGTCGTGCCGTGTTCCACGGTCGCCTGCTGGGCATCGAGGGCGCCTTCCTGACCAAGTTCATCGACGAGGTTAACGCTCAGATGGGCGAGGCTTATCCCGAGCTGCTCAAGAATGTCGCGCTCGTCAAGGGTATCGTCGCCTCCGAGGAGGAGCGCTTCTCCACGACGCTCGACAACGGCCGCGTCTATCTGGACGAGGCCCTGGCAGCGCTTGCCGAGGACGCCGTGCTTCCGGGCGATGTCGCCTTTAAACTGCACGACACCTTTGGTTTCCCCATCGATCTGACCGTCGAGATCGCCGGCACCGCTGGCCACGGCGTCGACATGGACGGCTTCACTGCCTGCATGGAGGACCAGAAGGCCCGCGCCCGCGCCAATGCCAAGGGCGACGCCTGGGGCAGCTTCAACGACGTGTGGGTCGAGCTTTCGGACAAGGTCGCAGCGACCGAGTTCGACGGCTATGACAACGATGTGATCGAGGGCGCCAAGGTTGTCGCCATCGTGCGCAACGGCGAGTCCGTCGAGTCCGCTGCCGCCGGCGAGGATGTCGAGGTTGTGCTCGACCGCACCCCGTTCTATGCCGAGATGGGTGGCCAGCAGGGCGATGCCGGCAAGCTTTCCGCCGAGGGCGTTGTTCTGACCGTTGCCGACACCAAGAACCACAACGGCCTGTATGCCCACGTCGCGCACGTTGCCGAGGGCACGCTGGCTGTCGGTGCCGCTGTTACCGCCGCGCTCGACGCCGAGCGCCGTGGCTTCCTGCGCCGCAACCACACCGCCACGCACCTGCTCGACGCTGCCCTTAAGCAGGTCCTGGGCGAGCACGTCTCCCAGGCCGGCTCGCTGGTGACGCCCGAGCACCTGCGCTTTGACTTCACGCACTTCGAGGCCCTGTCCTCCGAGCAGCTCAAGGCTGTCGAGGACCTGGTCAACCAGCAGATCTTCGCTTCCAAGCCGGTCGTGACCCGTGTCATGGGCATCGACGAGGCTAAGGCTGCCGGCGCTGTTGCTCTGTTTGGCGAGAAGTACGGCGATGTCGTCCGCGTCGTCTCCGTGGGCGCCGAGGACCAGCCGTTCTCCCGCGAGCTCTGCGGTGGCACGCACGCTGCCAACACCGCCGAGATCGGCCTGTTCAAGATCATTTCCGAGTCCTCCACAGGCTCCAATGTCCGCCGTATCGAGGCTGTGACCTCTAAGGGTGCCCTCGACTACATGGCCGACCGCCTGGCGCTCGTTGACGCCGCTGCTACTGCGCTCAAGTGCCGCGTGGATGAGGTTCCCGCTCGCGTGGAGAACCTGCAGGCCGAGCTGCGCGAGACGTCCAATAAGCTCAAGAAGGCTCTGACCGGTGGCTCCTCCGACGCCATCTCCAGCGCCATCGAGGGCGCCGTCGAGCTCGACGGCTATAAGCTCGTTGTCGCTGAGCTCCAGGGCCTTGAGGCTGCCGACCTGCGCAACGTATGGGATACCGTGCATCAGAAGGTCGCCGGCCCTGTTGCTTGTGTCGTCGCCAGCGTGACTGAGAAGGGCACTCCGGCCCTGCTCGCTGCCGGCTCCGATGACGCCGTCAAGGCCGGTTTCCACGCCGGTAACGTGATCAAGCAGATCGCGGGTCTGGTCGACGGTCGCGGTGGCGGTCGTCCCAACATGGCCCAGGCCGGTGGCAAGAATGCTGCCGGCATCGCCGATGCCCTCGCGGCCGCTAAGACCGCGCTCGGCGCCTAAGAATCTAAGAAGTCGCTGTGGTTGCGCTCGCGCTGGACATAGGGGAGACCAGGATTGGCATCGCCGTCTCGAGCCGTGATGGCAAGATGGCGATGCCTGTCAAGGTGCTTCCGGCTGCCGAGGTCACCGGTATGGCCAAGACGTTCCGCTACCTGGTTGAGGACTATGAGCCCGACATCCTGGTAAGCGGACGTCCCCTGACCATGGCCGGTGAGCCCGGCCCTCAGGCCGAGCGCGTTGCCGCTGTGGCGCAAAAGATTGCCGACGAGCTCGATCTTCCGTTGGAGTTTGAGGACGAGCGTCTGTCCTCGCAAGAGGCCAAGCGTATCCTGCGCGAGCAGGGACTCAACGAAAAGCAGATGAGGGGCAAGATCGACATGATTGCCGCCAGCCTGTTTTTGCAGACGTGGCTCGATCGTAAAAACGAGGAGGTTTCGCATGCCTAGTGCTTCCGATCCGCGCCAGCCGAATCGTACACAGCAGCCGGCGTCGCGCCCTGCCCAGCCTGGCCAGCGTCCGGCACAGCCGACGCAGCGCGCAGCTCAGCCTGCCGCGCGCCCGGCGCAGTCCTTCTCTCGTTCGGCCCAACCTGTTCAACGGACGGGTCAGCAGCCTTCTGCTCGTTCGGTTCAGCATTCGGCTTCTCACGCGGCTCAGCAGCCCACTGCTCGTACGGCCCAGCCTGCAGGCGGCACCCGCTTTAAGCAGCAGGCCCCTACCCAGCGAACGCAGGCCCCCCAATCGCATTCGCATCACGCTCGTGGTTCGCATGGCGTTGCTCCGGCGACCCGCTCGAGCTACAACACGCATGCTCGTCGCGGTGCTCAAAAGAAAAGCTCCCCGGTGCCTATGATTATCGGTGGCGTTGTTGCCGTGCTTGCGCTTGTCGCGATCGTTTTCTTTGTCGTGCCAGCCGTCAAGGGCTTCTTTGGCGGTGAGGGTGCGAAAGTCGTTGCAGGCCAGCAGGTTACTATCACGATTCCCGATGGTGCCTCGGGTGACAGCATCGCTTCGATTCTCTCTGAGAACCATATCGTCGAAAATCCCAAGGATTATTACGCGGCTGTCAAAAAGCTCAACGCGGATATGTCGCTTAAGCCGGGTAAGTATTCGTTTACCACGCTTATGGACGCGACCAAGGTCGTTCAGCAGCTTATGGAGGGTCCCAATGCGGGCTCCGATGCGCTGACTATCCCTGAGGGTCTGACGGTTGACCAGGTCGCTGACCGCGTGGCCAAGGCATACGACAGCATTTCTAAGGAGGACTTCCTTAACCAGGCAAAGGCCTCCAACTATGTGAAGGACTATAGCTTCCTTGAGGGCGCCGCGAACGATTCGCTCGAGGGTTTCCTGTTCCCCAAGACCTATTCGCTTGGTAAGGACCCAAGCGCCGATGATGTGATTCGCGCCATGCTTGACCAGTTCAACTCCGAGTATAAGTCGCTTGACTTTGCCAGCTGCGAGGCCAAGATCAAGGAGCGCTATGGCGTGGAGATGTCCGATTACGACATCGTTAACCTTGCCTCGATCGTCGAGCGCGAGGGCCTCAACGCCGACCAGCGCGCGCATGTGGCCTCGGTCTTCTACAACCGTCTGGCGGGCAAGCTCGATGGCCTGCGCTATCTCAATAGCGATGCGACCATGATGTACGTCACCGGCGGCGAGGTTACTGCTGACGACCTGCAGAGTGATAGCCCCTATAACACCTATAAGCACGAGGGCCTGCCGCCCACGCCCATTTGCTCTCCGTCGCTCGAGGCGCTCAAGGCCACCCTTGAGCCGACCGACTCCGATGACCTGTATTTCTACATTACGCAGGACGAGGAGTGTTTCTCGAAGACCTACGAAGAGCATCAACAGTCTTGGAATTGATCATGAGGATTTTTAGCCCCAAACGATATGTTGCCTCGGTCGATCGCATCGACCTCGATACCCTCTGGGCCGACGGTAAGCGCGCCATTCTGCTCGACCGCGACAACACCCTGGTGCCACGTGATACCGAGCAGGTACCCGCTGCGGTCTCCGCCTGGCTCGAGGCCGCCCATGCTAAGGGCTTTAAGCTGTGCATGGTGTCCAACAACTGGCATCGCGACCAGGTTATGGCGTCGGCGCGCGAGCTGGGGCTCGAGGCCATTAGCCACGCCATGAAGCCCGCCCCGTTTGCCTTGAAGGCGGGTCTTAAGCGTCTGGGCGCCACGGCCGACGAGTCCGTACTGATCGGTGACCAGCTGTACACCGACGTATGGAGCGGAAACTTTGCCGGCGTTGACACTATTCTGGTCAAGCCGCAGGCAACCCAGGACCTGTGGTACACGCAGATCTTCCGTATCTTTGAGCGCCGGGCCCTGCGCGACCTTCCCTGCGAGGAATAGGTTTCGCCATGTCTCAGCACATCAAACACGGCTGCGACCATATCTTCTTTATCGGCTTTTTGGGCGCGGGCAAGTCGACGCTTGCGCGCAATGTGGGCACTATGTTCAAGCGTCGATTCATCGATACCGATCGTTTGGTTGTGCGTCGATGCGGCAAGTCGGTGACCGAGATATTTAAGACCGAGGGCGAGGATCGTTTTCGCGAGCTCGAGACCTCGGCACTCCGTTCGCTTCAAAGTGAGCGCAGTCTGCTGGTATCGTGCGGGGGTGGCATTGTCGAGACGCCGGTGAACATTGAACTGATGCACGAGATGGGTACCTGTGTGTACCTCGAAGGCGACTTTGAGGACTCGTTGCGCCAGATTCGCCGCTCCGATACCCGGCCCGATTTCCGCTCACCCGAGCATGCTGCGCGCCTGTTTGAGCATCGCCGTCCGCTGTATCGCCAGGCCGCCGATATTACCCTTGATATTCGCAACAAGTCCTTCGAGGACGTTTCCTACCTTTGTGCCGAGAAGCTTTTGGAGCGTGGACTGCTATGATTCGCCGTCAACTCATCAATTTCCAAAACCGCAGTGTCGATGTTCGCGTCGGTCTTGGCGCGTTTGAGGAACTGTCGCGCATGTTTGCCTCGGCTGTGGGCAAGCCTAAGCGCGCGATGGTGGTTTGGAACGACGCCACATCCGAGCGTTTTGGTGAGGTCGTCGAGCATGCGCCTGTCTCTTATACACATCTGACGCTGCCGACGACTAGTCGAGTGTAGA
>URNM01000062.1 GCA_900549185.1 uncultured Collinsella sp. | reverse complement strand
ACGAGATCGCTCAGTGTCTCGTGGGCTCGGAGATGTGTATAAGAGACAGGAATGCGCCACTTGGCATGCGCGTTCATGTGCTCCTCGGCATTGTCCACGATAAAGCTGTGCCCGACGCGCTCCAGCATGGGGATGTCGTTGTAGGTATCGCCTACGGCGGCAGCATCGGCAATATCGATGCCCAGGTGTTCGCACAGGTGCGCGACGCCGGCGCCCTTGTCGACGCCCAGGTTCATAAAGTCGATCCACTCGCGCCCGGCGTTGGTGACGTAGAGCTTGTCCGAGAACTCGGGGCTATAGGTCTCGCGGAAAGCGGGCTCGGCGTCGTAGCCGGGGAAGAAGACCGAAATCTTGTTGGACTCGAAATCAATGCCCTCAAAGCTGTCGACGTAGTTGATTGTGTTGTAGTAGACGCTGATCTCGTCGTGGTATTGATGGTCGCGGGCAAGCACGTAGAACTCGTCGAAGCAGCACAGGACGGGGACAGCGCGAGGATCCTCCGAGGCACGGCTCAAGACCTGCTGATACAGCTCCACGTCAATATTGCTCTTATAGATATAGCTGCCGCGATAGATCACGCACGCTCCGTTGTCGGGACAAAAAGCAAGGCGGTTTTTGATGCCCTCGAACATCTCCTCGAGCTTGGGGGCGGGACGTCCGCTGGCGGGGCAGAATACGATGCCGGCGTCGGCGAGCTTGTCCAGGCGCTCATCAAGACCCTGGGGCAGCACACGCTCGTCGGTCAGCAGCGTCTTGTCCATATCGACGGCGAGAATCTTAATGTTGCCGATGTTGGCGTCCGATTCGTAAGTTTGCATAAAAATGCGCCTTTCGTTTCGAGATTGTTTCAGACGTTATAACCATCAACTAGTAGTCGAGCGTATTTTCGCAGGAATGGTGCGTATTTGCACTGCAATTCACAAACTAATGAAAAAACTTTTCAGAAATTTGAATTTGCCGCTTGCGCAGCGTGCACTTTATCGTAATATAGCGAACATCGAAAACGGAGACGGCAAAAGAGCCGCTTACCGAGGAAAAGGTACCGTTTGCGATATTTGAATTGCGCCCGGCGATACGTGAAAGGAGAGGCAGATGCAGTTCGTAAAGATCATCACCACTGCAGACAATGCCATCCGACGCCAGCGCGCAATTTCCCGACGACGATAACAATCGTCTCTGTCCTTATGGGGCGTAACGCCTCAACAGAGTCATTTTGAGGTCGTTGGGTTTTAGCACGATATTGCTGCATGTTTCTAGGGCATGTATGTGCTGATTTTTGCTATTTAACCTGATATTGCACGGTATGTGACCTTGAAATGACTTGCAACTGACCGATGTTCTAACTAGCTACCAAGGGCGAAAGGAAACAGCCATGAGCAAGGAAAAAGTCGTTCTCGCATATTCCGGTGGTCTTGATACATCCGTATGTGTCAAGTGGCTCCAGGACGAGAAGAATCTCGATGTCGTTTGCGTCTGCGGCAACGTGGGCCAGGAGGAGACCGGCCTGGATGCAAAGAAGCAGAAGGCGCTCGACCTGGGCGTTCTCGATTGCCAGGTGCTCGACCTGCGCGACGAGTTCTCTGATGAGTTCTTGACTAAGGCCATCGCCGCAAACTCCATGTACGAGAATAAGTATCCGCTGCTCTCCGCCCTTTCTCGCCCGCTGCTTGCCAAGAAGCTTGTCGAGGTCGCCCACGAGTTTGGCGCGACCTACGTCGCCCACGGCTGCACCGGCAAGGGTAACGATCAGGTCCGTTTTGAGGCCGCCGTCAAGGCCCTCGACCCCGAGCTCAAGGTTATCGCCCCGGTTCGCGAGTGGGACCTGAAGTGCCGTCCCGACGAGGTCGCCTATGCCCACGCCCACAACGTGCCGGTTCCCGAGGG
Organism: uncultured Collinsella sp.; assembly: GCA_900549185.1. Taxonomy (GTDB): domain Bacteria; phylum Actinomycetota; class Coriobacteriia; order Coriobacteriales; family Coriobacteriaceae; genus Collinsella. The sequence goes on along the minus strand of URNM01000062.1, from coordinate 9,296 downwards.
TGCCAACGACAACCCCTACTCCATCGACGACAACCTGTGGGGTCGTGCCATTGAGTGCGGTCACCTGGAGGATCCCTGGAACGAGCCGCTCGACGACGCTTGGGTTATGACCAAGAACCCCGAGGACACGCCGGACACCCCGACCTACACCGAGATTGAGTTTGAGGCCGGCAAGCCCGTCGCCGTCGACGGCAAGAAGATGAAGCTCTCCGAGATCGTCATCGCCCTCAACAAGATTTCGGGCGATAACGGCTTTGGCCGTCTCGATCTGGTCGAGGATCGTCTGGTGGGCCTCAAGAGCCGTGAGTGCTATGAGGTTCCCGGAGCCCTGACGCTCATCACCGCCCACAAGGCGCTCGAGGACATCTGCGTCGAGGGCGACCTGCTCAAGACCAAGATCAAGCTCGAGCAGGATTGGGCCACCGCCGTGTACAACGGCCAGTGGTACAGCCCGCTCAAAAACGCGCTCGATGCCTTTATGGCCGATACCCAGAAGTTCGTGACCGGCACTGTCCGTCTGAAGTTCTTTAAGGGCAACTGCCATGTCGTCGGCCGCAAGAGCCCCTTCAGCCTCTACGACTACGGCCTGGCCACCTACGACCGTGACACCACGTTTGACGAGAAGGCCAGCGCCGGCTTTATCGAGATCGATACGCTGTCGCTCAAGACGTGGGCAAAGGTCCAGGGCCCCAGCTCTGCTGCCGCCCAGGCTTAAGCCTTCCTTCCCTTGGTATCCGCGCGGCCCATCCGCGTGATACATAACGGGCGCACGGGGTCCCTACCTTTCGTTATGCTTGCTGACACTTCTTAACATCGGTGGCCCCTACGTTCCGCCCGCATATATGATGCCGCGACTGTGGCTGAGTCCGAGCCCCGCCGGGGTTGTCCGGCGGGGCTCCTTCTATCAATTTGGCGGCTCTGCGCCTATATATATGAGGAGTATCCATTATGTTCAATGCTTTCGCGCATGTTTTACTTGCCCTCGCGCCCGAGTTCGATGCTGCAAAGGTCGAGGACGTTCCTATGAGCCTAAAGGCCTGGATCGATGGTTCGCAGGGCAACATCCGGAGGGAGACGTTGGGCGCCAAGTGCATGGCGCGTCACTTCTTTGCAAATTAGCTACATGGCTCTGCACACGGTGGGGAATGTGTAAAACTAGCGGTTGAAAAATCGCTTTAGCGATATGGCGCATTGCTTTGGGCGCTTGTTTTGGTATTTGGAGAAAGGGGACGGTTCCATGGCTCTTTGGGGTGGTCGTTTTGAGGCAGGCGTGGCCGAGGTCACGCAGGAGTTTGGCGCGTCGCTGCCGGTCGACAAACATCTCTATAAACAGGATATCGCCGGCTCTAAGGCGCATGCCAAAATGCTGGCGGCCCAGGGCATCATCAGTGCCGAGGACGAGCAGGCGATTGCCGAGGGTCTGACCGGAATCGAACAGGATATCGATGCCGGCAACTTCACCTTCGACATCAACGACGAGGACATTCATATGTCCATCGAGAGCGAGCTGACGCGTCGCATCGGCGAGGCTGGCAAGCGCTTGCATACCGGACGTTCGCGCAACGACCAGGTGGCGACCGACACGCGCCTGGGCGTCAAGGCGCTGGCCAAGGAGCTCATGGAGGCCAATCTAGAGCTGCGCCATGTGCTGGTGGATGCGGCTAAGAAGTACGACAAGGTGATTTTGCCGGGCTACACGCACATGCAGCACGCTCAGCCCGTGCTGCTGTCGCATCATCTGCTGGCGTATTCCTGGATGTTCGCGCGCGACTTTACACGCCTGAAGGCCGCCTTTGATGCCGCTGACAACTGCCCGCTGGGTGCTGCCGCGCTTGCCGGTACGAGCTATCCGCTCGATCGTCAGATGACGTCTGCCGAACTTGGCTTTGCGGGCGTGATCCCCAATTCGCTCGATGCTGTTTCCGACCGTGATTTCCTGCTCGATCTGCATTACGCCGGCTCCGTCATGGCCATGCACCTGTCGCGTCTTTCCGAGGAGTTCGTGCTGTGGTCGAGCTCCGAATTTGGCTTTATCACGCTTTCCGACTCGTACTCCACCGGCTCGTCCATCATGCCGCAGAAGAAGAATCCCGACTTTGCCGAGCTTATCCGCGGCAAGAGCGGTCGTGTGTATGGCAACCTGGTGCAGCTTCTCGTGACCATGAAGGGCCTGCCGCTTGCTTATAACAAGGACTTGCAGGAGGACAAGGAGGGCGCGCTCGATACCGCCCATACGCTCATGCAGTGCCTGTCGGTTATGGCCGGTATGATTTCGACTTGGACCGTCAACGAGGATGCCATGGCGCGCGAGTGCGGCGTGGGTCACCTTGCCGCCACCGATGTTGCCGATTACCTGGCTAAGCGTGGTCTGCCGTTCCGCGAGGCACATGCCGTGGTGGGGCATCTGGTTCTGATGTGCGAGAAGCGCGGCTGCAATCTTGAGGACCTGCCGTTTGAGGTGTTCCAGGAGGCAAGCCCGCTCTTTGAGCGCGACATTACCGAGGCGCTCGACATCCCGTCGATTGTCGCCGCGCGCACGACCGAGGGCGGCACCGCCCCTGCCGCCGTTGCCGTGCAGCTTGAGCGCGCTGAGGCACAGCTCGTGGCTGACGAGGGCGTGTTTGGATCGCTGTCCAAGGTCGTCGAGATGGGTCACGGGGCAAAGTAGAGGTTTGGCTGAAGCCGTTTTGGCCATTTATTGATAAATCGTTTTCGCTTTACGGGCGCCTGCTGATGTGGGCGCCCCTATTTTGCTGCTATGGGGGAGGGGGCTTGTCGAGAACTTCTGTAGGACCTTTGGGCAGGTTGTGAAGGGGGTACGTTCGCGGGCGGCAACCGACCGCCCGCTCTGTTCGATGTGGTTGATGAGCGGTCGGATGGTACTCTAATCGGGCTTCGAAACAGAAGTGACACATATGGAGCGCTTTAATAAATTGCAGCGTTTCAATAAACAGCTTTTTGTTTAACTGCAGCTAAAACTCTGTTACGATGCAGTCCAGGCGGGTGCCGGAATGGGACTTGGGCACGCGCGAACCTACTTGAAAGGCTACCTTATGGCTATCGAGAAGACCTTCATCATGATTAAGCCCGACGCCGTGCGCGACCGCAAGATCGGCGAGATCGTTGCTCGCATTGAGCGCAGCGGCCTTGTCATCGAGCGCATGGAGATGACCACGCTCGAGCGCGCTACCGTCGAGGAGCACTACGCCCATCTGGCCGACAAGCCCTTCTTTGGCGGTCTCTGCGACTTTATGACGAGCGGTCCGGTCGTCAAGATGGTCGTTTCTGGTCTCTCTGCTGTTTCCAAGATGCGCACTCTTATGGGCGCTACCAACCCGCTTGATGCTGCTCCTGGCACCATCCGCGGCGACTTCGCTGTCGATGTCAACGCCAACGTGATCCACGGCTCCGACTGCCTGGAGAACGCCGAGATCGAGATCAAGCGCTTCTTTGGCTAAACCAGCTTTGACTCCTTAAAGCTGTTAGCGTGTGGCTTGGGCGCCGCGGAACTCCATCCGCGGCACCCTTTTATTCCAAAATCTATGAAGGGGCCCGCTCGGACATGTGTTCCGAGCGGGCCCCTGCTGTTAGCTTGTGGCACTGAATAGTTTAGGCTTCGTCGACGATCTTAAGGCCGCGCGTGTGATCGATCTCGTTGAGGAGGTTAACGCGACGCTCGTGACGACCACCCTCAAACTCGGCGTCGAGCCACTCGTCGACAATCATCTTGGCGAGTTCGGAGCCCACGACGCGGGCGCCAAAGGCGAGCACGTTGGTATTGTTGTGCATGCGGGAGAGCTTGGCGCTGAAGGGCTCGGAGCACACAACGGCGCGTACGCCCTCGACCTTGTTGGCAGCCAGGCTAATCCCGACACCGGTGCCACAGATGAGGATGCCCAGGTCGACGTCACCGTTGGCAACGGCCTTACCCACCTTGTAGCCGGCGATGGGGTAGTCAAAGCTCTCGGAGGTGTCGGTGCCAAAGTTCACGACCTCGCAGCCGCGCTCCTTCAGATGCTCGGAAATGATGTTCTTGAGCTCGACGGCGGCGTGGTCGTTACCGATACCGATCTTCATGGATGGTTCCTCTCTGGTCTGTGCGGCGCAAATGCTAAAGGTGTTTACCGCGTTCGACTGCATGATAGCGCGACTTTTGCGTAAACGCTCGGGCGTTTTTTGGTCAAACGCTTTAGCAGGCAACAAGACCGGCTTCTCATGAATAATGCCGCCAATTTGTGCTTGAGCGCCGTCCGCCGGAACCGTGGTTGCGGTTTTTGATGCATTGTTATCAAATAAAGGAGCTAACTTTTTTGAGAGTCCAGCCCGTTATGCAAGCAGGAGATACCTATGCCTACCGATTCCATCCGTGATGCCGCGTTTTGCGATGTTTTGAACCGCGAGCTTGTCTGTGCACTCGGCTGCACCGAGCCCATTGCCGTTGCCTATGCAGCGGCGCTGGCGAGCCAGACGCTCGGTTGCGAACCCGATCATATGGATGTTGCCTGCTCGGGTAACATAATCAAGAACGTTAAGAGCGTGACCGTGCCCAACTCGGGCGGTATGCACGGTATTGAGGCCGCGGCCGTGCTGGGTGCCGTGGGCGGCGACGCTAAGAGCGCACTTGAGGTGCTCGAGAGCGTTAACGATGAAGACCGCGCTCGTGTGGCCGAGCTCCTCGCCGACGCCGGCTACTGCGATGTGTCGCTTGTCGAGGGTGTGCCCAACCTCTACATCAAGGTGACTGCGACGGCCGGGGGCCATACCGCAGTCGTCGAGATTACCGATCACCACACTAATGTCACGTGCCATACGCTCGATGGTATTCCGGTATGCGGCAAGTCGGCGGGGGAGTGCGCCGCCTGCGCCGAGCGCGTGGTGGCCGAGCGTGCGGCAGATAACGCCGATACCCCTATGAGCATCGAGTCCATCATCGACTTTATCGAGGACGGTGACATTGAGGACGCCCGTGCTGCCGTTGAGCGTCAGATTGAGCTGAATGGCGCGATCAGTGCTGAGGGCCTTGCGCACGCTTGGGGCGCCGAGGTGGGTCGTACGCTGCTGGGTGCTCGTGCCGATGACGTCGCCTGCCGTGCCCGTGCCCGTGCGGCCGCCGGGTCCGACGCCCGCATGAACGGTTGCGCGCTGCCGGTCGCCATTGTGTGCGGCTCGGGCAATCAGGGCATTACCTGCGCATTGCCCGTCATGGAGTATGCCGAGTACCTGCGCTGCGACCACGAGCGCCTGGTGCGCGCCGTGATGCTGTCCGATCTTATTGCCGTGCATATCAAGAGCTATATTGGCGCGCTCTCGGCGTTTTGCGGTGCTATTTGCGCCGCGTGCGGCGCCGGCGCTGCGATTACCTGGCTGTGCGGTGGCACGCGCGAGCAGATTGGCGCGACGGTCTCGAATACGCTCGGTAACGTGGGCGGCATCGTGTGCGACGGCGCCAAGGCGAGCTGTGCCGCCAAGATCTCGGCTGCCGTCGATGCGGCGATTCTGGGTCATGATATGGCCATGCAGGGCCGCGGCTTCCGTGCCGGCGAGGGTCTGATCCAAGATACCGTCGAGCAGACAATCGCTAGCATGGGCTACGTAGGCCGCGTGGGTATGAAGGACACCGATGTCGAGATCCTCAACATCATGATCGGCAAAACCCAGGTGTGCTAGGACAGTTCGTCGGCTATTTGGTGCTCGTAGAAGGCTTCGATTACGGCGTTAAAGTCGCGGGCGAAGTCTTCCATGGTGCCGCGCCAGGTGGCTCGGCTTGGTTTGCCTTGGCCCACATAGGCGGTTTGGATACCGCAGGCGGGGCTGGGGAAGTCGCGCTTGGGGTCGTTGCCCACCATGAGGACCTCGTGCGGCTCGAGTCCCATCACCTGAAGCTGCTCTAGATAGTAGGTGGCATCGGGCTTGCAGCGGGTGGTGTTTCCCATGTGCGTGACGAGCTCAAAGGGGGCGTCGGCCAGGTCACCCCAACCCATGCGGCACTCGATGGCCCCCTGCGGAAAGCTGGGATTGGTAAAGAGCGCGCAACGCAGTCCTGCATCCTGTACGGCCTGAAGCGCGGCGTGTGCGCCGGGCATGGCGTGGGCGTTGATGACATCGTCGTTCTTGTACGGAAGAACTTCGCGGTCGTAGTAGGTAAACGCCTCGTAGATGAGTGGGTCCGAGAGGCAAATGCCGCACCGGCGCTCAACCTCTTCTTGGTAGAACTCAAGATTGGTACGATTATCCGTGCCGCTTCGGCGATTGGCGTTGAGGTCGACCAGGATGGTGCCGAGGCGCGCCATCGTGCCACCGTGGCTGCGGCGACCGATATCCGCGAGCATCGACGAGACATCCTTAAAATAGCGAAGGATGAACGCGTTGAGGTTGATGCTAAGAAGCGTTTCGTCCATATCGAAAACGACTGCTTTGAGCACGCGGGCACCTTTCTCGTAAATTTAATCTAGAGTCGTTGGCTCCGGATACTTTACCCCAAAGCCAAATGCCTGGCTGGTTATCGTCAAGTTGCGGAGACGTGTGTTCATAAGATTACGAAAAAGTCTCCACACGAGTAAAAAATCGCAGTTCACGCTTGAAATCGAACTCATTTCCCCGTAACCTATACGAACGTGATTGCATAAGCGTCACATTAGTATCTGTCGGCTCCCGAGTGTTCCTAAACGTTGTGTGCTTGTCGCACCCTTCTGTAGGTCCTAGCAATCGGGGCCCCGTAGTTCGAAAGGGGTCCACCTTTGAGTGAGATTCAGAACTCGTCCATTTTCTCTCTTGACGATGTCAACGAGGAGGAGATGAACAACCTCATCGACGGTACGATTACCGACTTTGATGAGGGCGATCTCGTTAACGGCACTGTCGTTAAGATCGAGCATGACGAGGTGCTCGTTGACATCGGATTCAAGTCCGAGGGCGTTATCCCGGTCCGCGAGCTGTCCATCCGCAAGGACGCTAACCCTGCAGACATCGTTGCACTCGGTGATCCCATCGAGGCTCTGGTTCTCCAGAAGGAGGACAAGGACGGTCGTCTGGTCCTGTCCAAGAAGCGTGCCGAGTACGAGCGTGCTTGGAACCGCATCGAGGAGAAGTTCAACTCCGGTGAGAACGTCGAGGGCGAGGTTATCGAGGTTGTCAAGGGCGGCCTGATCCTCGACATCGGCCTGCGTGGCTTCCTGCCTGCTTCCCTCGTCGACCTCCGTCGTGTCAAGGACCTCACCTCCTACATGGGCACCCGCATCGAGGCTCGCGTCATCGAGATGGACCGCAACCGCAACAACGTCGTCCTCTCCCGTCGCGTCGTGCTCGAGGAGTCCCGTAAGGCCGAGCGCTCCGAGATCCTGTCCAAGCTCAAGTCTGGCATGCGTCTCCAGGGCACCGTTTCCTCCATCGTCGACTTCGGCGCCTTCGTCGACCTCGGCGGTATCGACGGCCTCATCCACATCTCCGAGCTCTCCTGGAACCACGTCAACCATCCTTCCGAGGTTGTCAAGGTCGGCCAGGAGGTCGAGGTCGAGGTGCTCGACGTCGATCTCAACCGCGAGCGCATCTCCCTGGGTCTCAAGCAGACCACCGAGGATCCGTGGCGTGCACTGGTCAAGAAGTACCCCGTCGGCGCTATCGTCGAGGGCACTGTGACCAAGCTTGTCCCGTTCGGCGCTTTCGTCGACCTGGGCGAGGGCATCGAGGGCCTGGTTCACATCTCCGAGATGGCCAACAAGCACGTCGACCAGCCTTCTCAGGTCACCCACGTGGGCGACAAGGTTCAGGTCAAGGTCATGGAGATCGACCTCGACCGTCGTCGTATCTCTCTGTCCATGAAGTCCGCTGCTGAGACTCTGGGCGTCGAGATCGAGGTTACCCCGCTGCCTTCCGAGAAGAAGGACGAGGAGACCGACGCCGAGTAAATCGGTTTGACGATCACTTGTTTTAAGGGATCCGTCCGCAATGGACGGGTCCCTTTTTGCTTTTGCAGCCGAGGTACGCAATGCTGCCAGGGCTGTCCACAGGCTATTGGGTTGTCAGTGCATGAAAAATGCCGACATCCCGCCTCGGGGAAGAGGCGGGAACGCACCGAGTAGACGGAGGGGTGCGGAGCGCGGTCGCGTCTCGACTGACGACGTTGCCCATCGACGGGACTATTGTAGCGCATGGGTGGTTCTTGGTTTATCGTGCGAGCGCTTGCGTTGTGCCATTGCCTGCGGCAACGGTGTGCTACACTCTTGCACTGCTGAGTGGGCCAGACGGTCGCGCGATGTGCTGCTTGCAGCACGCGTGAGGAAAGTCCGGGCTCCAGAGGGCGGGATGCCGGCTAACGGCCGGGCGGAGTGATCCGACGGAAAGCGCCGCAGAAAAGAAGACTCCCACCTGCGCCGCAAGGCGTAAAGGGAAAAGCTGAAACGGTGGTGTAAGAGACCACCAGCGTCGTGGTAACACGGCGGCTTGGCAAGCCCCATCCGGAGCAAGCGCGAATAGGAACGCTATGGGCCGGCCCGGTCCGCGTTCGGGTAGCGTGCGTGGAGCTGCATGGTAACGTGCAGACAAGATAAATGACCGTTCACGACAGAACCCGGCTTATAGGCCCACTTGGCATTTTTGTTACCCTGACAATCGGTACGGCCTTTGCCGTATTATTGAGGCTGTTTGTTGCTTTGCTTGTTGTTGAGGGGCTTTGTTGGACAGCTATTTTACTCTGCAATCGAATATTGAGGCTACGGGCGAGTTCGTTGACCGCAAGAGCCGGTTTATTGCCCAGCTGGTCCATATTGAGTCCGAGGACGAGGCGAATGCCTTTATCGAGATGGTTCGCAAGCGTCATTACGACGCTCGACACAATGTTCCCGCGTGGATTTTAGTCGATGGACGCGAGCGCCAGAGCGATGATGGTGAGCCGAGCCGCACGAGCGGTATGCCGACGCTCGAGGTGTTGCGTGGCGCGGAACTCAAAAATGTTTGCTGCGTAGTGACGCGCTATTTTGGTGGCACGCTGTTAGGGCCCGGTGGCTTGGTGCGCGCCTATACCGCGGCGACGCAGGCGGCGGTGGCCGCGGCTCAGGAGGCCGGGCAGATTGTCGAGATGACGAGTGTCGTGCCTGTTGACGTGCATGTGGCCTATCCGCAGTACGAACAGGTGCTTCGTTTGGCGCAGGATTCGGGTGCCAAGGTTTCGGATACTGATTACGCGGATGCCGTGACGATTCATTTAGTGTTTAAAGCGGGGGAGCAGGAGCCGTTTTGCGCTAAGATGCGCTGTCTCTTATACACATCTGACGCTGCCGACGACTAGTCGAGTGTAGATC
>URNM01000061.1 GCA_900549185.1 uncultured Collinsella sp. | reverse complement strand
TCAGTGTCTCGTGGGCTCGGAGATGTGTATAAGAGACAGGGTCAAACTATTGCGATTACGGAGGTGTCTGCCATGTCGGACGATCTTCATCAAACTTCGTCAGGCAAGCGCCTGGACGTCATTAGCTGGGACGAGTTCTTTATGAGCGTGGCCATCGCCGCGCAGCGCCGCAGCAAGGACCCCAACACACAGGTGGGTGCGTGCATCGCCAACACCAACCACCGCATCCTTTCGGTGGGCTACAACGGTACACCCTCGGCGCTCAACGACGACTTTTTCCCGTGGGGTACGAGCGACGACCCGCTGCAGGACAAGCACAACTACGTGGTCCATGCCGAGGCCAACGCCGTGCTCAACTACCGTGGCTCGCTCAAGGACCTCGAGGGTTCCACGGTCTACGTCACGCTGTTCCCGTGCCACGACTGCGCCAAGATTTTGGCTCAGGTGGGCGTGGGCGAGGTCGTCTACCTGGACAACAAGTACGCCGACACCGATGACGGACGCATCAGCCGCCGCATTCTCGACTCCTGTGGCATCAGCTACCGCCAGGTTATCGTCGATGTTCACATCGGCACTGAGGGGCAGGCTCAGCAGTAGCGCGTGGCAACGCCAGCTGGCGGCAAAACAGCCAAAAAGAGACCCGTCCCAAATTGACTGCTCGTGAAAGTCGTGTCCGCACGCATGGCTGGCGCCTAAGCGGGTACATGGCTGTAGTAACATAGCCCCTGTCCGCGGGCGTGCCCGCGTTATTGTGAGAAAGGAGCCCCTGTGGCTGTTAACGAAGAGCTGCTTAAGAAGGTTCTTGAAGAGATTCGCCCCAACCTGCAGGCCGACGGCGGCGATATGGAGTATGTGGGCGTCGACGACGAGGGTGTCGTCAAACTGGAGCTGCAGGGCGCTTGCGCCGGCTGCCCCATGAGCTCGCTGACCCTGTCCATGGGCATTGAGCGTATCCTGAAGGAGCATGTGCCCGGCGTTACCCGCGTTGAGCAGGTCAATGCTTCCGGCGAGGCCGAGGACCTGTACGACGAGTACGCGCCGTTCTAAGACGCGAAAGCTGCGGACGGCATACTCCGCATAGACGTTACGCCCAAATATGCGGCTGCGAGCGCAAGGCCCGCGGCCGCATTTGTATGTAGGGAGCAGGGGGATCGATATGCTCAACGACCTCTACCATATGCTTGATCCCGTCGCCATCTCGGCGGGGCCCATCATCATCTACTGGTACGGCCTGGCCTACGTGGTCGGCGCTCTGCTCACGGCGGTCGTCATGTACCGCACACAGCGTCGCTGGGGTTTTAACATCACGATTGACGACCTGACGAGTGTCGTGGTCGGCGTGGTCTTTGGCCTCATTATCGGTGCGCGCCTGTTCTACGTCGTCTTTTACGGTGATGGCTACTACTGGGCGCACCCGCTCGAGATCTTTGCCACCAACGAGGGCGGCATGAGCTTCCACGGCGGTTTGGTGGGCGGCATTATCGGCGGCATCATCGTATGCCGCATGTATAAGCTCGACGCATGGACTTTGGCAGACCTTGCCGTCATAGGCGCGCCGCTGGCCTTGTGCCTGGGCCGTTGTGCCAACTTTGTCAACGGAGAGCTGTGGGGCAAGCCGACCGATCTGCCATGGGGCGTGGTCTTTGGCGGGACTGCGGGCGATATGCCGCGTCACCCCTCCCAGCTCTACGAGGCATTTCTTGAGGGCATCGTGCTCTTTTGCATTCTGCAGGTGCTCAGCCGCAAAAAGCCGCTACTGCCCCAAGGCACGTTTATGGGCGTGTTTGTGATGGGTTACGGCATCGTCCGCTTCCTCATTGAGTTTGTGCGCGTGCCCGATGCCCAGCTGGGTTATCTGCTGGGTGGCGTTATCACCATGGGCCAGTTGCTGAGCCTGCCGCTCGTGATCGCCGGCCTGGCGCTCATCATCTTTGCTCGTCGCCGCAACCAGCCCCAGCGCGTCTACCTGGACGCCTAACCACCAAAACCACCACAAAGGGGACAGGCGCCTTTGTGGTGGTTCGCTGGGCAACGATGACAGAACCGTAACGTTTCCCCAGATAAAACCTGCCAAAATAAACCTGTCCCTTTTTGGCAGGTTTCTAGAAAGGCTTTCGGACTGTGAAGGATTCCGATCTCTCCACAACGGCTGCGCGCGACGCTGCCCGCATCGTCTGGTTTAAGCGCTACCCCGCCAAGCAGACGCTCATCGCATTTTTGCTCGCGCTGTTGGCGACCACGGCGTTTTCCATCGATCCCTCCCCGGTGTCGAGCAACGCAGTCTTGGCGATTGACCCCAAAGCCTCGGGCATGCTGTACGTGTGCTACGAGGTGCTCCTCTCGTTTGCCGGCCATACCGACGCGGTCATGCTGCTTGCACTTGCTTGCCTGCTCACCTTGCCGTTTCGCTACGTGTTCTTTGGCCGTGGCGACACCTGGCGTCCATCGATCGTTCTGCCGTCGCTGTTCTTCGCCATCTGCATGGTGTTCGGCCGCAGCTACGATCTCACCGACTCGGCCGAGATTGTCCTTGGCGACAAAGCCCGCATCATCTGCGCCTGGATTGGCGGCGCGGGCTGGATGCTCTTGGCGGTCGTTGCCTTCTACCTTGCCTTTGAGCGTCTAGATTGGCTGAGCTCTCGGCGCATTCCGTTTTCCGAGGCGCACTTTGGCCGCGTATGGCGTGTGACTCACGCCGTGCTCTCGGTCCATCCCTTTGCCGGGCCCTTCCTGGTGCTTATGATCGCCTGGGCGCCCACGCTCATCGCTTCGCTGCCTGGCCTTTTTATGGGAGATACGGGCGCGCAGATTCGCCAGTGGTTCAACTATCCCAACGGCACGAGCGACTACCTGCGCCTACTCAACCCCAACGTGCTGCTCAACGGGCATCATCCCGTAGTGCACACGGCCATTATCGGCTCGTGCGTTCAGCTGGGGCTTTCGCTGTTCAACAGCGCTAACGCGGGTCTTGCCATCTACACCTGTGCTCAGTTCGTCATCACGGCCGCCTGCATGGCCTATTCCATTTCGTCGCTGCACAAACTGGGCGTGAGCCTGCCGGTTCGCGGTGCGATCCTGCTGTTCTTTGCGTTTATGCCGATGTTCTCTAACTACGCGGTGTTGCTCACCAAAGACGTGCTCTTTGCCGACGCGTTTTTGGTGCTGCTGGTACAGACCGTCAAGCTCGTGGCATGTGGCTTGCCCCGTCGTGATGCCAATGTCGAGCGAGCGGGCGAGAAAGCCCCCATGCTCTTTGCGCGCCACGACTGGCTGCTGCTCGCTCTGGGCGCCATGGGTTCCACGTTTCTGCGCAACGGCGGCCTGGTGTTTCCCCTGGCGGCATGCGTAATCGCGGCGGCGTTTTGCACATGGGACGCGCATGTGGCTCATCGTGCAGCCAAGCAGGCTGGTGCTGCGCCTTCGGGCGCCACGCCGCGCTTCCGCTGGGTCGGCGTCCTCGCGGTGCTCGCGCTCTGCCTTGCCTCCAACATGTACTTCACCAAGGTCTTTATGCCGGCGCATGACATCACGCCTGGTTCCAAGCGCGAAATCCTCTCGATTCCGTTCCAACAGACGGCTCGTTTCGTCCAAAAGCACGACGGCCTCAACTCGGGCGTCAACCCTACGGTTAAGGAGGACGGCACCATCGTGGAGGCTCCTTGCGACGGTTCGGTGACCGACGAAGAGCGTGCCGTGATCGATCGTGTACTCAAGTACGAGAACCTGGGCCGCCGCTACAACCCCGACAAGTCCGATGCCGTCAAGAACTGCTTTAACGAGTACGCCTCGCAGGAGGACATCGATGCCTATTTTGAGGTATGGGCTCAGATGTTTAAGAAGGATCCCGAGTGCTATATTTCGGCGCTTATCAATAACTACTATGGTTATTTTTATCCGAGCGCGCGCGATGCCTGGGTCTACAGCACGTCGCGTAGTGCCGAGATCATGGCGCGTCCCGACAACCTCAAGTACTTCGACTTCCATCCGGTTGACAGCAACGTGGTGCGCTGGTGTGACCATCTGATCAACCTATACCGTGTGGCGGTGCAGCGTGTTCCCTTTATCTCGCTCACCATGAGCTCGGCCACCTATGTGTGGATCATGATCGCCGTGGTGGTCTACCTGCTGCGTCGTCATTCATGGCGTGCGCTGGCGATCTGGGTGCCGCTGTTGGGCGTGCTCGCCGTGTGCCTGATTGGCCCGTGCAACGGCTCGACTTATATGCGCTACCTGTATCCGGTCATCGCCTGCATGCCCTTTGCCATCGGCGCCACCGTCACCCGCAGCGACTTCCTCTGGTTCTAACTTGGTGCATTGGGGTCAGGTTTCTTTTCGCCAAAGGGGCCATCATCACGACGCCTTCATTTTGGGGTTTATCTCGCAGGCCAGTAGGTATATCATAACGACGTTTGTTTATATTGCCCGAGCATCTGCGCTGGGCTTTAGGTCGAAACCGATAGGAGACACGTATGTCCGGACACTCTAAGTGGGCCACAACCAAGCATCGTAAGGGCGCGCAGGACGCCAAGCGTTCCGCCCTCTTCTCCAAGCTCAGCCGCAACATCACCGTTGCTGCCCGTCTCGGCGGTGACCCGCTGCCCGAGAACAACGCCAGCCTCGCCGCTGCCGTTGCCAAGGCCAAGGCTCAGTCCATGCCTAAGGACAAGATCAAGTCCGCTATCGACAAGGCTTTTGGCTCGGGTGCTGACGCCGCCGTCTACGAGAACATCGTGTACGAGGGCTACGGTCCCGCCGGTGTCGCCGTCTACGTCGACTGCCTGACCGACAACCGCAACCGTACCGCCGCTGATGTCCGTTCCGCCTTCTCCCACGCTGGTGGCAACCTGGGCACCTCCGGCTCCGTCGCCTTCCAGTTTGAGCGCAAGGGCCAGATCGTCGTCGCCAAGGAGATCCTGGACGAGAACGCCAAGAAGGAGACCATGATCGCCAACGGTGCTGCCGGTGACGAGGATGAGTTCATGATGGCCATCGCCGAGGCCGGTGGCGAGGACTACGAGGATGCCGGCGAGGAGTGGATCGTCTGGACTACTGCCAACGAGGTCATGGCTGTCTCCAAGGCGCTCGAGGAGCAGGGCGTCCAGGTCAAGGGCTCCGAGACCACCATGGTCCCGACCACCCCGACCGAGGTCTCCGGCGCCGACGCCAAGAAGGTTCAGCGCCTCATCGACCGTCTTGAGGAGCTCGACGACGTCCAGGATGTTTACAGCACCATGGACATGACCGACGAGGTCATTGCTGCCCTCGAGGAGGAGTAGCGCCCGCACGGGTTAAGCCGTGCATATCTGGGCATAATGAAGCGAGCATGCAAGCCTCGTGGAATAGATGAGCCGGATCCGCGTGCGTAGAGCACCGGACCCGGCTCTTTTATAATGATGCGAACCGTTTTGCATTTCGAGAGCCGAGATTTGAAGGGAGCGCCGCGTGCGCGTACTCAAACGAGCCCTAGCGATCGTGTATCTTGCCGCCACCATCGTGGCGCTGGGTACGCTTGTCTGCCAGTTTTGGGGGCCGTATACGTATCGCTTTATGCTGCTGATGCGCGACCCCATGCCGCGCATTGTTGTGACGGCATGCGGCGGAGTTGTGGCGATCGGCGTGCTGGTAAGCTTCTTCCGCCTGATGTTTGCTCGTCGCGAGCCGTCCTGCGTGCATCCGGCGGGGGAGCGCAATATCGAGGTCACGCTCGCGGCGCTTTCTTCGTGTGCCAGGGCTGCTGCCGAGCGCGACGACCGCGTGATGGTCGAGCATGTCGAGGCCCGCGTCCAAGGTTCCGACGATTCGCACGTCCGTTTTAAGGTCGAGGCTATCGCGCTTGACGATAAGGACGTGGCATCTCTGGCTACCGCGATGCAGCAGCGCATCGAGGAAGCTTGCGACACCATGCTCGGCACGCCGGGTACGACCACGCGCGTCCGTTTTTTGCCGTCCAAGACTACCGTCCAGACCGTGGAGGTTTCCGGTGAGTGATACCAATCAAGATAAGACCGCTCGTACGCCGCGCCTGACGATTGACCAGAGCGCCACGCCGGCGAACGAACCTGTTGATTCCAAAGCAGAAGCAACCGAGTTGCAAGACGCGGCGGCCGCGGATTTTGACGAGGCTATGGGTCTCATCAAGGGTACGGGCGCTGCCATCTGGAGCTATGCTGTGCGTCATCCCAACACCACGCTCGGTGCCGTCGCTGGCTTTATCCTTGCCGTGTTGGTGCTCACGCTCGGCCTGTGGGACACGCTCGTCATTGCATTCTTCGTGCTGATCGGCGCCGTGATCGGCCAAATTCGCGACGGCGAAAACGGGATCGTCAACTTCTTCGGCCGTCTGTTTAGCGGCCGCTAATATGTATTCGACTGTCGCATCCGCGGCAGGCATAAGGAGGAACCATGGCTTTTAATACGAAGGTCGATGTGGCCGATACCGAGCTCGAGGAGAACGAGGCGGCCGTCGCCGAAGCCGAGGATGTGACGCTCGAGGACGAGGCGCTCGTCGAGGCCGAGTCCGATGCGGATGAGGACGACGAGGAAACAGACGAGTCCGAGGACTCGCTGACCTATTCCAACGGTGTGATCGAGAAGATCGTTGCCATGGCCACCCGCGAGGTTCCGCACGTTCTGGGCATGAAGGGTAACCTCATGCACTTTGTGCAGGAGCAGTTTGGTGCCGAGAATCTGACCAAGGGCGTGACGGTCGAGGTCACCGATGACAATCGTGTGGTCGTCAACATCTCCGTCATTATCGAGTACGGCGCCTATGCGCCCGCGATCTTCGACGATGTCAAGGCACGTGTCACCGAGCGCCTTGCCGCGATGACCGGCCTTGAGGTGGCGGGCGTCAACCTGCGCATCGAGGACGTCATCACCCCCGAGGAGTACGAGCACCGCACCAGCCAGCACGAATAACCTTCCAAAAAGAGACAGGTTTGTTTTGGCAGGTTTTATCTGCGAAAACGTTAAACGGCCGACCGCGCAAGTAAAAGCGTGGCCGGCCGTTATTTGTATGCCCCCCGATGTAGGCATACCGCTCGTCTAACTAGGGGTTGCAATCGTCGCGTTCCGCGTTACCCTAATGGGCGCATTGTTTCCAAATTGTTAACGAGGGGTTGCCGTAATGGCCGATGAGCACGAAACAGAAAGCAAGGCATGGGCAATTGAGGCCGCCGCGGCAGAGGCGGCATCGCGTGCTGCCGAGGAGGTGCATCGTCCTCCCGTGGTGCCGATGGAGCGCGTGGTTGATCGCACCGATATCGAGCGCGGCGAGCGTGTCGGTCAAAAGCGCAGCCAGGAGCCGGGCTTCCCGCGCTTTTTTGCCGAGCTCAATCTGGGCCTGATTCTTACGGCCTTCGCCATCGTTGCGTTTAAAACCCCTAATCACTTTGCTTTTGGCGGCACCTCGGGCGTGTCGGTCATTCTGTCCACGCTGTTCCCGACCCTGCCCGTCGGCGTTTTTATGTGGATTATCAACGCGGTTCTCGTCGTCTTGGGCTTTATCTTTTTGGAGCGCAAGGCAATCCTGTGGAGCGTCTTCGCCTCGTTTGCGCTTTCGGCCTATGTTTCGCTGTTTGAGCTTTTTATTCCGACCGATGTCTCTCTGACGGGTGATATGTGGCTCGACCTGTGCTTTGCCGTCATCTTGCCGGCGCTCGGCAGCGCTATTGTCTTTGATATTGGCGCCTCGACGGGCGGCACGGACATTCTTGCCATGATCCTCAAGCGCCGCACGACGCTCGAGATTGGCCGCGCGCTGCTGTTGGTTGATATCGGCATCGTGGCCATCGCGGCCTTTTTGTATGGCCCGCGTGTCGGTCTGTATTGTGTGCTCGGCCTGTTTGCCAAGACGCTTGTGGTCGACAAAGCCATTGAGAGCATTCACCTGCGCAAAGTCTGCACGGTCATTTGCTCCGAGCCCCTTAAGGTCGAGGAGTTTATCGTCAAGCATCTCAACCGCACAGCGACCATCAGCCGCGGCTACGGTGCCTTCTCGGGCAAGTGCGTGACGGTGATCATGAGCGTGCTGAGCCGTCGCGAGGCCGTGCAGCTGCGCCGCTATGCGCGCGAAGTCGATCCGGGTGCCTTTATCACGATTGTCGACAGCTCCGAGATCGTCGGCAAGGGCTTCCGCGGAACGAACTAGCGCGGACGTATTCAACGAACCGCCTGCTGGCGCCGTGTATCTTGCAAATCGGTCATCTTTGAGTATTTGACCCCACATTGGGCAATAATGATGCTAAAGACATCGTTTGCGATCCAAGTGATTTGTTCAAGATACGAAGGGATGATTCTATGTTCTGCTCGCAGTGTGGCGCCCCCATGGGCGATAACGACAAGTTCTGCGGCGTGTGTGGTGCTCCTAATGCCGGTGCCGCTGGCCCCGCTCCCCAGGGACAGCCTCAGCCCCAGCAGTTTGTTCCGCAACCGCCCGTGGCGAATGCGCCAAAGGGCTGTGTGGCTCAGGCGTTCCAAGATATGACCAAGACTCCGGGTGTGCTTCAGCGTGTATGCCAAATCGCGTTTTTGCCGGCGCTGATTTGCGTTGTGTCGGTGCTCGTGTTGTTTATTCCCGTTATTGGCGGCATTGCGGGTGCCATCGGCTTTTTGGCAGCTTGCATTGCGAGCGTGTGCGGTTCCGGCTTTGGCATCGAGTGGGGTCGCGATCTGTCGCTTAAGATCGATGACGGCATGGATCGTCCGCTGATGCGTTCCACGTCGTTTGGTCTCGGAGTCTTTTCGAGCGTTATTTCGGTCGTGCTCGAGGTTATCGCTGCCATTCCCGTTATCGGTGTAGTGCTTTCGCTGGTGGAGGGCGTGGTAATTGGCGCTGCGGGCTCGTATTCTTATTACGGCTCTTATGCGCTCGAGGCTGCGCTGTTTGGCTCGCTTGGCCTGCTTGTCCTGGCGCTAATTGCCTCGGCGATTCTGGGTGTCTTCTTTAAGATGTTCGCCGACATCGCCGTGATGCACTTTGCGGTGACCGGGCGTGTCGAGAGCGCGTTTTCGCTCGATAAGGTCTGGGCGGCGTTTAAGCACAACAAGACCAAGCTGTTCTGTGCTTCGTTCCTTCCCGAGTTTTTGACGGGCCTGGTCGCCAACGTTGTCACATGGATCTTGACGGTCGTCTTTGGCGCCATTGCCTCTGTCGGTATGTATAGCTACTACTATCGTCCTACGGGTATTGAGGCAATTGTTACCGGCGGTGGCGTCACGCTCGCGCTGTTCTTGGTGCTGGTCGCTTTCGTCACCGTATTTCTTACGGTCTTTGGCAAGATGCTCAAGCACCGTGCCGTTGGCTATTGGGTTGCACGTTATGCAAGCGAGTGGGCCGACGAGGACAAGGACGACGTCCTGACTTTTGTATTGCCCTTCGAGAAGAAGTCCGCTCCCTCGGGTTACAGCGCTCCGGATGCCGAGCCCGCACCTGAGTCCGAGCCCAACCCTGAGCCGGCACCTGCACCCGCTCCCGCGACCGAGCCTGAGCCGGCGCCCGAGTCTGAGACGGCATCTGAGCCCGAGCCTGCGCCTGAGCCTGAGCCTGAGCCGGCACCTGCACCTGAGTCGGCGTCCGAGCCAAGCTCCGACGAGGAACCTCAGGACGAGTAGCCATGCCGTCTGCCATTTGGGGACGGGGTAGAAATAGTAGAAATAGCGCTTGAAGAATGAGCGGGGGCGGACGTGTCGAAACGTCCGCCCCCGCTTTGACATCGCGATGTGGCTATGACTGCGAGATGCCAGCGAATCGACTACTCGTCGTGCTTCTCCTCGCGGCGTGCAGCAGCGCGTGCGTCGTGGATGCCCTTGATCGCGGCATGGCGAGCCGTTCGGGCATCATGGATGGCGTCGCGAGCCTCGGCGGTCGTCGCCTTGGCAGAGCGCAACTTGGCGGCCAGATCGGGGTTGGTTTCGGCGACCGCGGTAATCGCGGGGCCGTCGAGCTCCTCTTGCGTGGGCTCGGCCAAAAAGTCGATAGCATACTGGGCGGCCACCATGGAGCCCTTTGCCAGTACGGTCTCGTCGATCTTGTAGAAGCAGGAATGTTGGGCGTACGTGGCGCCAATCTTGGGGTTGCGCGTACCTACAAAGGCGAGCACGCCCGGTACGCGACGCAGGTACTCCGAAAAATCCTCGCCCGAAAGCGTGCCGCGATAATGGCCTTGGCCGGTGGGGCCCAGGCACTTGATTACAGCCTGACGGCAGCGCTCGCTCGAGGCGGCGTCGTTTTCGACCTTGTAGTTGGCGATGGTGTAGTCGGTGAGCTCTGCCTCGGCGCCCAAGGCGGCCGCGGTATGCTCCACGATGCGGCGCATAAGCTCCGGCATTTCCTCGTGGGTCGAATCGCCGTAGGTGCGCACCGTGCCGGCGAGGTAGGCCGTGCCGGCGATAACGTTGCGTGCGGTGCCGCCGTGCAGCTCGCCGACGGTGATGACAGCCGGCTCGTAGGGGCTGATCTCGCGCGAGACGATGGTCTGCAGGGCGTTGACGATCTCTGCGGCCACCATGACGGCGTCGTGACCGCGCTGGGGCATGGCGCCGTGGCACGAGGTGCCGCGTACATCGATACGGAACCAGTCGGTATTGGCCATGCGCGGTCCGGGCTCGCAGCTCACGGTGCCGGCGTCGACCTCACTCCAGATGTGCGCGGCGTAGGCGCCATCGACGCCGTCGAGCACACCCGTGCCGATCATGAGCTTAGCGCCCTGGCCGTTTTCCTCGCTGGGCTGGAATACGATGCGGACTTCGCCGTGGATGTCGTCGGTCATATGGCGCAGGATTTGCAGCGTTCCGAGCATCATGGCGATATGGCAGTCGTGGCCGCAGGCGTGCATGCAGCCCTCGTTGACGCTGGCGAACTCCTCGCCGGTCTGCTCGGTGACGGGCAGGGCATCGATGTCGGCGCGCAGCAGGATGCGGCGGCGTGGCGTGCCGTCCTCGCGGTAGGCATCCGGCGCGGTGCCGCGAAGGGTCGCCACAAGGCCCGTCTTAAGGGGACGCTCGTAGGGGATATTCATGGCGTCAAGCTGGTTGGCGATGTCGGAGGTCGTGCGCTCCTCGGCGAGGCTCAGCTCCGGGTGCTTATGGAAGTGGCGGCGCTGCTTGATGATATAGGGCTCAAACTCGGTAGCGATGTCTTTGATGGCTGCGGTGACGTCGTCAGCCGCGCGAGCCTCGGTCGCCGCCATAATCTGCTGTGCCTTGGTCTTCGTCATGGTCGATTTGCTCCTTGCTGGGTTGATCGCAAAATTGTACAGGCTCTCTCCAGTATGCCACCTGCCGCTAGGGCTGGTAAAGTTGCCGTTTGCCGCTTGGGGTTTTGTTGCAAGGGCGGGGGCTGTCTCTTATACACATCTGACGCTGCC
>URNM01000060.1 GCA_900549185.1 uncultured Collinsella sp. | reverse complement strand
TGCCGGGCGTGTATTTTTCGCTGGTCGAGGGTTTGACGCAGGTTGATCAGCCACTGGAGCAGATGTTTCGTCTGCATGGCGTGCGGGGTTGGCGTCTGTTTTGCGCCCATACCTGGTGCGAGATCCTGCCGTTTGTGCTCTCGTGTGCGCGTGCCGTGATCGGCATGAGCTGGAAGGCCGGCGTGGCAGCTGAGCTTATCGGCATGGCGGTGGGCACCGTGGGTGAGCGCATCTATCAGGCGAAGCTTTTGATCGAGACGGCGGACCTGCTGGCGTGGACCGTGCTGGTCGTTGCCGCCTCGTGGGCGTGTGAGCACGTGCTGGTGTGGCTGCTGCGGGTTTCGGGACCCGTGGCGTGGCGCGCGGCCGTGCGGGCGCATGGGCATGGACTGCGCGGGCGTGCGGGGGCTGCGAGCGATGGCACTGCAGCGGAGCTTGCACTTGCCGTGGGCGATCGCGCGCCCTGGGCGCCGGCGCTGGATGGTCTGGTGCTCAACGTGCCCGCGGGTGGGCGTATCTGTGTGATGGGCGCTTCGGGCATGGGCAAGTCGACGCTGCTTTCGTTGGCAGCGGGGGAGTGCGCGTCGTGCTCCATGGTGTTTCAGGATACGCGCCTGGTTGAGGACGCCTCTGCTTTGGATAACGTGCTGGTGTGCGCCGATGCACGCGTGAATGCCTCGAGTGCCGCTGCCTTGTTGCGCCTGCTCGTGCCGGGGGTCGATGTGCATGTTCGTGTGGCCGAGCTCTCGGGCGGGCAGCGCCGTCGCGTCGAGATTGCCCGAGCCCTGCTGTGTCCGGGCGGCGCAGTGATTCTGGACGAGCCCTTTACCGGTCTAGACATCGCTGCGCGCGACGCATGCGCCGAGGTCGTGCTCGACCTGCTCGACGGTCGCATGCTCCTGCTTGCCACGCACGATGCCGCTGACGCTCGGGCCCTCAATATCTCGGACATCATCACGCTCTAAATACTTATTCAGCAACAAAATAATCCGTTTTTCTCCGTCCCCATGGGGTCGGGTATGGTATTCTATCTGCTGGGTAATACTTAGGAATACCAAGTAATACCAACGCCGTAGAACAAACTCCAGATGCGGGCCAATCGGGTTGCCTTCACAGCCCGTCGCCCAGCCGCGCGGCCCGCATCTATCCGCACCACCGTCGTTTCAAAAAGGAAGCGCCATGGCAGAACACATGACCCCGGTTGTCGCGAAGGTCTTGCCCGAGGAAAACGCGGCCTTCGCGGCGGCAACCCAGCTCGTGGGCACCACGCCGTCCAACGCCATCCGCATGTTCATCGCCGCCTTCAATCGCTGCGGCACCTTTCCGTTCGACATTTCGCCCAACGGGGCCTTTGGCGCTGCGCCCGATTCTCGTCAACAATGACCGTCCCAAACTGCCGGCACTTGGGGACGTTCCTTTTCTGCCGGCAGTTAAGGAACGTCCCTAAGTGCCGGGTTTTGAGGAGGTTGGCATGCTCAATGCGATGATTTGGGCGCTTGCCTGTTTTGGTGTTGTTGCTGCCGATATTGCCCTGAGCATGGTTCTGTTCTCCGCGCTGGACATCGTGTCGGCGCTGACGGGTTTCCCGATCGACAACCTCGATATTCAATGGTTTCAAGCCGCCGCTCAGACGGCGTCATTTTTGATGGCGCTGCTGTGGTGGCGTTATCTGTGGCCCCGCTCCTTCATGGCGCGCCGGCAAGGCGAGCGCCCGCTCGGTGGGGGAGCAAGCGCGGCATGGAAGCGCATTGCCTGCGTTGTTTTGATCGGCCTATCCATGCAGGTGGTCATTAGCTACCTATGCGACGGCGTGCTGTCGCTGCTGCCCGAGGTCGCGGCAGACTATAGCGAGCTCGTCGAGGAAACGGGCATGGGCGATACCAGCCTTCTTGCCGTCCTGACTACGGTGCTTGGCGCGCCGTTTTGCGAGGAACTGCTGGTGCGCGGCATCATCTTTGAGTTTTCGCTGCGTGCGTTTAATCCACAGTGCCGTTCGTTCTGGAAGCGCCGGCGCCGCGCGAACGCGCAGGATGGCGCCATAGTGCCCTGGGCGGCCCCGAGTACCTGGGGCGTCGCCGCGG
The DNA here is from genome assembly GCA_900549185.1 of uncultured Collinsella sp. Classification (GTDB taxonomy): domain Bacteria; phylum Actinomycetota; class Coriobacteriia; order Coriobacteriales; family Coriobacteriaceae; genus Collinsella. The sequence continues at coordinate 9,571 of URNM01000060.1, read as the reverse complement.
CAATCGTGCTGCAGGCGGCGGTCTTCGGCTTTATGCACATGAACTGGGTGCAGGGCTGCTATGCGGGCGCTGCCGGCCTCATTTTTGGTTGGGTACTCGTGACCACCGGAAAGCTCCGCTACACGATCCTGCTGCACTTTGCCTTTAATGCCGGCTCGTACCTCATGGGCCTGCTATGGTTTGTGAACACGCCGCTCGACGCGGTAGCCACGGTCGCTATCGCCGGCGTCGTCCTCGTTGAGGCAATGCGCTCGCTGCGCCACGCGTGTGGGATGGACGCAGCGAGCGCACCACTGCCCTAGTTGCGGCGACCGCCTCCGTTGGCACCCTGACGCCCCTGAGCTGCGCGGTTGCGCCCGGCGGTGTTCTGCGCGCGGGACATGCCGCCGTGGCCCTTGCTGCCTTTGGGTCCCTTGCCGGCGGCGCCACCGTGGGCCTTGCCGCCCTTCTTGCCGGTCCCATGTCCGCCGCCAGCAGACGTCTCGCCCGGGCGCGGCGGTACGGGACGGATCAGGCAATGCTTGGTGTAGCCGATTAGATCTCGGCGGCCGGCCTTTTCCAGCGCCTCACGCACAAGCTTGTAGTTCTCGGGCTTGCGGTATTGGATGAGCGCACGCTGCATGGCCTTTTCGTGCGGGTCGCGTGCCACGTAGATCGGCTGCATAGTGCGCGGATCCACGCCAGTGTAGTACATGCACGTCGACATGGTGGACGGGGTGGGGTAGAAGTCCTGCACCTGCTCGGGCATGTAGCCCATGTCGCGCACGGCCTCGGCAAGGTCTACGGCTTCCTTCATGGTCGAGCCGGGATGGCTCGAAATCAGATACGGCACCACGTACTGCTTGAGTCCGTATTCGCGGTTCAAGCGTTCAAATTTACGGCAGAACGCGTCGTAGACGGCGCGGCTTGGCTTGCCCATCACGGACAGTACCGCGTCGCTCACGTGCTCGGGCGCTACGCGCAGCTGGCCCGAGACATGGTGTTCCAGCAGCTCGCGCAAAAACTCGTCCGAGGCATCGGCCATGGTGTAGTCAAAACGGATGCCGCTGCGCACGAAGACCTTCTTGACGCCCGGCAGCTGGCGCAGGTCGCGTAGCAGCTGCGTGTAGCCGCTCTCGTCGACCACCATGTTCTTGCACACGTTCGGCCACAGGCAGCGCTTGTTCTTGCACACGCCGTGCTTGAGCTGCTTGTCGCAGGCCGGGCGGCTAAAGTTTGCCGTCGGTCCGCCCACGTCGTTGATGTAGCCCTTAAACTCGGGATCGCGCGTGAGCAGCTCGGCCTCGCGCATGATCGAGTCGTGGCTGCGCATCTGCAGCACGCGGCCCTGGTGGAAGGTCAGCGCGCAAAACGAGCACTCACCAAAACAGCCGCGGTTGGAGCTAATGGAAAACTTGATCTCGGCAAAGGCCGGCACGCCGCCCGCCGCGTCGTAATCGGGATGCCAATCGCGTGCGAAGGGGAGTTCGGCCACCTCGTCCATCTCGTCGGTGGTGAGCGTGGCCGACGGTGGGTTCTGCACCACATAGACGCTGTTGGGGTAGGGCTCTACCAGACGATGCCCGGTGATGGGGTCCATGTTCTGCTGCTGTACGTTAAAGCTGCGCGCGTAATTGAGCTTGTCGGCGGCAAGGTCGTCCCAGCTGGGCAGCAAGTCGTAGTCGTAGACCTCGTCGAGCGAGCTGGTGCGGTAGACGGTGCCGTTGATATAGGTGATCTGATCGACGGGCAGCCCCGCGTCGAGCGCGTCGGCTATCTCGACGATTGCGTGCTCGCCCATGCCGTAGATGAGGATGTCGGCGCCCGAGTCGAGCAGCACCGAGCGCTTGAGCTTGTCCTGCCAGTAGTCGTAGTGGGCCAGGCGGCGCAGGCTTGCCTCGATGCCGCCGATAATGATGGGAGCGTCCTTAAACGTCTGACGGATGAGATTGCCGTAGACCGTGACGGCACGGTTGGGGCGGTGACCTTCCTCGCCGCCGGGGGTATAGGCGTCGGTGTGGCGGCGGTGCTTGGTTACCGAATAGTGGTTGACCATGGAGTCCATGTTGCCGGCGCTGACCAAAAAGCCCAGGCGCGGCTCACCGAGCACGCTGATGCTGGCGGGATCGGTCCAGTCGGGTTGGCAGATGATGCCCACTTTGTAGCCGTGCGCGTCGAGTACGCGGCTGATGATGGCCATACCAAAGCTGGGGTGGTCCACGTAGGCGTCGCCGCAGATGTAGATGAAGTCACACTGGTCCCAACCGCGCGCGTCCATATCGGCGCGGCTGACGGGGAGGAACTTATCGCGGCCCGGGCGCCAGGGACGGGCGGGCGCTGCCGGGGTATGAGCGGCGTGGCCGCCCTGGGCCTTGCCGCCGCGCTTTTGCCGCTGGCCCTGTTTGCCCTGCTGACTGCGCTGGTTATTCTGAGCGTGCTGAGGCTTTTTTGCCACGATCCCTCCTGGTGTTTGTATGCTGCACGTAATTGTAACCAGTCTTTTTGGGGCGGGGCTAAAAAGACTGGTGGAGTACACGAGCCGGCGGATCGGCGTGTCGATGCGGGTGTCGTTTGTTTCCAGACTGTGTATCCCTGTGTCGAAGGGGTCATCTCGCGCGCACGCCATGTTGTCAATGGGTTACAGTATGAACGGCGGCTATGTTTCCGCCAACGCACGAGAGGGTCGTCAACAAGGAGGATGCACGACGATGCAGCGTGCCAAACAGATATCGGAGTCCATCGAACTGGGCATTATCCTGGCGCTCGCCGGCGGCTTTATGGATGTGTATTCGTACATTGGGCGCGACCATGTTTTCGCAAACGCGCAGACGGGCAACATCCTGCTTGTGGGCGTGAGCATCTCGGAGGGCAATTGGGCACTTGCGGGGCGCTACTTCTTCCCTGTGGTGTCGTTTGCCGTGGGCATTATGCTTGCCGACCTGGTACACGAACGGTTTGGCAGCGTGATTCACTGGCGCCAAGTGACGGTGTTCTTTGAAGCCGTCATCTTGCTGGGTGTGAGCTTTATCCCGGGCGGCAATTTCAACCTGCTCGCCAACTGCCTCACCTCGTTTGCCTGCGGCATGCAGGTCGAGAGCTTCCGCAAGATCCACGGTCACGGCATCGCTACGACCATGTGCATCGGCAACTTGCGCAACGCGCTGCAAAACGTGGACGATTACATCATCACCCACAGGCGCGGCTTTTTGGAAAACGGCGTGCTGTACTTTGGCGTGATCTTTACCTTTGTGTTTGGCGCTGTGCTGGGCAACTGGTGTATTGAGCGCATGGGGCTGCACGCCATCGTCGTGGCGAGTTTGCTGCTGTTTGTCGCGTTTGCCATCATGTTTATCGACCGCGAGCGCGACTTACGCTTACGCTGGAAATGTGCGGCCGATGCCTGGAAAGAGGGCTGTCGAAAGTAGCCGAATGCGGCAAAGGGGCTGTCCCTTTGCCGCACTATTTTTCATCTTCTGTTGAAACGCTTTAACGATTTTGATGTTCTCACGTGCTTTTTGTTTCAAAAGCGTTAGGATGGGACTCATAGCGTGGGGCGTTATGGGTGCCCCGCACACGATGGGAGGCTATCAATGGCTAATCGTTTCGTTCTCAATACCATTTCTTATCATGGTTCCGGCGCCATCAAGGAGATCCCCGGTGAGCTCCAGCGTCGCGGCTACAAGAAGATCTTCGTCTGCTCCGACCCCGACCTGGTCAAGTTCGGCGTTACCGCTAAGGTGACCGACGAGCTCGACGCCGCCGCCATCGCTTGGAGCCTCTACTCCGAGATTAAGCCCAACCCCACGATCCAGAACGTCAAGGACGGCGTCGAGGCCTTCAAGGCCGCCGAAGCTGACGCTATCGTGACCATCGGTGGCGGCTCCTCCATGGACACCGCTAAGGCCATCGGCATCATCATCAACAACCCCGAGTTCGCCGACGTCCGCAGCCTCGAGGGCGTTGCTCCGACTAAGAACCACGCCGTGTTCACCATCGCCGTGCCGACGACCGCCGGTACCGCCGCCGAGGTGACCATCAACTACGTCATCACCGACCCCGAGAAGGTCCGCAAGTTCGTGTGCGTCGACACCAACGACGCCCCCGAGGTTGCCGTCGTCGATCCTGACATGATGGCTTCCATGCCCGCCGGCCTGACCGCTTCCACTGGTATGGACGCTCTGACCCACGCCATCGAGGGCTACACCACCAAGGGTGCTTGGGAGCTCTCTGACATGTTCCACTTTGAGGCTATTAAGCTGATCAGCGAGAACCTGCGTGACTCCGTCGCCGAGGCCAAGTCCGGCCAGCCCGGCTCCGGCCGCGAGGGCATGGCCCTTGGCCAGTATGTCGCCGGCATGGGCTTCTCCAACGTTGGCCTGGGCATCGACCACGCAATGGCTCACACCCTGTCTGCTCACTACGACACCCCGCACGGCGTCGCTTGCGCCATGCTGCTGCCGATCGCCATGGAGTTCAACAAGCCGGTTTGCGCTGAGCGCCTGGCCAAGGTTGCCCTTGCCATGGGTGTTGACACCACGGGCATGAGCACCGACGAGGCTGCCGACGCCGCTATCGCCGCCGTCAAGCAGCTTTCCGCCGACGTGAATATCCCGCACGTCTGCGAGGCTATGAAGGCCGACGAGATCGAGGTTCTGGCCAAGGACGCCATGGCCGACGCTTGCTTCCCGGGTAACCCGCGCGAGGCGACGCTCGACGACGTCATCGAGCTCTTCAAGAAGATCTGCCCGGCTGCCTAGCCCAGTTTGGTGGTCCTTCGCCCGTAGGTGTATGGTCTTTTGACGTGCCGCTGGCCCCGCCGTGCTACGCACGGCGGGGCTTTTTGTGCTGCGTCGATGCCCTGAGACGGACAAAACCAAGGCGTACTGCCCGCTGCGGATAGGTGGTGCACTTCCTTGCGTGCATTTTTGGGAGTATTCAACAAGCTCTTAAAAATGCATAACGTTGTGAATGGGCGGTAGTGATCCGCAGGCGCCCATCGACAGCCATTGTGGGCGGGCTATCGATGAGTGGAGGGGGTTGTTACTGAGTTTCTGCTTTGCGACGACCTGCAACACTGCTGTAACCGCGTCGTTTTGTCGTTCGTGATGGGGCCGTTGGGGCCCACGGTGCTGAATACTCCGTTTTTTGCACGGTCCAAGGTGGGGCACCCTGAGACGAAGCAAAAAGATGCCTCATTTCTATGCAAATACCAATAGGATTTATGCAAGATTGAGATTGTAAACCGTGCACGTGCACAAAACCGGTGCGGGGACGTCTGGAGGCGGCTCGGCTCCTGGGGCATTGCACGTGCAGAACGGTTAAAATCGGGACTCGGTCTTAGTTTTGCTTGGAAGGATGCACATGGCTTCTGTAATCGATGCTTCTCTAGAGGAGACGCTCTCCTATATCGCGGGACAGCTTAAGACGCTGACTTCTATTGCTTCGCCGACGGGCTATACCCGTGCGGCGACTGATTATCTGATGGAGACCCTGCGCGATATGGGGTTTGGGCCTGAGCGTTCTAATAAGGGTAACGTGCTCGTTGAACTTGGTGGCGAGGGTGAGCCGCTCGTACTGGCGAGCCATGTCGATACCCTGGGCGCCATGGTGCGCTCCATTAAGGACAATGGCCGCCTGCGTCCCACGACGCTTGGTGGGCATCAGTGGTCTACGGCCGATGGCGAGAACTGCACCGTTTATACGCGCGACGGCAATGTCTACACGGGCGTGGTCCTCAACACCGAGCCTTCGGCGCACGTGGCCGACGAGCCGGTCAAGACCATCGAGAAGAACATGGAGATCCTGCTCGACGAGAACGTCGACAGCAAGGACGACGTGCTTGAGCTGGGTATTCAGACCGGCGACATCATCGCTATGGATCCGCGTACCACGGTGACGGAGAGCGGCTACATTAAGAGCCGCTTCCTGGATGACAAGCTTTCGGCCGCTATTTTGCTGGGCTTGGCGCGTGCCGTCGCCGCTGGCGAGGTGACGCTTTCGCGTAAGGTTTCGCTGCTCTTTACCGTGTACGAGGAGGTCGGCCATGGCGGTGCCTTCGTGCCGGCCGACACGCGCGAGATGATCAGCGTTGACATGGGCTGCGTGGGCGACGACCTGGGCTGCACCGAGCGCATGGTGTCGATTTGCGCCAAGGATTCGGGTGGTCCGTACAACTACGACCTGGTGACCACGCTGTCCAATATCGCGCGCGAGCTTGAACTTGACTACGCCATCGACGTGTACCCGCACTACGGCTCGGACGTTGAGGCCACGCTCTCTGCCGGCTACGACATCCGTCACGGCCTGATCGGCCCCGGCGTGTATGCGAGCCACAACTACGAGCGCAGCCACATGGACGGCGTGCGCAACACCTACGAGCTCGTCCGCGCCTACGTACAGCGCTAGGGGAGCAGCTTGCGACTCGGCTGACCGATCGCTAAGGCCCGATTTCTCGGGCCTTTTTCGCTTTAGGATGTTTAGTATTATGATGTATGTAATCTATTAACTAAACATATAAATTACTTAACGAGGTGATGCGGTGTATGGATACGTCTGGGTACTTGTCTATGGGTGATGCCGCCCACCTGTTGGGCGTTACGAAAGCCCGCATATCTCAACTTGCCGCATCGGGAACGCTTGTGTGCGATATTGTGGGCGGCCGGAAGATGGTCGAGTACAATTCTGCGATCGCCTATCAAAAGGTCCGCAAACGAGGGCGCCGTCCTGTAGCCGATGTGGGACGCAAGTTTACGCTGATGTCGGCCGACCATGAGGTCGCGTATGTCTCATTTGATCCGACGCGCGAGTTTCCCTTTGAAATCGCCAAGGTCCTCGATACGCAACGAATGCCGTTTGGCACGTGCTCGAGCTCTTCTCCTACAGTGAATAAACGGGAGCTCAACGTGTGGTGGAGCCATCGGTCGGTGCCTGACGTCCGCCCCGGGCTCGTCTCGCGCTACCGCGAGCTGGGGATTGCTAACGGCGTTGAGGTGCCGGTTCAGTGCCTGGGTCTATCACTTTCGGATTGTTATTGGCTGCGGCCGGCAGAATGCGACGGGCTCGAATGGCGAAACCTCAATTACTTCGAGAACGATTTTGAGCGATCGGCGCCCGAAGAGCGCTCGGGTTGGCTGGAAGGCATCGGTCTTAAAAATCCCGACAACACATCCGAGGGCGAGCTTCCTAAATCGTGGATGATTCGCAACGGTGTTCGCGTTCTGGTCAAGGGGTGCGGCATGGATGACCAACGGCCCTTTAACGAGGCGGTTGCAACGGCTCTGCATCGTCGCTTGCTGTCGGAGGGCGAGTTTGTTCCTTATACGGTTGAGCGGATGTTCGATGGTCCTGTGTGTCTGTGCGACGACTTTCTAGACGGCCGCGAGGAATATGTTCCGGCTGTTTACGTTAAGAACGCCCTTGGCGGCCAGCGAGGAAGCTCGACGTACGACCGGTACTGCCGCTACCTTGGCAAGCATGGTGTCGATGAGGCTGCCGTGAGAAGGTCTATGTCGCAGATGATTGTCTGCGATGCCCTTTTGGCCAACAGCGACCGCCATTGGCGAAACTTCGGTATCATCCGTAATGTCGACACCCTGGAGATAAAACCTGCTCCGCTGTTCGATAGCGGCAACTGTCTGTGGTACAACGTACCAACTGCCGTGCTCGCAACTGGGGAGTTTGGGTTTTCCGCTAAGCCGTTTGGGCCCGACCCTTCCGTCCAGCTGGCGCTTGCGGACTCACTCGATTGGTTCAATTCATCGCGGCTCAACGGATTTGTTGATGAGGCGATCGAGATTCTTTCGCAGAGCGAATGGGCGACGGCGGAGGGCCGACTCGAGGCCATTCGCCGCGGCCTCGAGCGTCGCGTTATCGAGGTTAGTGCTGCTATTGAAGTGCTTCGACACGTGCAGCGATAAACCCGCGGCTACTTAAGTGCGCCGGTCACCGTGCCGCCGCCCAGGACGATATCGCCGCGGTAGACTACAACGGCTTGGCCGGGGGCGATGGCTCGTTGCGGCTCGTCAAAAGTTAGCAGCATTTGCCCGTCTTCATCACGCGTAAGGGTCGCTGCCTGGTCTTTCTGACGGTAGCGGTACTTGGCACCTACGCGAATGCCGCCGGCGTCGAGCTTCGCCTCCATGCGCGTATCCGGCGCGCTCCAGATCCACTCATCGGCCGTGAGCGCTGTGGCCGCCAGGTCCTCGGCCTCGCCCAGATGCACGGTGTTGCTGGCGGCATCGACGCCCGTCACATACACGGGATGCGCCATCGCTACGCCCAGGCCCTTGCGCTGGCCGATGGTGTAGCGCAGCGCGCCGTTGTGGCGCCCGACCACGCTGCCGTCGCGCCACACAATGTCGCCCGGTGCAGCGGGATGTCCGCAGCGGCGCTCGATATAGCCCGCGTAGTCACCGTCTGGAATAAAGCAGATGTCCTCGCTTTCGGCCTTCTGGGCGTTGGTAAAGCCCTGCTCGGCGGCTATTCGGCGCACGTCGCGCTCTTTGTCTAGGCCTGCCAGCGGAAAGATCGTGTGCGCCAGGCGCTCCTGCGTAAGCGAATACAAAAAGTAGCTTTGGTCCTTTTTGGGGTCCTCGCCGCGATGGAGCTGCCAGGTGCCATCTGCCGCCTGGCTTGTTTTGGCGTAATGTCCCGTTGCGATGTAGTCGCAGCCCATGTCCAGCGCCGCATCGAGCAGCGCGCCAAACTTAATGTGGCGGTTGCAGATAATGCACGGATTGGGCGTCAGCCCCTCCTGGTAGGCGTTCACAAAGCGCTCGATAACACTGCGGTCGAAGGTCTGCTGCAGGTCGAGCACATGATGGGGTATCCCCAGACGCTCGGCGACCGCCTTCGCGTCGGCGATGTCGCGGCCGACCTTACTCATGCCCGTGGCGGGGTCGGGTGCGGGGCAGGTGAGGCGCATGGTGGCACCGACGCATTCGTAGCCCTGGCTTTTGAGCAGGTACGCGGTCACGCTGGAATCGACGCCGCCGCTCATGGCGACGAGCACGCGCTTGTTGTGCATGGGGAGGTTCTCCTTGGTGGCATGTGGCCAAAAAAGAAAAGCGGCGCGGGAGGCTGGTTCCGCGCCGCAGACATTGTAGCAAGTTCGGGCGTCGTGTGGGACACCCTAACGAGATGGGCTCAGGCGGCCAGAAGAGAGGGTAGACCGGCGTGCCTTGGGCCTATCGACAAGTGACGGGCCCTTAGTCCTGGAAGAGCGCCGTGGACAGGTAGCGCTCGCCGGTGTCGGCAAGCAGGGCCACGATGGTCTTGCCCTCGTTCTCGGGGCGCTTGGCCAGTTGCAGTGCGGCCCACACGGCGGCACCGGACGAAATGCCCACGAGCACGCCCTCCTTGTGGCCCACGGCGCGGCCGGTGGCAAAGGCGTCGTCGTTCTCGACGGGGATGATCTCGTCGTAGACCTGGGTGTCGAGGACGTCGGGCACAAAGCCGGCACCGATGCCCTGGATCTTGTGCGGGCCGGCCTGGCCCTTAGAGAGCACCGGTGAGGTGGCGGGCTCAACGGCGACGACCTGAATCTCGGGGTTCTGCTCCTTGAGGAATTCGCCCACGCCGGTCACGGTACCGC
>URNM01000059.1 GCA_900549185.1 uncultured Collinsella sp. | reverse complement strand
GATCTACACTCGACTAGTCGTCGGCAGCGTCAGATGTGTATAAGAGACAGACTTACAGCACCGCTGAGTACACTATTGTGACCACCGTCCAGGACAACGGCGATGGCACCCTCAGCGTGGAGCACAAGCTGCAGAACGCTAAGAAGGCGACCTTCGAGAACGCCTACACCGTAACTCCCAAGAGCTTCAGTGTTACTGATCAGGTCACGGCGACCAAGGCCCTGACCGGGCGCGATCTCAAGGAAGGCGAGTTCTCCTTCGAGCTCGTCGAGGGCAACGATGTTGTCGCCACCGGCAAGAACGACGCCCGCGGCAAGATCAAGATGAGCCCCATCGAGTACACCGCTGCCGGCAAGCATGCCTACACGCTGCGCGAGGTCCCGGGCGACGCCAACAACGGCATCACCTACGACGGCAAGACCTACACCATTGAGACGACCATCACCGACAAGGGCGACGGCACGCTCGAGGCGAAGCATGTCCTGAAGGGCACCGAGCCCGCCGAGTTCAAGAACTCCTACAGTGTGACCCCGATCGACGCAGAGCTCGACTTTGACCTGAGCAAGGCCATTAACGGCCGCGACTGGACGGATGTGGACAAGTTCAGCTTTACCGTCACCGCCCCCGAGGGCACCCCGCTGCCCGATCCCGCAACCGTAACCGTGAGCAAAAAGGACGCGAAGGATGGCATCGCCGCCATCAAGTTCGGCAAGATCCACTACACGGCTGCCGGAACCTACAAGTACGAGATCCGCGAGAACGCGGGCAGCGCGGCCGGTATGACGTATGACGCGCATGTCGCAACCGCCGAAGTAACCGTGACTGATAACGGCAAGGGCGTCCTGATTGCCAACGTCACCAAGAAGGAAAGCGGCCGCTTTACCAACACGTACCGCACTGGGCTCGATTACGCCGCGGCCGGCGGCCTCAAGCTCAGCAAGAGCCTCTCCGGACGTCCTATGACCGAGGGTCAGTTCACGTTTACCGTGAAGCCTGCCGACGAGGCCTCGGCCAACGCGCTTGGCCTGCTGCCCGGAGTCAACAACTTCAAGTCCCCTGCGACGGCAGAGGCAACGGTCGGCCTGATCGACATCCTGGCTGGCCATGAGGTCAAGTTTACGCAGGCTGACGCCGGCAAGACCTTCACGTACACCGTAGCCGAGAAGAATGACGGCAAGCCCGGTTACACCTACGACGACGCCGTGCGTACCGTGACGATCGCCGTTGCCGATGACGGTGCCGGTACGCTTACCGCCACGACGACCGTCTCCGGCGGTCCCGAGGGTACGCATACGACGGTCCACAAGAGCGGTGAGAACAAGGTCGAGAGTGCCCTGGTCCCGTTCCACAACAGCTACAGTGCTACGACCAATACGCCTGGTGGTACCGCTGCTCAGGTTGTCGCCACCAAGACCCTGACCGGTCGTCCGATGGCCGACGGCGAGTTCTGGTTCGGCATTGCCTATCAGGGCGAGCTTGTGGGCTACGAAAACCTCAAGCCCAATATCGGCGGGCATGTGAGCTTTGATGCGCTGCACTACGACACCGAGATGCTTGCCAATCTTGAGGCGGCTGGGCTTGCCCATCGTACCGACAAGGACGGTAAGCTCGCTTGGACCATTAACTACACGGCCTACGAAGATTTATTCGGGCTGCCTAATGGCGTTTCCGCTACAACGTGGAGCTTTGGCTTTAAGGTTATCGTTGTCGACAACGGTGACGGTACCCTGACGGCAACGGTCGACTACGGTGGCGTCGAGCCCTTGTTCGAAAACGTCTACGGCGCCGAGGCCGTGGATGCCGCACTCATCGGCACCAAGAAGCTCCAGGCAGCCGAGGGCCTGACCCCGGCTGACATCGCGGGCAAGTTCACCTTTACCATGACCGCCGACGATGCCGGTGCCCCGATGCCCGAGCGCACGACCGCAACCAACGACGCGGCTGGCAACGTGGACTTTGGCAAGATCCACTTTACGCTCGAGGACCTCAACCGCGCTCTGGGCGTGACGGACGATGCGACCGATAAGGCCGAGGCCGACGAAGCTGACGAAGCCGAGGCCGACGAGGCAGAGGCTGAAGAGGCCGACACCGATGCCAACGCCGACGAGCCCAGCGACGAGCCCGAGCCCGCAGCCCCCACCGCTCCGCGCTCGCACACCTTTACTTACACGGTGACCGAGTCCGGTAGCGCCCCTGGCGTGACCAACGATGCTAACGCTACGCGCAAGATTTCCTACACCGTGACTGACGACGGTGCCGGACACCTGAGCGTCGTGCGCGAAGGCGACGACGGTGCGGCCTTCACATTCACCAACACCTACAGCGTGACGCCCACCGATTCTTCCGTGACCGATCAGGTCAAGACGGTCAAGCGTCTGACCGGCCGCGACCTTGCAGCCGGCGAGTTCACGTTTGAGCTGCTCGAGGACGGCGTGGTTGTCGCCAGCGGCGCCAACGACGCCAGCGGCACCGTTACGCTGAGCCCGATTCGCTACGAGGCGCCCGGCACGCACACGTACACGCTGCGCGAGGCTTGCCCCAACGCGCTCGGCCTGTACAAGGGCGTCACCTATGACGGCACGACCTACACCGTCGTGACCACCGTCTCCGACAATGGTGATGGCACGCTGACCGCGGCGCACAAGCTCGAGGGAGCTACCGAGTCGGCTGGCTTTACCAACAAGTATCACGCCATGCCCACGCAGGTCTCCATCGGCGCCATCAAGGTGCTCGAGGGACGCGAGCTCAAGAAGGACGAGTTTAGCTTTAAGCTCGTTGGCGAGGACATCGAGTCTACGGTTGCCAACGATGCCGACGGCAAGATCGGCTTCGACAAGTTCGAGTACGACGAGCCCGGTACGCACGTCTACACCATCAGCGAGGTCAAGGGCGACGAGGTCGGTATGACCTACGACAAGTCCGTCTTTACCGTGACCGTCAACGTGGTCGATGACGGCGAGGGCAACCTCAAGGCGAACGTCGCCTTTACCAAGGGCGACAAGAGCGTCGAGGGTATCGTGTTCAACAACACGTACAAGAAGCCCGAGACGCCCGTGCCGACGCCCGATCCCGGCACGCCCAAGACCGTGACGAATATCGTCAAGACGGTCAAGGGTTTCCTGCCCACCACGGGTGACCAGCAGGCCGCCGCTCTGCTTATGACATTTGTCATCGCCATGGCCGGCGTCGGAGCCCTGGTCTGGGGTATCCGTAAGCGCTAGGCACGTCGACAGCGCCCGGGGCCAAAAGGCCCCGGGCGGCCGGCAGGGCTAAATCCCGACCTACTCCTACCCCCAGCCGCCACGGAGGCATCTCCCTCCTCCGTGGTGGCGCTTTTGTGCGTTGGGGAGGAGGGCGCGCCACGAAACCGGCCCATCTGCTACGTTTAGCCCCTTACCCCCAACCATGCCGAAAAGCGCAAAAACAAAACCGCAGGTAGAACGCCTGCGGTTTTGTTCAAAACGAAGGTATGGTCAGGGGTATTGAGTCAAACGTAGTAGATGGGCCGATTTCGTGGCGGGCGGTTTCGGCTGATCCCTTGGGGACGGAGGAAAACGGCTCATTTTGGTCCCGCGAGGCTGGCGGAGACACTCGTGCAGGGCCGCCCGAACAAAACTATGCCGGTTTACGGGGCTGAGTTACGAGTCCCCAACCATGCCGATATTCGTGAAAATAAAACCGCAGGTAGACGAGCCGTCATTTTGCAGAAAACGCGGGTATGGATGGGGGTTCTGAGTCTGGCCCCGTAAACCGGCATAGTTTTGAAATGGCATTAAATCGGCAGCAGCCATTTTGCTATGCCGGGGCGGTCGGTCGTTGGGTAATTACCCTCGCAGGTAGGCGATGGCGATCTGCGTGCGGTTGCGCAGGCCCATTTTGGCAAGGATCGAGCTGATGTGGTTGCGTACGGTGCCTTCGCCCATGTAGGCGGTGGCGGCAATTTCCTTGTTGTCGAGGCCGCGGGCGATGAGCTCGGCGACTTCGAACTCGCGGTCGGTCAGGCTGACAAAGGCCGCGGGCCGGCGGGCCGTGCCGGCCTCGACGCCCGCCCCATCAAAGTTGATATCCTCGATCGCCTTGCCCTCGAGCACGCGTTTGCCGCTCATGACCTGCGCCAACGCTGGCGGAATGGCGGCGACATCGGTTTTGATCAGATAGCCGCGGGCACCCAGCTTGAGCGCCGACACAATGTACTCGTCATCCGAGAATGTCGTCAGAAACACCACGCGCGCCGCAGGGTCGCGCCCGAGGATCTCGCGTGCCGCCGATAGGCCGTCGCGTCCCGGCATCTGGATGTCGAGCAGTGCGATATCGGGTGCGTGCTCGGCGTAGAGCGCCACCGCATCGTTGCCGTTGGCGCCGGTGCCCACCACCTCGATCTGCGGCTGGGCGCCCAGGATAATCTTGAGCGAATCGACCACCAAGCGGTCGTCGTCGACAACAATAAGCCTCATCGGCCCTCATCTCCTTGCGGTTTGGGAACGGTGGCAAACACGCGCCAGCCGCCGGCGCCGGCACGCGGACCGGCGGTGAAGGTGCCGTCAAGCGCCTCGACGCGCTCGCGCATGGAGGCGAGCCCCATGCCTTCTGCGACGTTGCTGCTGCTCGCCGGGGTCGCGTCCACGCCATCATCGGTAACGATGAGCTGGTAAAACGACGGATGCTCCATGCACCGCACGGTAATGGTTTTGGCATGGGCGTGGCGCATGGCGTTGGAAAGCGCCTCGCGCAGGACCGCCGCAAAGCAGTTGGCGACATTTGCGGACGCATGCTCGGCCAAAACTTCAAGCTCAATCTGCGGGCCGCCGTCCGAGCGCGCGCCTTCAACAATGCGTTCGAGCTGCACGGAAAGGTCGACGGCGTTGTCGTTGAGCGCGTGGACGCTGGCGCGCACAAGCTGGAGCGCCTCGTCAACCGTGCGTTTAACGTCGGCGAAATCGGCGGCGACGCCAGGCTCGTCGGCGTGGACCACGCGTAGGGCTTCGGCCTGCAGTGAGGCGCGCGTGAGCTGGTGCCCGACGTTATCGTGGATCTCGCGCGCGATGCGGGCGCGTTCGGCGAGCGTCGCGAGCTCGACTTCGTAGTCCTGGCGGTCGGCGAGGTCGCGGTTGCGTGCCTCGAGTGCCAGGGCGCGTTCTTGCAGCTTGTCGCGGGTGCGACGCATGCGTTCCTGTTCGCGCTCCAGCTGCGCGGTGCGCAGCGACAGCAACGTGGCGGCGACCGAAAGGATGGCGGTTAGCAGCAGCGTTCGGGTGGTGAGCGCGCCGCCGCGAAGGTCCGCGACAAGCGCGCAGACAAACACGGCGCCAATCGCCAGCGCGGGCCAGATGCGTTCACGGCGCACGCGCCGCGCGATGTCATAGAGGACGAGAGGCGCAAACGGCACAAACGGCGGCACGAAGACAGCTGCGATGATGTAGACGTAGCTCGCGGCCTCGCTTGCACGGCGGGCGCGGTTTCCCTGTGCGACCTCGGCCAGCGAGGTGGCAATAACGCCAAGGCAAAACGCCGCGACCAGGCGAGCGTCCACAGCAAGACCCATGGCGGCCGCAATACAGCACGCCAGCACGATCGATTTGTCGAAAAGCCTGTTCATACGGGTATTGTACGCGAAGCTGCGTGTGGTGGAGGGACCGCCTGCGCAACCGTGACATTCCTCCCGCGCGACAAAGCGGGGGCGTCAGCGTGCCGCACGACCAAGACCCTCGCACTCGTGACAAAGCTCACTGGTGCGCGCCGGCGGCTCCTGCGATGATGCAATCGTACCGGGCCGCAATCAACAGAAGGGCCGCCTCATGACAGACATCGTCCACGTCGAAAACCTCGTCAAGCGCTACGACGATCTTATCGCGCTCGACCACTTTAACCTGAACATCGCCCCCGGCGAGATCTTTGGCCTGCTGGGCCCCAACGGCTCGGGCAAGACCACGTCCATCAACTGTATTCTGCAGCTGCTTGCCTACGACAAAGGCACCATCGAGCTGTTCGGCGAGCCCATGACGCCCGCCCGCTACGACCTCAAGCGTCGCATCGGCGTGGTCCCGCAGCAAGTTGTGGTGTTCGACGAACTCACCGTGCGCGAGAACATCGACTATTTCTGCAGCCTTTACGTTAGCGACCGCAAGCGCCGTCGCGCGCTGGTGGACGAGGCGATCGACTTTGTCGGGCTGGGCGACTTTGCCAAGTTCCGCCCAGGCAAGCTCTCGGGCGGCCTGGCGCGACGCCTCAACATTGCCTGCGGCATCGCGCACAAGCCCGAGCTCATCTTCTTTGACGAGCCCACGGTGGCGGTCGACCCGCAGAGCCGCAACGCCATCCTGGAGGGCATCTGCCGCCTGCGCGACGAGGGCGCCACGGTAGTGTATACCAGCCATTACATGGAGGAAGTCGAGCAGATCTGCAGCCGCATCATGATCATGGACGGCGGGCGCGTGTTGGCGCAGGGCACCAACGACGAGCTCAAGCGCATGATTCAGATGGGTGAGCGCGTGACCGTCGAGGTCGGCGCCGTCGAGCCCGCCACGGTCGAGCGCCTGCGCGCCCTCGAGCACGTGCTTTCGGTTGAGCTGTCCGGCGGCGAGCTCGTCTGCACCTGCGAGGCGAGCCCGCACAACCTGGTCGACATCCTCGACACGCTGCGCGCTGCCGACGTGGCGCTCGGCCGCGTGTGGAGCGAGCCGCCGACCCTCAACGACGTGTTCCTCGAGATCACCGGCCGCGAGCTGCGCGACTAGGGGGCAGCCATGTTCAACACCATTATCATTACGGTCAAGACGCTGCTGCGCCGGCCGAGCACGTGGGTTTGGGGCGCTCTCTTTCCCGTCGCGCTTTCCACGATGTTCATGTTTATGTTTGCGAACCTCAGCTCCGACGGCACGGTCGACCCGGTGCCGGTGGCCGTCGTAGCGGATGAGGCCTGGGACGCCTCGACCTTTAAGGACGTGGCGACGTCGCTTGCCAAGGAAGGCGACGACCAACTGCTCGAGATCCACGAGTGCGAAGACGCAGCCGATGCGAACCGTGCGCTTAAGGCCGGCGAGGTTGCGGGCATCTATACGGTCGACGACGCGGGCGCGCCCAAACTCACGCTGCTATCGAGTTACGACAACTCACGTGCGTCGTCGGTGCTCACCGACCGCAGCATTTTGGAGACGGTGGCAAGCTCGTATACACAAAATGCCGAGCTCATATCCCAGATTGCCCAGGACAACCCGGCGGCGCTCGCCGACCCGGAGGCGGTTGCGCGCGCCCTGTCGCTCGAGGGCGGCACCCGCCGCGTAAGCCTGACACGCACCACGCCCGATGGCACGGTCATCTACTACTACGCACTCTTTGGCCTGGTTGCGATGATGTCTGCCGAGTTTGTCGCTTTGAGCGTCGTCGATTTGCAGCCCAATCTGTCCGGCCTTGGCGCGCGTCGCTGCGTGGGCGGTCTTTCCAAGACGGCATCGCTGGCCGGCATCTTTGCGGGCTCGTGGTTGGTCTCCTTTGCCTCGATGACGATCGCGATTGGCTACGTGCGTCTGGTCGTGGGCGTCGACTTTGGCGGGCGCGAGGGGCTGTGTCTGGTGGGCGGTGCCGCTTCCGCGCTTGCCGCCACGGGCCTGGGGCTCTTTGTGGGCACGCTTCCCGTTAAGGGCGGCAAGGCGTCCAAGTCGGGCATCCTCACGGGCTTCGCCACCACGTGCGCCCTGTTCGCCGGGCTTTACGGCGAGCCGGCGATGGCGCTCGCCGACGACGTCGCCCGCGCCTGCCCGGCCGAGTGCTGGTTCAACCCTGTCAAGCTCATCTGCGACATGTTCAACCGCCTGTATTTCTTTGAGGACCTGGGCCCCTTTGCCGTTCGCGCCGGCGCGCTGGTCCTTATGGCGCTGCTGTTCGTTGCCGCCGCCACGCTGATCTTTGGAAGGAGCCGCTATGAGCACCTTTAAGACTGCGCTTCGCATGGCGCTCGCGCACCCGCTCTATTTGCTCATCTACACGGTGTTCATTTCGCTGCTGGGTGTGTTTATCGCGGCATCGGTGAGTTGGAACTCGTCGCAGCTCACCGAGTACAAGCCCTATGACACCAACGTGGTCGTGGTCGACCGCGACGACAGCGATCTTTCGCGTGCGCTTACCAAGCATCTGGGGTCGCGTTTTGAGCTGGTCACGGGCGTCGGCGACGATGCGTACGATCTTGCGGACGCGCTCTCCAAGAGCAATAGCGCCAAGGGCAGCGCCGACTGCGTGTTCTTTATCCCGGAGGGGTTTGAGGACGACCTCGTTGCAGCCGCCCGCGTGGGGGAGTCCCTGCCCAAGCTCGATGTGACCTACGGTGCTGGCACCATGGCGGCGGCGCTTTCGTCTGCCGAGGCCTCACGCTGGATCTCGCTCGCGGGCGCTGCGGCGGCCCTAGAGTCCGCTGCTTCTAACGGCGACGTTGCCAAGGCTGTCGAGCATGCTGCCGCCAAGCGCGCCGAGGTCGAGATCGAGCAGATCAAGGTCGACTCGACGGCCGCCGCCACGCTCAAGTCGTACTTCAACTTTGGCGCGTACGCGATTATCTCGTCGGTCATCGTGTCGGTAGGGCTGGTGTTCTCGGGCATGAGCGAGCCCGAGCGCGTGCGCCGCATGGAGGCCGGCCCAATCTCCGAGCGCCGGCGTTCGCTCGCCGTGTTTGCGGCCGCCGCCGTGCTTACCGTCTGCATCTGGTTTGTGTCGAGCATGATGGGCGTCGTGGGCTTTGCCGGCGCGGTCGCCGAGGTCGGCGTGGGTCGCGTGTGCCTGGCGTTGGCGGCGACGTTTGCCCTGGCGTGCACGCCGCTGGCCGTTGGCTTTGCGCTTTCGAGTCTGGGCGCGCGCGAGGAGCTGCTCAACGGTGTGGGCAACCTGCTTGGCATGCTCATGACGTTTTTGGGTGGCGCCTGGATGCCGCTGTCGCTCATGGGCTCGGCCGTGCAGACCGCGGCGCATTTTGTGCCGACGTTTTGGGTGAACGACGCGATCGGCAAGGCGCTCGCCGCGGACCTGACGTCCACCGTGCTGGGCGACATCGCCTGCGATCTGGGCGTCACGGTGCTCTTTGCCGCGGCCATCGCCGCCGTAGGCCTCGCACTCTCGCGCACCAAATCCCGCGCCTAGCCACCTAGTCACTGGGGACGTTCTTAAACGACTAGTCATCGGGGACAGTCTTTGCCGATTCATCGGCTCGCCGGCCGGGCTGGCAAGGACTGTCCCCAGCTACCGGCAGATAAGGAACGTCCCCAAGTGCCGGGTGGCGAAAGAGTGTCCCTAGCGGCTAGTCATTTAAGAACGTCCCCAATGACTAGTCTGAAATAAATTCCAGGCCTCGCTCCAAAAATAGTTCGCCAAGGTTTACTATTACGCTTATAAAGTAGTACGAGGCTAACAATGGGGGATACCATGGCAACGCAGGAAGCCTATGTCCAGGTCAAAGGGCTCAAGAAACACTATGGCGACGGTGATGCGCGCCTGACGGTACTCGATGGCATCGACACGTCCATCAATCGCGGCGAGATCTGCGTCATGCTGGGGCCTTCGGGCTCGGGCAAGTCGACCTTCCTTAACCTGATCGGTGGCCTGGAAGATGCCGACGCCGGCTCCATCATGGTGGACGGCTGCGACCTCACAGTGCTCAAGCCCGCCGACCTGGGTGAGTACCGCCGCCGCGAGCTGGGCTTTGTCTTCCAGTTCTACAATCTGGTGTCCGATCTCACCATCAAGGAGAACATCGAGGTCACGGCGCACCTGTCTAAAAAGCCGCTCGACATTGACGACCTGCTACGCTCGCTGGGCCTTTACGAGCACCGCAACAAGTTCCCGCGCCAGGTCTCGGGCGGCCAACAGCAGCGCTGCGCCATCGGCCGTGCGCTCGTCAAAAACCCGGGCCTGCTGCTGTGCGACGAGCCCACCGGTGCGCTCGACTATAAGACGTCCAAGGAAATCTTGCAGCTCATGGAGGATGTTAACCGCGCCTACGGCTGCACCATCATCATTGTCACCCACAATGCCGCCATCGCGCGCATGGCCAATCGCGTGCTGCGCCTGCGCGACGGGCACATCGTCGAGGATGAGCTCAACGAGTCGCCCGTCGCGGCCGCCGAACTCGATTGGTAGGCGGCGCCATGACACCTCTCGCAAAACGTCTCCCGCGCGAGCTGCGCCGCAATATCGGCAAGTACCTGGGCATCTTTTTGCTTATGTGCGGAAGCATCGCTCTCACCTCGGGCTTTTTGCTCGCAGCGCATTCCATCGGCTGCCTTATCGACGACATGCGCGATGCGTACACGATTGAGGACGGCCGCGCGACCACCTCCTTCGAGGTCACCAAAGACCAGCTCAAGGCCGCCGAGGATGCAGCCGGCGACGTCGGCGGCGTCACGCTCTACAAGAATTTCTCCATCGACGCCATCATCAAAAAGACCGCCGGCGACGACGGCACCAAGCGCACGCTGCGCACCTATGCGCACCGCACCAAGGTCGATATCGCGTCCTACTGTGAGGGCGGGGAACCCAAGGCGGATGACGAGGTGGCCATCGACCGTGTCTTTGCCACCAATAACAACCTGTCCGTGGGCGATAAAGTCGAGCTCGAGGGTCGCACCTACACCATTTGCGGCATCATGACCCAGCCCGATAGTCAGGCGCTGTTCCTCAACAATTCGGACTTTACGGTGAACACCATCACGTACGGCGTGGCCGAGGTCACCGATGGCGGCTTTGCCGCGCTCGAAGATGCCGGCGGCGCACCCGCCTACACCTACTCCTTCACCTTTACCGATCGCGACCTCCCCACCGCGGACCGCATCGACGCCGAGCAAGATATGGTCGAGGCACTGACCGACGCCGATGCGCGCGTGGACGATCTGACCGACGCCGATTCCAATCAGGGCATTGGCTATGCGCGCGATGACGTGGACGGCGACTCCATGATGTGGATGACGCTGCTCGACATCATCATCGTGATCATGGCGTTCGTCTTTGTGGTCCTTACCGACGCCACCATCGAGGAGGAGAGCGCCATCATCGGCACGCTGCTCGCCAGCGGTTATCGCCGTCGCGAGATCGTGCTGCACTACCTGGCACTTCCCGCCATCGTGGGCGTGGTCGCGGCGCTTTTGGGCACTGCGCTCGGCGTTGTGTTCTTTACCGAGCCCATGCGCAGCCTCTATTACGGTTCGTACAGCCTGCCGCCCTTCCAGGTGTACTGGAGCTGGGAGATCTTTGTGAAGTGCGCCGTGGTTCCCGCCGCCGCGCTCATCCTCATCACGCTGGTGGGCCTGCTTCGCAAAATGGGCAAGACGCCGTTGCAGTTCCTTCGTCACGAGGCGAGCGGCAAATCGGGCACCAAGCGCGGTATGCAACTGCCGGAGCGCATGGGTTTTGTTTCCCGCTTCCGCCTGCGTATCTTTCTGCGCAACCTGGGCAACTTTGCCACGCTCTTTGTGGGCATTGCGTTTGCCTCGCTGCTGCTGCTCTTTGGCCTGGCGATTCTGCCCACGATGACGCACTACGCGGACAACCTCGAGACAAGCCTGGTCGCCGAGCACCAGTACACGCTCAAGGCGCCGCTGGAGCTCGAGGGCACTGCCGAGGAGCGCGAGCAGTGGTCAGCACTCGAGCGCTTGCAGTCGGTTGACGGCGCGCTGCTTTCCGCCGCTCAAGATGCCGATGACGAGCTTGATGACGCGGCCGATGCCTGTCTCTTATACACATCTCCGAGCCCACGA
>URNM01000058.1 GCA_900549185.1 uncultured Collinsella sp. | reverse complement strand
TCGCTCAGTGTCTCGTGGGCTCGGAGATGTGTATAAGAGACAGACCATGCGCCGCATCCGAGCCATCCGCGAGGTTGTCTGCCAAGAGACCATGGAGTAGCCCATGGGTACGGTGAGAAACGCGCGCGTTAACCAGGGCGGCCCTAAGTGCGCCGGCATCGTCGGCCTTGGTCTCATCGGCGGCAGTTTTGCCCGCGGCTATGCGCAGGCGGGCGTCCGCGTGCTGGCCTGGGACCCCGATGACGATGTCATGACGGCCGCCAGCATGGGCACTGTCGCCGGAGAGCTCAACGACAAGACACTCGGCGAATGCGACATCATCGTCCTTGCCTGCTATCCCGAGGCATGCATCGAGTGGCTCGAGGCGCATGCCCAGGCACTCGCCGACGCCACCGATACCGAGGCCATCATGGGTCCCGTGGTGATCGACACGGTGGGCGTCAAGGGCATCGTGTGCGAACGCGCCTTTGAGCTTGCCCGCGAGCACGGCTTTTACTTTGTGGGCGCGCACCCCATGGCGGGCACGCAGTACTCGGGCTATGCGCACTCCCGCGCCGACCTGTTCCAGGGCGCGCCACTCGTGCTCGTGCCGCCCGCGGTGGACGATGCGCTCAAACTGGAGCTTTTGGGCCAGGTGCGCGAGATGGTGCGCCCCTTGGGCTTTGGCAAGTTCAGCGTGACCAGCGCCGCCGAGCACGACCGCGTCATCGCCTTTACGAGCCAGCTTGCGCACGTGGTGTCCAACGCCTACGTAAAGAGCCCGACCGCCCAGGTCCACCACGGCTTTTCGGCCGGTAGCTACCGCGATCTCACCCGCGTGGCGCACCTCAACCCGCAAATGTGGTCCGAGCTCATGATCGACGACGCCGACGCGCTCGCCTTCGAGATCGACCATCTAATCGAGTCGCTCGGCGCCTACAGCCGTGCGCTCAAGGACCGCGACCAGCGCTATCTGGAGAATCTCCTTGCCGAGGGCGACCGCATTAAGCGCGCACTCGACGACGAGGCCTCCCACTAGACCACCTATCACGCCAGGTCGAAAGGACCGAAGCTTATGGCGATTACCATCGATATCGACACTGCACGCCCCTACCAAGTGCATGTTGGCACGTTTTTGCTGGAGCAGGCGGGACCGCTTGTGCGCGCCACTGCCGGCGGCACCAAGGCCGTCATCGTAACGGACACCAACGTGGGCCCGCTCTACCAGATGCCCGTTAAGCAGAGCCTGGAGGCGTCTGGCTACGAGGTAAGCATCTGCACCTTCGAGGCCGGCGAGGCCCATAAGCGCGCCGAAACCTATGTTGCCATTTTGGAGTTTGTGGCCGAGCACGAGCTTTCGCGCTCCGACGTGATCGTGGCACTCGGCGGCGGCGTCGTGGGCGACGTGGCGGGCTTTGTGGCCGCCACCTACATGCGCGGCTGTAAGTTTGTGCAGATCCCCACGAGTCTGCTCGCCATGGTGGATTCGTCGGTGGGCGGCAAGACCGCCATCGACCTGGCTGCCGGCAAGAACTTGGCCGGCGCCTTTTGGCAGCCGAGCGTGGTTATCGCCGACGTGGGGTGCCTGGCCACCCTCACGCCCGAGCAGTTCGCCGACGGCTGCGGCGAGGTCGTCAAGCACGCCGTGATCGCCGACCCCGAGCTTTTCGCCGAGCTGGAGAAGACCCCGCTCACGCTGGAGCTGCTCAACCGCGATGTGGCCCGCGTAGCACTCATCATCGCCCGCAATATCGACATCAAGCGCGCCGTGGTCGTTGCCGACGAGCGCGAAACCAACCAGCGCAAGCTCCTCAACTTTGGACACAGCGCCGGACACGCCGTCGAGGCCTGCGAGCACTTTGAGCTCGGACACGGCAACTGCGTGTCGATCGGCATGGGCATCATCACGCGTGCCGCGGCCCTGCACGGCATTTGCGATGCTGCACTGCCCGGTCGTATCGAGGAGCTCTGCGCCCGCCATGGCCTCAAGACCCGCTGCGACCTAGATGCCGATGCCGTTTTTGCCGAGGCGCTCCACGACAAGAAGCGCGCGGGCGACACCATCGACCTGGTGATTCCGCACGGCATCGGCCGCTGCAGCATCGACCGCACGCCGCTTTCCACTTTCCACGAACTCATTGCCGAGGGCCTCGGCCAGAAGGGAGACGCATTCGCATGCTAGCCCGCATCACCCCGTCCCCGCTTAAGGGCACCGTTCCCGCCATCGCGTCCAAGTCGATGGCGCATCGCCTGATCATCTGCGCCGCGCTTGCCAACGGCGAGACGCACGTTACCTGCAACACCACCTGCGCCGACATCGAGGCTACGGTGCGTTGCCTTACGGCACTGGGCGCTCGCATCGAGACCGTCGAGGATGGCTTCCAGGTCCACCCCACCATGAAGAGTATTGAGTTTGGCCTGCTCAAGGCACTTGCCGGCGGCACGCTTGACTGCGGCGAAAGCGGCTCCACGCTCCGCTTTATGTTGCCCGTCGCCTGCGCGCTGGGCGCAGAAGCAACTTTTGTGGGTCAGGGACGCTTGGGCGCCCGCCCGCTGTCCCCGCTCTCGGACGAGATTATCGCCGCCGGCTGCGACCTGCAGGGTCTGGGCGGCTTTCCGCTCAAGACGAGCGGCCGCATGCGCCCGGGCACCTTTGTGCTGCCGGGCAACGTAAGCTCGCAGTACATCTCGGGCCTGCTGCTGGCAGCCCCGCTGCTGGCCCAGCCCTCCTGCGTGCAGGTGACCGGCCTCATTGAGAGCCGCCCCTACATCAACCTGACGATCCAGGCCATGAAGGCCTTTGGCGTCGAGGTCAACGTCGAACGTATTCCGGCCAAGGACGGCCAGCCCGAAGTCACGAACTTCCGCGTGAGCAGCGGCTCGTACCGCACGCCCGGCAGCGTAGCCGTCGAGGGCGACTGGTCCAACGCCGCCTTTTGGCTGTGCGCCGGCGCCATCGGCACCGACCCCATCACCGTCGAGGGTGTGTCCCTGAGCTCCGCACAGGGCGACCGCAACGTGCTTGCCGCGCTTTCGCGCTTTGGCGCCCGCATCGTACGTTCCACCAACGCCGCCACTGTGCAGTCCGACAAGCTCGCTGGCTTTGAGATGAGCGCCCACGACATTCCCGACCTGGTGCCCGTTATCTCGGCCGTGGCCTCGCTGGCACAGGGCCGCACCTTTATCCGCGATTGCGCCCGTCTGCGCATCAAGGAATCCGACCGCCTGGTCACCACCACCCGCGAGCTCACCGCGCTGGGCGCGCAGGTGCGTATTGCCGGCGACGACCTCATCATCAAGGGTGTCGATGCCTTCACCGGCGGTGAGGTCGATTCGCACAACGACCACCGCATCGCCATGATGGCCGCCATCGCCGCGAGCCGCGCCACCGGCGAGGTCGTGATCCACGGCGCCGAGGCCGTCAACAAGTCCTATCCCGATTTCTTCGACCACTACCGCCTGCTTGGCGGCAAGGTCACGCTCGAGGAGGAATAGCATGTCCTCGACCTTTGGCAACGTCTTGCACTTAAGCATCTTCGGCCAATCGCACTCCCCCGCTATCGGCTGCTCGCTCGATGGCATCCCGGCGGGCATCGCCGTGGACCAGGAGAAGCTGCAGGCCTTCCTCGACCGTCGCGCCCCCGGTCGCAACGAGACCGCGACCAAACGCCGCGAGGCCGACGCCGCGCATATCATCGCCGGTGTGGTTGATGGACATACCACCGGCGCGCCCATCGCCGCGATTATCGAGAACACCAACACGCGCTCCAAGGATTACTCCGAGCTGCGCCGCAAACCCCGCCCCGGGCACGCAGACTTTCCGGCGCGTGTGAAGTACCACAACATGCACGACGTCGCCGGCGGCGGGCACTTCTCCGGCCGTCTGACGGCCCCTCTATGCATCGCCGGCGGGATCGCGCTGCAGGCGCTCGAGGCCCGCGGCATTCAGGTCATGGCGCACGTCGCGCAGATCGGCGGCATCTCCGACCTGCCGATGGACGATATGGTCTATCGTGAGGCCGACCGCAAGGCGATCCTTACGAACGATCTGCCGTGCATTGACGCCGCCGCAGCCGGCCGTATGCGCGAGGAGATTCTGGCCGCGCGCGACGAACTCGACAGCATCGGCGGCATCGTGGAGTGCGGTATTTACGGGCTTCCCGCGGGCATCGGCGACCCCATGTTCGACGGCATCGAGAACCGCATCGCGCAAATCGCGTTTGGCATTCCCGCCGTAAAGGGCGTGGAGTTTGGCATGGGCTTTGCCGTGGCCGCCATGCGCGGCAGCGAGAACAACGACCCGTATCGCATCGACGCCGAGACCGGCGAGATCGAGGTCGAGTCCAATAACGCCGGCGGCATCCTGGGCGGTATTTCGACCGGCGCGCCCGTCATGTGGCGCATGGCCGTAAAGCCGACGCCCTCTATTGGCCGCGAGCAGCAGACCGTAGACATGGACGCCATGGGAAATGCCGAGCTCTCGGTCCACGGTCGTCACGATCCCTGCATCGTCCCCCGAGCCGTCCCCGTAGCCGAAGCAGCCGCGGCGCTCGCAATTTGGGACGCTCTCCTAGAGGACGCCGCCCAGCTCTAAAAATCTCTGGGGGCCAACTCCGGCCCCCACGCCCACCCAGTGATTTTTCTGGGACGGGGATTAAAAAATCATTGTGTACCTAATGATTTTATAATCCCCGTCCCAGAAAAATCACCGACACGTGAAAGGGGTTCCTATGGACCTTGCTGACATCCGCCAGACCATCGATGGCATCGACACCACGCTCCTCAACAGCTTTGTCGAGCGTATGGACATTGCCACCGAGGTCGCCAAATCAAAGATCGAGATGGGCAAGGCTGTCTTTGACCCCGCCCGCGAGCGCTCCAAACTCAACAACCTCGCCAGCCGCGCGCCCGAGCGCTACGAGGCGCAGACCATCACCCTGTTCCGTCTCCTCATGAGCATGAGCAAGGCCGAGCAGCAGCGCTACATCAACGAACTCAAGGGCATCACTGTCTCGCAAAAGGCCCACGCCACGGCTGCAGCCTCCGACACGCCCTTCCCTCAAACTGCCACCGTCGCTTGCCAGGGCGTTGAGGGCGCTTACAGTCAAATCGCCGCGTGCAAGCTCTTCGACGTGCCCGACATCGCGTTTTTCGAGACCTTCGAAGGCGTTATGCGCGCTGTGCGCGACGGCTTCTGCGAGTTTGGTGTGCTGCCCATCGAGAACTCCACCGCCGGCTCGGTCAACGCCGTCTACGACCTGCTCGCCCAGTTCGACTTCCACATCGTGCGCTCGCTTCGCCTCAAGATCGACCACAACTTGCTCGTCAAGCCCGACACCAAACTCGCCGACGTGCGCGAGGTCTACAGCCACGGCCAAGCCATTGCCCAGTGCGCCGGCTTTATCGAGGGCCACGGCCTGCATGCCACCAAACACCCCAACACCGCCATGTCGGCCGAGATGGTCGCCAACTCCGAGCGCACCGACGTCGCCGCTATCGCCTCGCGCAGCTGTGCGGCGCACTACGGCTTGGAGGTACTGGAGCCCAACATCCAGGACTCCGACAACAACTACACGCGCTTTGTCGTCATCAGCCGCGAGCCGCGCGTCTACCCCGGCGCCAACCGTACCTCGCTCATGATCACCACGGCCAACGAACCGGGCGCCCTTTATCGCGTACTCGAGCGCTTCTATGCGCTCAACATCAACCTCATCAAGCTGGAGAGCCGCCCCATCCCCGGTCGCGACTTTGAGTTTATGTTCTACTTTGACCTGGACTGCCCCTTTGGCAGCAAGGCGCTCGACGACCTGCTCGACTCGATTGACGACGTGTGCGAGAGCTTCACCTACTTTGGCAGCTACACGGAGGTGCTCTAGATGACCGATACCGCCGCAACCCGCCCCTACGGCGTCCTGGGCCGTGTGCTGGGCCACAGCTACACCCCGACCATCTACAAGGAGCTCGCGGGGCTCGAGTACGTGCGTTTTGAGCGAGAGCCCGAGGATCTTGAGGCCTTTATGACCGGCGACGAATGGGAGGGCACCAACGTGACCATCCCCTACAAGCGCACCGTCATGGAATACCTGGACGAGCTGAGTCCGTTGGCCGAGCGCATGGGCAACGTCAACACCATCACACGTCTGCCTGACGGTCGCCTGCGTGGCGACAACACCGACTACTTTGGTTTTCAGTGCCTGGTCGAAGAGCTGGGCGTTGAGGTTACCGGCAAGAAGGCTCTCGTGCTCGGAGCCACTGGTGGCGCCGGCACCACGGCAAGTATGGTGCTGGGAGACCTGGGCGCCATCGTCGTGCCCGTCGGCCGCACGAGCGAGGTCAATTACGACAACATCTCCCAGCAGTCCGATGCAACGTTGCTCGTCAACTGCACGCCCGCCGGCATGTTCCCCCACTGCCCCGACGCGCCTTGCACGCTCGAAGGGCTCAATGCGCTCGAAGGCGTTATCGACATTGTCTACAACCCCGCCCGCACGGGCCTGATGCTCGAGGCCGAGCGCCGCGGTATCCCCTGCATCGGCGGCCTGCTGATGCTCGTGGCCCAAGCGGCACAGGCCGTCGAGCGCTATACCGGCCAGGCCACCCCGCGCGAGCGCATCCTGGGCGTAACGGAGCGCCTGTCGCGCCGCGAACAGAACATCGCGCTGATCGGCATGCCGGGCTCGGGCAAGACCCGCGTGGGTGAGCAGATTGCCCTGCTCACGGGTCGCGAGCACATCGACTTGGATTACGCGCTCGAGGAGCATCTGGGCATGCCCTGTGCCGACTTTATCGTCGAGCGCGGCGAGGTGGCCTTCCGTGAGCAGGAGACGGCGGCTCTGTCCGACATCTCCAAGCGCAGCGGCCTGGTGCTCTCAACCGGCGGCGGCGTGGTCACGCGTGACGAGAACTATCCGCTGCTGCACCAGAACAGCCAAATCGTGATGCTCAACCGCAAGCTCGACGAGCTCGCCCACAAGGACCGCCCCATCACCGCGCGCGACGGCATCGATAAGCTGGCCGAACAGCGCATGCCACGCTACCGCGCCTGGGCCGACTACATTATCGACTCACGCGACTGCGCCGCCAACACCGCCCAGGCCCTCCTCGACACCCTCCCACCCGCTCTCTAACCAAAACCACCACAAAGGGGACAGGCACCTTTGTGGTGGTTTTCCAACCGCAAAGGAAGCAACCATGAAAGCACTCGTCATCAACGGCCCCAACCTCAACATGCTCGGCATTCGCGAGCCGGGCATCTATGGCAGCGACAACTACGACCGCTTAGTGCAGATCTGCCAGGAAGCGGGCGCCGCACAGGGCTTTGACGAGGTCGATGTCTTCCAGTCTAACCACGAGGGCAGCATCGTCGACAAGATCCAGGAGGCCTACGGCAAGGTCGACGGCATCGTCATCAACCCGGCTGCCTACACGCATACGAGCGTGGCCATCTTGGATGCCCTCAAAGCCATCGCCATCCCGGCTGTGGAGGTCCACATTAGCGCCGTCGAGACCCGCGTAGACTTCCGCCAGGTGAGCTACGCCCGCCTGGCCTGCTTCGCCACCATCACCGGCGAGGGCCTGAAGGGCTACGCCCACGCGCTGGAGCTGCTGAAAGAGCATCTCGAAAAGTAAAATGCCAACCGCAACAAACAGCAGCGGCTTGCTCGCGCTCGGCTCCAGCAGCACACAAGATGAAAAAAGCCCAGACCACCAAGCGGTCCGGGCTTAATAAACGATGGTGCTCCATGGCGGATTCGAACCGTCGACCTTGGGATTAGAAGTCCCCTGCTCTATCCAACTGAGCTAATGGAGCAAATAACCGCACGCCCAAGCAAGCGCAAGCCTGTCAGGCGTAAGTAATTATAACCTAGTTGAACTGCTCGCGGTACGCCTTGCAGACCTCATCAACCGGGCCGTCCATGCGAAGGTCACCCTTCTCAATCCAAACGGCACGCTGGCAGATGCGCTCAACCTGCTCCATGGAGTGCGAAACGAACAGAACCGTCACGTCGCCGCTCTGGATAAAGTGCTGGATACGGTCCTCGCACTTCTGCTGGAAGAACACATCACCGACGGACAGCGTCTCGTCAACGATCAGAATATCGGGCTCGGTAATCGTCGCGATTGCAAAGGCGATACGCGCCACCATGCCCGAGGAGAAGTTCTTAAGCGGCATATCGACAAAGTTCTGAAGCTCAGCAAACTCAATAATGCCGTCAAAATTGGCATCGATGAATTCCTTGGTATAGCCGAGCAGGGCGCCGTTCAGATAGATGTTCTCGCGGGCAGTCAGCTCGGGGTCAAAGCCGGCACCAAGCTCAATCAGCGGCGCGATGTTACCGTGCACCTTAACACTGCCCTCGCTTGGCTCAAGCACACCGGCGATGATCTTGAGCATCGTAGACTTACCGGAGCCATTGGTGCCCACCAGGCCCACGACCTCGCCACGATGAATATCAAACGAGATATGCTTGAGCGCCCTAAACTCCTCAAAGAACAGCTCGTGCTTGGCAAGCTTGATGAAGTACTCCTTGAGGTTGGTCAGCGACTCGGACGCCATGTTAAAGATCATGGTGACGTCGTCGACCTCGACAGCCAGAGGCTGCTCGCTGTAATCAACAACAGATTCAGTCATCACAGCACTCCTTAGATGTAGAGGATGAACTTGCGCTCGGACTTATGGAACACGGTGTAGCCAATAACAAGCGCAAGAACCGCCCAAGCGACGCACATACCAAACGTCATAAGCGAGGGCGTAGTCTGGAACAGAAAGATATCGCGCATAAACTGCAGGTAGTTATACATGGGGTTCGCATAGACCAGAATGCGCACGAGATGCGGCATTTGCGCAACGAAGTCGGTCGTCCAGAAGATGGGCGTAATGTAGGTCCAAGCCGTAATGACGACGCTCCACAGATGCATGACATCGCGGAAGAAAACCGTGAGGGCGGAGAGCATCATGCCCAGGCCCATGCAGAAGCACATAAGCAGCAGCAGGCAGACCGGCAGCAGAATAAGGTGCCAAGAAGGCATAACGTGGAACCACAGCATAACGATGGCAACGGCGACCAGCGAGAAGGCAAAGTTAACCAGCGAGAAGAGCACCTTCTGTACTGGGAAGACCCAGCGGTGCACCTTAACCTTCTTGAGCAGCGGGGCAGCACCCACGATCGACGTCAGGGCCTGGTTCGTAGACTCGGACATGACGGCAAAGGTGACGTTACCCACGATCAAGTACAGCGGGTACATCTCGGGCGTAATTGAGCCATTGCGGCCCTGGGCGAAAATCGTCGAGAACACGATGGCCATGACGATCATCATCAGCAGCGGGTTGAGCACCGACCATGCGACGCCCAGAACGCTACGGCGATACTTGATCTTAAAATCCTTGGTAACCAGCTGACGAAGGATAAACGCGTCCTTCTCAAATTCGTTCTTAGCAAACGTCGCAGGCAGACTGCGAGTTTCTTGTTGCTTTGTCTGATCCGACACGGATGCAACTCCTTTACTCGTAATCGTTGACAAACGAACAGTATAGACCCGACGGCCCTGCAAACGATTCGCGCAACAAAACTGGAGAACTAACCCACATCTAAGGATGACAAGTCCAAACGGCTATACTTTCAAGGATTGAATGTGTAAGGAGCATTGAGTGAATTCTGAATCCATCGCCGTCATCATCCCCTGCTACAACGAAGCGCTCACGATCGGTAAGGTCGTCGACGACTTTCACCGCGAGCTTCCGCAGGCTACGGTCTATGTCTATGACAATAACTCGTCAGACGATACTTCACGCATCGCCACCGAACACGGAGCCACGGTGCGCTTTGAGCCCCGTCAGGGAAAGGGCAACGTCTGCCGCCAGATGTTTCGCGATATCGACGCCGATTGCTACCTGATGGTCGACGGAGACGACACCTACCCCGCCGAGGCGGCCAAAGCCCTCTGCGAGCCCATCCTCAACGGCACGGCCGATATGACCGTAGGCGACCGCCTTTCCAACGGCACCTACGCCGAGGAAAACAAGCGCGCCTTCCACGGCTTTGGCAACAATCTGGTCCGCGCCATGATCAAGTGGATCTATGGCTACAGCTTCGATGACGTCATGACCGGCTACCGCGCCATGAGCCGCCCGTTCGTTAAAACCTTCCCAGTGCTTTCCGAGGGCTTTCAGATCGAAACCGAGCTCTCGATCCACGCCGTCGACCACCGCTGGCGCATCAAAGATGTGCCCATCGAGTACCGCGACCGTCCCGAGGGTTCCGAGTCCAAACTCAACACAGTGAGCGACGGCATTAAAGTCGTTGCGATGATCGGCACGCTGTTCAAGGACTACCGCCCGCTGAAGTTCTTCAGCCTCGTTGCGCTTCTGTTCGCGGTATTCGGCCTCGCCCTGGGCATGCCCATCGTTGTCGAATATTTCCAGACCGGCCTCGTCCCGCGCTTCCCCACCACTATGCTCGCCGCCTCGTTTATGTTCCTGTGCGGCCTGAGCCTTGCGACCGGCTTCATCCTAGATTCTGTAGCAAAGGTCGAAAAAAAGCAGTGGGAGGTCAACGTGTACAGCAAATACGCCTACGACGACCAGCCCGGCCACCCTACTTCCAAGCCAAGCGAGAGGTAGATCTTCCGCAAAATACTATTGGCACCACTGCGCAGATAGCCACCAACAAGAAAAGCCGCCGTTAACAAGCGGCGGCTTTTACTCTCGAAAAGTTAATAGCGGCTAGAGCGTCTTGAGGTACTCCCCCAGCTCTTCCTCCCAGTCGGGCATGTGGAACCCGACCGACTCGAGCCTGGAAAGGTCGAGCGCGGAGTGGACCGGGCGCGGGGCGACGGGACCGGCGGCGCTCGCGTAGTAGTCGGCGGTCGATACCGGCAAGACCTTGTCCCCGTTGCCGTTGGCGGCCTCGAAGACGGCGCGGGCGATGTCGGCCCAGGACTTCACGGCGCCGGAGCCGGTGCAGTCGTAGGTGCCGTAGGGGGCGTGCGTCCCCAGCACGTGGAAGATGGCCTGCGCCATGTCGCGCGTGAAGGTCAGGCGGCCCAGCTGGTCGTCCACGACGGTGACCCGTTCCAACTTGTCCTCCGGATCGGCGACGCGGTCGGAGAGCCCCTTCATGGTCTTCACGAAGTTGTGTCCCTCGCCGATGACCCAGGAGCTGCGCATGATGTAGTGGCGCGGGCACCCCGCCACGGCGATGTCGCCGGCGGCCTTGGTCTGGCCGTAGACGGACAGCGGGGAGAAGGACTCGTCCTCTGTGTGCACCTCGGCGGCGCCGTCGAAGACGTAGTCGGAGGACACGTGGACGAGCGTGATACCGTGCCCGGCGCAGGTGCGGGCGAGAAGGGCCGGCCCGGTCGCGTTGGCCTTCCAGGCGATGGCGCGGCCCTCGGGGGTCTCGGCCCTGTCCACCGCGGTGAAGGCACCGCAGTTGATGACGGCGCCGTAGAGCGACCAGTCGTATTGCGAATAGGCCGCCGGGTCGGACATGTCGAAGGTGTCGATGTCGCAGAAGTCGAAGTCCTTGGCGACGCCGCGCTCCTCGGCGAGCGCGCGCACCGCATGGCCCAGCTGGCCGTCGCAGCCGGTGACGAGGGTGCGCCTGGGCGCCATGGGGACGACGTCCCTCAGCATCGGGTGGTTGAGGTCGGCCTCGGAGACGGTGGCCTGGTCGAGCGGGATCGGCCACTCGATGGCGAGCTCGGGGTCGGCGAGGTTCACGAAGGTGTAGGTCCTCTTCAGCTCGAGCGACCAGTGGGCGTCCACCAGGTAGGTGTAGGCGGTGCCGTCCTCCAGGGCCTGGAAGGAGTTGCCCACGCCGCGCGGGACGTAGATGGCCTTGCTGGGATCCAAAACGGTCGTGAACACCTTGCCGAAGGTCTCGCTGCCCTCGCGCAGGTCCACCCAGGCGCCGAAGACGGAACCGCGGGCCACGGAGATGAACTTGTCCCAGGGCTCCGCGTGGATGCCGCGGGTGACGCCCTTCTTGTCGTTGTAGGAGACGTTGTTCTGGACGACGCGGAGGTCCGGGATGCCCAGGGCGGTCATCTTGGCGCGCTGCCAGTTCTCCTTGAACCAGCCGCGCGAGTCGCCGTGGACGGCGAGGTCGACGACCTTCAGGCCCCCGATGCCGGTCTCGGCGACGGCGAGGTCCTTCTCGAA
>URNM01000057.1 GCA_900549185.1 uncultured Collinsella sp. | reverse complement strand
ATCGCTCAGTGTCTCGTGGGCTCGGAGATGTGTATAAGAGACAGAATATAAACAACGTCGTGAATCTGACTCCTGCCACATACATGACAGGGGTTAAACACAAAAAAGGAGTCAACTATGGTTTCTGAGAAGGCTACCCTCGTTAATCCTCAGGGTCTGCACATGCGTCCGGCTGGTCTGTTCGCCTCCACCATGGGCAAGTACGCCTGTGACGTGACGGTCGTTACCCCCGAGAAGGAGGTCAACGGCAAGTCCCCGATGGCCCTCATGGCTGCTGGTATCCCCTGCGGTACCGAGGTCGAGGTCAAGTGCGACGGCGCTGACGAGGCCGAGGCTCTGGCTGCTGCCATCGAGCTCATCAAGAGCGGTCTTGGCGAGTAGAACTCAAACGGGTCGCATGTTGAACAACTAAGTTCATATTTGGGGGCGCAGTGACCTGTTGTAAGGTAGCTGCGCTCTTTTGTCATGGATATGGCAAAACGCTTTATCACATGACACGGAGAGAGGAATGGGAATGTATCAGGGAGTCAACGCTTCCGAGGGCATCGGTATCGGCACCGTCATGGTCGCCGTCGATCCCGACTTGACGTTTGAGCCGCACGAGGTTGCTGATTCGGCAGCAGAGAAGGAGCGCTATCAGACCGCTCTTTCGGTCTTCTGCGAGAAGACCCAGGCTCAGGCCGACCACATGAAGGAGACGGTGGGCGAGGCCGAGGCCGAGATCATGAGCGGACACATTGTACTGGCTCAGGATCCGGGTATGACCGACGCCATCAACGCCGCCATTGACGGCGGTACCTGCGCCGAGCAGGCACTCATGGACACCTCGACCATGTTCGAGAACATGTTCCTGTCCATGGACGACGAGATGTTCCGTCTGCGCGCGGCCGACATCGCCGACATCCGCACCGGTATTCTGGCCGAGCTGCTGGGCAAGGAGGTCGTCGACCTCTCCGTCCTGCCCGAGAACACTGTCGTTGTCGTGCACGACCTCACGCCGTCCATGACCGCCACGATCGATAAGGCCCACGTTGCCGGTATCGTCACCGAGACCGGTGGCCGCACGTCGCACTCCGCGATCATTGCGCGCGCCCTCGAGATCCCGGCTGTCCTTTCGGTCTCCAACAGCTGCACCGCACTGCGCAACGGCATGACCGTTGTCGTCGACGGCGGCAAGGGTATCGTCGAGGCCGATCCCGACGAGGAGACGCTCGCCGCCTACACCGCCAAGGCCGAGGCCTTCGCTGCCGAGAAGGCAGCCCTCGAGGCCTTCCGTGGCAAGCCGTCCGTGACTGCCGATGGCATCAAGAAGATCATCGCCTGCAACATCGGTAACCCTGATGACGTGCCCAACGCGCTCGATCACGATGCCGAGGCCATCGGTCTGTTCCGCTCCGAGTTCCTGTTCATGGACTCTGCCGAGCTTCCTTCCGAGGAGGAGCAGTTCAACGCCTACCGTAAGGTCGCCAGCGCGCTCAAGGGCGCTCCGGTCATCATCCGCACGCTCGATGTGGGTGGCGACAAGGAGATTCCGTATCTGCACATGGTCAAGGAAGATAACCCCTTCATGGGCTTCCGCGCCGTGCGTTACTGCCTGTCCAATCCCGACCAGTACAAGGTCCAGCTCCGCGCTCTGCTGCGCGCTAGCGCCTTCGGTGACGTAAAGATCATGATCCCGCTCGTCACCTGCGTCGAGGAGGTCTTGGCTGTCAAGGAGCTTGTCGAGCAGTGCAAGGCCGAGCTGACTGAAGAGGGTCGCAAGTTCAACGAGAACATCGAGGTCGGCATCATGGTTGAGACGCCTGCCGCTTCGCTGCTCGCAGACCGTCTTGCCGAGGTCGCCGACTTCTTCTCCATCGGCACCAACGACCTGATCGGCTACACCATGTGCGCCGACCGTGGCAACGACACCATCTCCAACCTGTACCAGGTTTACTATCCCG
Source organism: uncultured Collinsella sp. (assembly GCA_900549185.1). Lineage (GTDB taxonomy): Bacteria > Actinomycetota > Coriobacteriia > Coriobacteriales > Coriobacteriaceae > Collinsella. The sequence goes on along the minus strand of URNM01000057.1, from coordinate 10,274 downwards.
CCGTGCTCCGCTCGCTCAAGAACATCATCGAGAGCGGCGTGAAGGCCGGCATCATGGTCGGTATGTGCGGCGAGGCCGCTGCCGATCCGCTGCTCGAGCCGCTGCTGATCAGCTGGGGCCTGGAGGAGTTCTCGATGAGTGCTCCGTCGATCCTGCGCGCCCGTAAGACCATCAGCCAGTGGACCAAGGCCGAGTGCGACGAGCTCGCCGAGAAGGCGCTCGCCTGCAACACCGCCGCCGAGGTCAAGGCACTGCTCGAGTCCGCAGCTCGCTAATTTGGTATCAGAGGTAACCGCGTGGTTGGAATGGGCCGGCCACGCGGCCCTCACATATACAGGGGGTACTGTAAATGTTCTACACGCTAACCGCTAACCCGGCTGTCGACATGACGGTTTCGAGCTCTCCGCTCGAGCCCGACGAGAACGTCCGCACCGGTTCGGCCAGCTACACGGCTAACGGCAAGGGCCTCGACGTGTCCTTCGCCTTTAAGAAGATGGGCGTCGACACCGTCGCGCTCGGCTTCTTCGCTGGCTTCACGGGCAAGTTCATCGTCGAGGAGGTCATGAACCTGGGTTGCCTCTGCCGCCCGGTCTGGACCGACGGTATCACGCGCATTAACACCTACGTCAACGATGGCCAGCACGAGTACGGCATCCTGAACCCGGGTGCTCCGATCACGCCGCAGCACCAGGAGGAGCTCTACAACATCCTGGACACCGCGGGCGATCTCGAGTGCCTGATTGTCTCCGGCTCCGTGCCTCCCAAAGCTACGCCCGACTTCCTGGCTCAGGTCATGGAGCACGCTCAGGCTCGTGGCGCTGACGTCGTCCTGGACCTGTCCTCCGACAAGCTCAAGGAGCTCGCTCACAAGAAGCCTCTGCTCATCAAGCCGAACCATCACGAGATGAAGGCCATCTTCGGCGTGCCGGTCGACACCGACGACGAGGTCCGCGTTGCCATGAAGATGGCTCACGACGCTGGCGTTCAGAACGTGCTGCTCACCCGTGGTAGCCGCGGCGACGCTTACTTCTCCAACGGCGAGGACATCTGGTACGCCAAGCGTGAGTTCAACATCAAGCTGGTTTCTTCCGTCTGCGCCGGCGACTGCACCCTCGCTGCGTTCCTGCACAAGTGGTACAGGGATCGCGACAACGTCGAGGAGGCCATGAAGCTCGCTATGGCCACCGGCGCCAACGTTGCCGAGTCCGTCGGCATCGGCGACTTCGGTCACGTCGACGAGTACAGCAAGCGCGTTGCTGTCCGCAAGCTCGATCGTCAGTAATTGAATCGCGACATATTCGTGCGCATGTGGCGCCCCGGTTTCGGCTGGGGCGCCTTTTTGTTCCGCCACGGGGGAGAGGTGTCCCGCCGTGCTTCATCGCTTCCACACCGTTCGCCGAGTTGTCCTAGCCTTTTACCGATGCGTGGAATATACTTTCATTAACACGTTGCTTCGTGAAAGGAACATTCATGATTTACACGCTCACTGCAAATCCCGCCATTGACTACAACATCGCCTGCGACGGCCTTACTCCCAATACCGTCACGCGTACCCGCAATGCCGTCTACACGCCCAACGGCAAGGGCCTCAACGTCTCGTTTACGCTTGACCACTATGGTGTCGACACCACGATCCTGGGTTTCTTCGCCGGCTTCTCGGGTGAGTTTATCGTTAAGGGCGCCGAGGCCCTGGGCGTGCCCGTCAAGCCCGTGTGGACCGACGGTATTACGCGCGTCAATGTGTTCCTCAACGCCGGTCCCGACACCGAGTACAACATGGTCAATGCCGGTGCCGCCATCAATGAGGCCAACGAGCAGGAGATGTTTGAACTTATCGATTCGCTCGATGACATGACCTGCCTGGTCATCAGCGGCTCGCTGCCTCCCAACACTTCCGAGGGCTTCTTGGCCGAGGTCCTGCGCCGTGTCAAGGCCAAGGGGGCTGAGTTCGTCCTCGACATCTCGAGCCATCAGCTGGCAGACCTCATTGCTCTGGAGCCACTGCTGATCAAGCCCAATGACGACGAGCTGCTTGACATCTTTGGCATCAAGGTGAGCGGTGGCGACGACGAGTCCGTCAAGGGCGCTATGGCCGAGCTGCACGCCAAGGGCGCCAAGAACGTGCTGCTGACCCTTGGTGGCGCCGGTGCGTACTTCTCCAACGGCGAGCATATCTGGTTTGCCAACCGCACCTTCGACGTCAAGCTGCTGTCGACTGTGTGCGCCGGCGATTCCTCGCTCGCTGCCTTCCTGTCCGTGTGGCACGACGCCCCCGAGCGCGTCGAGGACGCCCTGCGCCTTTCGATGGCCACTGGCGCCAACGTGGTCGAGTGCCCCGGTCTGGGTGATTTTGCCAAGGTGGACGAATATAAGAAGCACATCGAGGTTCGCCAGGTCTGCTAGTTCCGGCACCTTGTCTGAATAGTTTGATTATTTCGCATCCGTCTTAGACTAGGACGGATGCGTTTTTGTTTATCGGACTTGCGTGTGCAGTGGAGGCTGTTTCTTGCTAGACTTCTTGCAGACGCAATCGATAGCCAATTTGATAGTCGCAGGAGGCCATAGGCATGTGCAATGTTTCGCTCAACGGTACTCAACCGTCCGATGCGTCCCTGCGCGTCCTGCGCGCGCTTGAGGCGGCTGGTCTTGAGGCTTGGTACGTGGGCGGTTGGGTGCGCGACGCCCTGATGGGGTACCCCAGCCACGATGTTGATATGTGCTGTAGCGGCCTGTGGCAGGAGTCCAAAGCGGCGCTCGAGGCCGCCGGCATCGCGGTTGTGGAGTCGGGCATTAAATTTGGCGGAATCACGGCTATTTCCGATGGCGAGCGTATCGAGGTCACCACGTACCGTCTGGATGGCTTTTACACCGATGGTCGTCATCCCCAGAGTGTGGAGCGTGCCGCCTCGCTCGAGGACGATCTGGCCCGCCGCGACTTTACCGTCAACGCCATGGCCTGGCATCCCGAGCGCGGGCTTGTCGACCGCTACGACGGCCAGGGTGATCTGGAGCGCAAGCTGATTCGCGCTGCCGGTGATCCCAAGCGTCGCTTTAACGAGGACGCCCTGCGCATGCTGCGTGCGGTGCGCTTTGCCTGCCGTCTGGACTTTATGATTGAGCCCGAGACCAAGCGTGCGCTTGCCGAGTGCGCGCCGCTGCTCGATGCCGTGGCGCGCGAGCGTGTGGGTATTGAGCTCGAGGGCATTCTTTCGACCGGTCATGGGGGAGACGCGATGCTACGCTATCCCGAGCTCATCTGTGCCGCTGTGCCCGAGTTGGCAGCGGGTCGCGGGTTTGATCAGCGAAGTGTCTACCATGCGTTTAACGTCTACGAGCATATCGCCCGTGTGCTGACAGTGGCAGGGGAGCTGGCGCTGTGCGACGGCGTCGCGCCATCGTCGAGCCTTATGTGGGCGGCGTTTTTGCACGATGTCTCCAAGCCCGAGTGCTTTACGGTCGATCACGCCGGCAGCGGACACTTCTACGGTCATCCCGAGCTCGGCGCCAAGAAAGCGCGCGTCATTATGGATCGCCTGGCTCTCTCGCACGACCTGGTGCGCGACGTGTGCCTGCTCATCAAATATCACGACAAACCGCTGCGTCCCGAGCGATCCTGCCTGCTCAATATGATGTGTGCGCTTTCTGGCGAGGGCGTCGACACGGCCCGTCTGATTGACGAGCTCATGGACCTTAAGCGTGCTGACACGCTCGGCAAGGCCCCGTCGTGCTTCTATTACGTTGAGACGATTGAGGAGATGCGCGCGATGGCGCACGAGCTGCTGAAGGCAGGGGAGCCCTATACGCTCAAGATGCTCGCCATCAACGGCGGCGACCTGATCCGTGCCGGAGTCAAGCCCGGGCCGGAACTGGGTCAGCTTCTCAACTCCGCCCTCGACGCCGTGATCGAAGACAACATTCCCAACGAGCGCGAAGCTCTTTTGCTCCATCTCAACTTGAATTAGCTACCCAGTTTACCTGCGTGTTCCATAACCTGCCGACAATTTTTCGGCAATTTGGAATTTCTTCTTGCGCTGACGTTTTTTGTCCCGTAATATATTTCCTCGCAGCACGGCAGTGCAGATGTCATGTGGCCCGTTCGTCTAGCGGTTTAGGACGCCGCCCTCTCAAGGCGGAGATCACCAGTTCGAATCTGGTACGGGCTACCACGCATTTGATACCCGGGCTTCCCATGGAAGGCCGGCTTTTTTATTTTCAAACAACCATCTGCAATTCCCGTTTGAACCAGAGCTTTGCGTTCTGCCTATGGCCCTTACGGGTACAATATCCAAGATATTTTGACTGTTAGAAGGAGTCTCATGACGGAGTCCTCTCAGCATACGTCTAAGCCCCAGGTCGAGGTTGAGGCCTCGGGCGGAGATGACAATAAGAGCGCACGCCGCGGCGCCATCTTTATCGGCGTCGTGCTGGTAGGTTATATCGTCTATCTGGTGGTAACCGGGCAGATGGGGCAGTTCTGGGCCGCAATGTCGAGCGTCCAGGCGCCATGGCTCGTTGTCGCGTGTCTTTGCATGTTCATGTATCTGTTCTTTGGCATTGTGGCCTATGCGATCGCCGTCTGGCTCGACCCCGATTCACCCGTCGGCATCCGCGACCTGATTTCGGTCGAGGCGAGCGGCATCTTCTTTGGCAACCTGACGCCCATGATGATGGGCTCGACTCCCGCCCAGATCTACCGCCTGACCAAGGCGGGCCAAAATGTCGGCGAGGCTGGCGCCACGCAGTTCACGCGCTTTATCGTGTATCAGTTTGGCCTCGTTGCCTGGGGCGCTATCCTACTGCTTGCTCGCATGCCGTTTTTTGCCGAGCGCTATGGCGACATGACGCTGCTGTGTGTCTTTAGCTTTGGTGGGCACTGCTGCATCTTGCTGGGCATCTTCGCCGTCGCGCTCATGCCTAAGACCGTCACGCGCGTCGCCCATTGCATCATCAATTGGCTTGAGCGCATTGGTGTCTCGGCCACTAAGATCGAGGGATGGCGCACGTTTGTCGATGGCGAGATCTACTCCTTCTCCGAGAAGTTCAAGCTTTCGGCCGGACATTTTTCTTCCATGCTGCTCACCGTGTTTATTACCATGCTGCAGCTCGCGTTTTTCTATCTGGTTCCGTATTTCCTGATGCTTGCCTTTGGCCACCACGAGGTCGACTTTTTCTCGGTCATGGCCGCGAGCGCCTTTGTCCAGCTGCTGAGCTCTGCGGTCCCCTTGCCCGGTGGAACCGGTGGTGCTGAGGGCGGCTTTGCATTGTTCTTGGGTCATTTCTTTGGGTCGGCTTCGACCGCCGGCTATCTGCTGTGGCGCCTCATTACGTTTATTGCGCCGACCATTTTGGCTGCGCCCCTGCTGGGCCTTAAGAGTGCCCACAACGAGAGCATCCATGCGCGCTGGGATCGCGTGATGCGCAAGCTCGGTCGCACGCCTCAAACGCCCTCTGCGCCCACTAAGCCGCATCCCACGAATGCTGTTACCGTTGATCCCAAGAAGCACGCTCAGAAGGCTTCTGGGGCCGCTAAGCCCGCTCATAAAGCCTATGTGCGCCAGACAGGCGATGGTATTCGCGTATCTCCGTCGGCACTCAATAAGAAGAAGCACCCTAAGTCGCAGTAGGACAGTCGTGCGTTCTTCATGATGCGGGGCATATTTGTGCTGTATGGGGGATAATCCTCTTACGTAGATTATCTCTCATCTGTTGATGAATGCTCGCATATCGAAGGGACACGCCCATGGCAACCAGCAAACCGCGTCTTGATCGTCGCATCGTTCGCAGCCGTAATGCCATCCTTTCGGCTTTCGAGCGCCTGCTCATGGAAAAGCCGCTGGCAGACATTACGGTGAGTGCCATCGCGCGCGAGGCCAATGTTGACCGCAAGACCTTTTACGTTCACTTTGGTACGGTTGACGGCCTGCTCGATGCCATTGCCGTCGATGTGGTGGAGATGATTGTCGACTCGGTCGAGAAAACGCTTACTTCAATGGGCGGCGACACCAACGAGCGCGCTCTTGGCGCGGCGGCGACCTTCTTTAAAACCGTTAACGAGGCACTGTGCAACAACTTGGTGCTCAATCGTCAGCTGATCGAGAACATTCCGCTCGATGATTTTATGGCTCGTCTTCGTGCGCCGCTCGAACACGAGATTGCCGAGCGCAATCTGCTGCCCCAAGGTCTTAAGGATGAGATGTTCGACTACTATCTGGCGTTTTTGCTGTCAGGCATTATCGGTATCTATCGCACGTGGGCGCTGTCTGACGGCTCGGTTCCTATCGAGCGCGTCTCTGAGGTCGCCAACGACCTGACTCTCAATGGCCTGTCGAGTCTGGAATCTCGTTTGGATTAGGCCTAGTTGGGCTCGTCGGCGTGAAAATTCCTGTTCACGAGGTTCTCTGGCGCCTTGGAGATCTTGCCGGCGTAGGAGCTGTAGCCTGAGGATCCTTAAATGAAAGTCCAGTTTATCCTTCCCACTCCAATTGGGAATCCTCCGATGCGCCTTCGCACGCTCGCATGACCTCGATACCATGCGAGCGTGCGAACTCGACGAGCTCTGCGTTGCGGGCGTTTATGGTGCCGAAGGCGGCGGGGCACACGATAAGGCGTGCGCAGTGGACGAGGAGCTCTTTGGCGCGGGCTATGGTTTTATCCCCGATTGGCTCGAAGGCGCGCTCGGCCACGCATTCCGTCGCTAGGTCGCGCGCGAGCTCGCAGTCGATGTCCCCTTCGTGCAGAACGCCCGCGTAGAACGCCTTGCCCTGCCGGATGAGCTGGCGAAACACAGCCGACCCCGTACCTGCGCCAGCGATGACGAACGTGTGCGCATCGCCGTGTGGGCGCCCAATTTCCACGCTGCCGAAGCGCTCGTTGAAGGTGCCATGTTGAAGGCCGTAGAGCTCGCCAATCGTCTCGCGCGTGAATATGTCCTCGGGTGCGCCGGCGCGGAAGACCCGGCCGTCCTTCACGCAAATCACCTTGTCGGCGCTTTTCTGCGCGAGCTCGAGTTCGTGGATGGACATGATGACAGCCACATTCCGCGATTTCGAAAGGTGGCGAAGTATTCGCAGCAGGTCGATCTGGTAGCGGATATCGAGATACGACGTGGGCTCGTCGAGCACAAGCACACGTGGATCCTGCGCGATGGCGCGTGCGAGCATGACGCGCTGGCGTTGCCCGTCGCTTATCTGCATGAAGTCGCGCTCGGCGAGCTCTTCCACATGTGCGGTTTTCATAGCCTCATCGACCCGACTATGGTCGCCGGGCGAGAGTGTGCCCATTCGCCCGGTGTAGGGATGCCTTCCCGCCTCTACGATATCGCGGCAGGTGAGGAGCTCGGTCCGGGGGCGATCTGTCAGCATAACGGCAAGGTTCCTTGCGAACTCCGCCGTCTTCCATCGGGAAATCTCCCGCCCGTCGAGCTCGACCGCGCCGGCAAGCGGCGCCAGATGGCGTGTGATGGTTTTCAAGATGGTCGACTTGCCCGAGCCGTTCGGCCCGATGAGCGCCACGACGTCGCCCGCGCGAACCTCAAGATCGACGCCTTCGACTACGACCTTCTTGTCGTAGCCAGCCGACAGGTCGCTTATGCGGAAAAGCGGTGCTCCGTCAGCCTGCGTTTCGACCGGGGTTTCGAGGTTCGACTCCCCTCCGAGCGTTTTGGGCCGCGGCACGAATTCCCCCATCTACTTCACCCGCTTCTTCAACATGAGCGCGATAACCACCGGCGCGCCGAAGATGGCGGTGACGGCGCTGATGGAAAGCTCGACTGGGGAGAACAGCGTGCGCGCGATCAAATCGCAGCCCGCGCAGAAGATGGCGCCTCCTAAGAAGCACGCAGGAATCACGCGGATGGGCTTCGACGACTTCAGCGCCGACTTCACGAGATGCGGAACCGCGATGCCTACGAACGACACCGGACCAGCGAACGCGGTCACGCAGGCGGAGAGCATGCTCGCTAGAAGGACGAGCACCACGCGGAAGCGTGCGACGTTCACGCCGACGCTTTTCGCGTAGGCTTCTCCCAGCTGGAAGGCGGAAAGGGGCTTCGATATCGTGAATACGCATGCGCTCACGGTGATCACCACGACCGCGATGACCGCGATGTCGTCCCAGCTCGAACCCGAGAAGCTACCCAAAGACCAGTTGTGCAGGTTCACGATGGACTGGTCGTCGGCGAAGGCGATAAGGAAGTTCGTCGCCGCCGAGCAGATGTATCCCACCATGACGCCCGCCACGATGAGCATGGCCATGGAATTTATGCGCCGTGCGATGAGGAGCACGAAGCCGATGGTGATAAGCGAGCCCAGAAACGCTGCGGCCACCATGGCCGGCGAGGACATGGCCTGGTTCGCGCCCAGAAGTACGATCATCGTAAGCGCGACGACGAACTTTGCGCCCGAGGAGACGCCCAAGATGAACGGGTCGGCGATGGGATTGTTGAAAAACGTCTGCAGCAGGAACCCGGAGAGGGAAAGCGCCCCGCCGAGAAGCACGGCTGAAAGCACACGCGGCAGGCGAATCTCCCAGATGACTTGGCTTTCCATGGAATTGGCCGCGCCGCCCGAAAGGATGCCGGGGATGTGGTCTGCGGGCACGAGCACGCTCCCGATGCACAGGTTGGCCCCGACGAGCACGATGAGGACAACAGCGAGCAGCGCCGTCACGACGCGACACCGCGCGGCGCGCCCCGATTCGTCGTATGTCATGGAAAGTCGGCTTTTCATGGTGCTAGCCGAGCTTCCTCAGATAATGGAAGTCGCTCGCCTCATCGCCGGTGAACGCCCCGTGCAGCTCGTCGATAATGTCGGCGGTAGAAGTCATCTGCTGGTACATGTCGGCGCTTGTGACCCAGACGTTGCCGTTCTTTACGGCTTTGAACTGCGACAATAGCGCGTTTTTGCCTACGAAGTCTTTCAAGGTGGCAACCGATTCGTCGATGGTGCCGTTGTAGACGATGATGTCGGCATCCTTCGCCGTCGCGTAGAAGCGCTCCATTTCGAGCGTTACTGACGAACCTGACGTCGACGCCGTCTGCGCGTCATCGAGCGCGTAGCTGCCGCCTGCAAGCTCGATCATCTGCGCCACGTAGTCGCCCGGCCGCCGCGTGACGGCGGCCCCGTTCGAGTTAATGTAGAAATACGCCACGGTTTTACCTGACGACGCGAGCCTCGACGTTTGCTCGACGCGGGCCTTCTGCTCGTTGAACAGGTGCGCGGCCTCGTTTTCCTTGTCGAACAGGACGCCGAAAAGCTTAATCCACTCGACGCGCCCGAGTGCTTCGGGCTCGCTCGACGACTGTTCGGTGAGCACGACGAGCCCGAGCTTCTGCAGCTTTTCCTTCACATCGGGCGTGTGGTTGATCATGGTGTTCTCGATGGCGAGCGTGCAGCCCGAGGCCGATATTCGCTCGTAGTCGGGCGCGCTGTACTTGCCGCCGTAGGCGATCGCCCCACTTTCGAGCGCGCTTTTGAAGCCCCTGACCGAGCAATCGTCGGCCTTCGTGCCCGACATGAGGATATTGTCGTTCGCATCGAGCGCGTCGACCAGGCACATCGTCGCCGACGACACGAGGTACACCTTGTCGGCGGGGCGCCTTATGACCGCGATGTCGGAGCTCAACCCATCAGGTACCTTTGCATTTTGCGGCACCACGAGGAAGCGCTCCCCGTTCGAAATGCAGATAAGCCGCAGGCCGCCTTCGTACTCGTCGACAGTGAAGTGCTCGGCGTATTCAAGCTGAATCGTCCCCGTCGGCTTCCAGCCGCAGCCCAAATCGGCGTGGTGGAAGTCGGCCGCGGCGTTTGAAGCCGTTCCCGCAGGGGAGCCGCCGCTTGCTTCGTCGCCCGATTTCTCCTTCATGGTGGATGAATCGAAGTGGAGCGTGTAGTCGATGGTGTGCGGCGTCGACATGGCGACGGTCTCGGCCGACACGGCGATGTCCTCGTCGAGCGTGACGGGTATCTCGAACGTGGAGTCGCCGCCGTCGTTTACGGGCGCGTAGTCCACGCCGTTGACGGTCATTTTGTCGTAGTTCGAACTCGACCAGGTGATGGTCGCGGTGTAGGTGTCGCCATCCTTCACAATTGTGGTCGGTGAGGCGATGCTTGCGCGTCCTGACCCACCGGAAAGCGAGACGCTCACAGTGTATTCCTGAGAGCCCGCCGTGCCACCGGTCGCGTTCGGGCTCGCACTGCACCCCGCGAAGGGAAGCGCGAGCAGGGCGACGAGAACGCAGGCGATCGCGCGCGCCGCGATGCTGCGGCGCTTCCTGT
>URNM01000056.1 GCA_900549185.1 uncultured Collinsella sp. | reverse complement strand
ACGAGCCGGAGAGCACTTAATGTGCTCTCCGTGCGAGCAGGACTGTCCGAGCAGGCAACCTAATGCCTTTCGGGCAGTCACGGACCAACTTACTTCAAACCACCGTTACGACAGCGCAATACCGCCGAGCCAGCCCCAGCGCACGCCAGAGCCAGTGCCGTAGAACCCAATGAACGAGTCAAGCGACTTAGACGTGATGGCGCCCTCGTTGCTCATAACGATGCCGCCGCCAACATAGATGCCCACGTGTCCGTACAGCAGGCCCGGCGTACCGGTGCCACTGTGCGACGAGTCGGCCACGATCATGCCCACCTGCAGCGCCGAACGGTCGGAGCTGTAGCACCAGGCGTTAAACATATCGCACGCGTTGCCGCCAAAGTAGCCCACGCCGGCGTTGCGGAACACGTTGGTAACCCAGGCGGCGCACCAGTTCAGGCCAGGCGAGGGCGTGGAGTAGCATGCATTGACGACAGCCTGCTGCTTGCCCGAGCCGGCATTCTGCTGCGGGGTGCCGCCGGCATACGAGCCGCCACCCGAGCTTGAACCACCCGAGTAGGAATTGTTCTTGTTTGCGGCAGCCGCGGCAGCAGCAGCCTTCTTGGCAGCCTCCTCGGCCTGAGCGGCAGCGAGAATCTCGGAATCGCGCTGGGCCATGAGCTCCTTGACATCGTCGGAGAGGCCGTTCAGAACCGTCTGGACCTCCTGTTGCTTGGCCTGCATGTCCTGCATCTGAGCGGTCTGCTGGTCCTTGAGCTTCTCCAAGTCGGCTTTTTGCGACTCGAGCTCGGACTTCTGCGTATCGAGCTCTTTCTGGATGGTCTGAATGTCCTCGATGGCGTCACGGTCGCTCTTGTTGATCTTCTCGACGTAATGCGCGTTGGCGACGAGCTCCTCAAACGAGCCAGAAGCGAGCAACAACGACAGGATGTTGGTGCCGCCCGACTTGTAGCTGGCAGCAACGCGATCGGAAAGGTCGCTGCGCTTCTCTTTGAGCTCGGCCTTCTTGGTGTCGATCTGAGCCTGCGTCTCGTCAATCTGGCCCTGTACGCCCTCGATATCGCTGAGTGTCTGAGCGTTCTTGTTGGCGAGCGTCGCGTACTCATTAGCGATGCTGTCGAGCTGGGCCTGGACCTCGTCGAGCTGGGCCTGGGCGGCATTCAGTTTGTCGGTGGTTTCTTGGCTGGCCTCAGCCGCATGGGCGCGAGCAGGCAGGCCAAAAAGAACAGCCGCGGAAGCAGCGCCGAAAAGAGCCTTAAGGGCAGTGCGGCGCGAAAGCTCCTGCGTAAAGATGGAATCGTTGTTTGGTGACATATGTACTCCGTTACATGCTTATTTATATGTCGCTCAACTCAAACATATTAACGCACATCGCGCTTGTCCCAACTATTTCCACGAACGGCTGGAAAAGCATGGTCAGCGGCTCGCAAATACGTCCCACACCAAAGGTAAGGATTATGCAAATAGCATCATATGAGTACGTTAACATCAATCCTCTGGTTTTCCTGCCCCGCGTGTTTTGGGTGCCCCCAGCTGCGCTATACTCCCCTCAAGAAGTGTTCCTGATTCGATAGGAGACTACATGTCCAAAGCACTCGACCCCAAAGACACCTGCGTCCTCGTTACCGGCGGCGCCGGCTTTATCGGCTCGCACACCGTCGTTCAGCTGCTCGAGGGTGGCTACCAGGTTGTCGTCGTCGATGACCTCTCCAACTCCAGCGCCGTTGCCATCGACCGCGTCAAGACCATCGTGGGCGACGAGGCCGCCAAGAACCTCACCTTCTACGAGGCCAACGTGCTCGACCGCGATGCGATGAACAAGATCTTCGATACCCACCAGATCGACCGCGTCATCCACTTCGCCGGCTTTAAGGCCGTTGGCGAGTCGGTGAGCAAGCCCGTCGAGTACTACCACAACAATATCGAGAACACCCTGGTGCTCATCGATGTCATGCGCAACCACGGTTGTAAGTCCATCATCTTCTCGAGTTCTTCGACCGTCTACGGCGATCCGGACAATCCGCCCGTCACCGAGGAAGACCCCAAGAAGCCCGCGACCAACCCCTATGGTTGGACCAAGTGGATGATTGAGCAGATCCTCATGGACGTTCACACCGCCGACCCCGAGTGGGACGTCGTGCTGCTCCGTTACTTCAATCCCATCGGCGCCCATCCGTCGGGCCTGATCGGCGAGGATCCCAAGGGTATCCCCAACAACCTGGTGCCTTATGTCGCCCAGGTCGCCGTCGGTAAGCTCGAGGCCGTTCAGGTCTTTGGCAACGACTACCCCACCCCCGACGGCACCGGTGTGCGCGACTACATCCACGTGTGCGACCTGGCATCTGGTCACGTTGCCGCCCTCAACTGGATGAACGGCAAGACCGGCGTCGAGATCTTTAACCTGGGCACCGGCACCGGCACCTCGGTACTCGAGGTCATCGCTGCCTTCTCCAAGGCCTGCGGCAAGGAGCTGCCCTACGTGATTCGCGAGCGCCGTGCCGGCGATATCGCCGCCAACTGGTGCGATGCCTCCAAGGCCGAGCGCATGATGGGCTGGAAGGCCCAGTACGATATCGCGGACATGTGCCGCGACAGCTGGAATTGGCAGAGCCACAACCCCAACGGCTTCGCCGACGCCGAGTAGCAAAAACCTACATAGCGTTCTTGCCCCGGTCTCACGATGTGAGACCGGGGCTTTTTTCATGACGCGTAACCATTTACCGAAAATGGGCCAACTTTTTAATCTCGCCTATACATGTTTAAACAACATGTTCTACAATAGGGACATCGACTTTAAAACTCGGGACGGGCTGTTCACCCATCTGCAGGCCGATCCCACAACAAGAAGGTTGGTGAGCACATCCATGGAGCGTGCAAGCGGTGTTCTCATGCCCATCTCGTCCCTGCCCGGACCGTACGGCATCGGCGGCTTTGGCTGGAACGCATATGACTTTGTCGATTTCCTCGCCTCGTGCAAACAACATTATTGGCAGATTCTGCCCCTTACGACAACGAGCTATGGCGACTCGCCCTATCAGTCGTTCTCGGCCCGTGCGGGCAACCCCAATTTCATCGACTTTGCCGAGCTTATCGAGGCCGGCTATCTGGAGCAGCGAGATATCGACGGCGTGTACCTGGGCTCCGACCCCAGCAATGTCGACTATGACGCCATCTTTGGTGGCCGTCGTCAGATTCTCGACCGCGCCGCCGAGCGCTTTGCCGCCGACAAGCCAGCCGACTTCGACGACTTTGTCCAAGCAAACGAAGACTGGCTCATTCCCTACTGCGAGTTCATGACCGTCAAGGAGGAGTGCGGTCTCAAGGCATTTTGGGAGTGGCCCGCAGAACTGCGCACCCGCGGCGAAGCATCTGCCAAGGTTTGCGCCGCCCATCCCGCGCGCATGCTCTACCACCAGATGACGCAGTACTTCTTCAATCGTCAGTGGAGCCGCCTCAAGGCCTATGCCAACGAGCGCGATATCCTTATCATCGGCGACCTGCCCATCTATGTCTCGCGCGACTCCGTCGAGATGTGGGCCACGCCCGAGCTCTTTAAGATCGACGCCGCCGGTAATCCTGTGAGCGTCGCTGGCACGCCGCCCGACCAGTTCTCGGCCACCGGCCAGTACTGGGGCAATCCCATCTACGACTGGGACGCCATGGAAGCCGACGGTTTCTCCTGGTGGAAGGGCCGTATCCGCGCCGCCCTCGACATGTACGATGTCATCCGCCTGGATCACTTCCGTGGCTTTGAGGCCTATTGGGAGGTGCCGTTCTCCTCACCCGATTCGTCCTACGGTTCGTGGACGCAGGGCCCCGGCCTCAAGTTCTTCAAGACGCTCGAGGAAAAGCTCGGCACGCTGCCCATCATCGCCGAAGACCTGGGCTTCCTCACCCCCGGCGTCATCGACATGCGCGACAACTCGGGCTTCCCCGGCATGAAGATCTTGCAGTTCGCCTTTGAGGGCACCAACTCGTACTACCTGCCGCACAACTACATCGCCAACACCGTCGCCTATGTGGGCACACACGACAACGAGACGGCGCGCGGTTGGTTTGAGGGAACGGCCACCCCGCGCCAGCGCGAACAGGCGGCCCTGTACACCCACCAGCAGGCAGGCGAGCCCATGGCCGATGCACTCAACCGCACCATCGCCGCCAGCGTGAGCGATACCTGTATCTACACCATGCAGGACCTGCTCAATCTGGGCAACGAGGCGCGCATCAACACTCCCGCCACCCTGGGCGGCAACTGGACCTGGCGTATGCTCGATGGCGCCATCACCCGCGAGCTCGAGCACAAGCTCACCGACTGGACCGAAACCTACTTCCGCATCCCGTCGGAAGCCGAAATTGAGCTTCCCCAATAGGAGCCACCGCGCCCGACCCCACCTCACCGTGCGGACGCGATTGCTTTTCCCGCGCGAGGCCGCCCCAATCCCCTCGCGCGGGCTTCTTTTGAATTTCTGACATGTAGTCAACTCACCACAGGAGGAAACATGCCCCGCATCAATCTTGCGGATCTTGCCGTGCAGTCCTTTGGAACTTCGCTCGAGCAACTCGACGACCGTCGTATTTATAAGCTGCTGGTCAAGCTCGTGCAGGAGCGCTCTGCCGCCTGTCCGCTCAACAATGGCAAGAAAAAGCTCTACTACATCTCTGCCGAGTTTTTGATCGGCAAGCTGCTCATCAACAATATGATCGACCTTGGCATCTATGACGAGGTTAAGGACCAGCTCACCGCCGCGGGCCACGACCTCAACAAGATCGAGGAGTTTGAAGTCGAGCCTTCGCTCGGCAACGGCGGCCTGGGCCGTCTGGCCGCATGCTTCTTGGATTCCATCGCCACGCTGGGCCTTACCGGCGACGGCGTGGGCCTCAACTACCATTACGGCCTGTTCCGCCAGCGCTTTGTCGACAACCAGCAGAAGGCCGCCCCCGACGAGTGGCTTGGCGAGCAAGACATCCTGATCGACGACGACCGCTCCTACACCGTCGAGTTCGGTGATTTTGCCGTTACTTCCAAGCTCGTCAACATCGATGTGCCCGGTTACGGCCAGCCCACCAAGAACCGCCTGCGCCTGTTCGACCTGGCAAGTGTCGACGACGGCCTGGTCCCCGGCAGCTCCATCGACTTCGACAAGACCGAGATCGCCAAGAACCTCACCTTGTTCCTCTATCCGGATGATTCCGACGAGCAGGGCCGTCTGCTTCGTATCTACCAGGAGTACTTCATGGTGAGCAACGCCGCCCAACTCCTGATCGACGAGGCCGTCGAGCGCGGCAGCAACCTGCACGATCTGGCCGACTACGCCGTGGTCCAGATCAACGACACGCACCCCACCATGGTCATTCCCGAGCTCATCCGCCTGCTCACCACCGAGCACGACATCGAGTTTGACGAGGCCGTTACCATCGTGCGCTCCATGGTCGCCTACACCAACCATACGATCCTTGCCGAGGCGCTCGAGAAGTGGCCGCTCGCCAGCCTGCAGAAGGTCTCGCCCGCCATCGCCGACATCATCGTCAAGCTCGACGAGGTTGCCAAGGCCGAGCACGATGATCCGCGCGTCGCCATCATCGACGAGCACGACACCGTCCACATGGCTCACATGGACATCCACTTTGGCTTCTCCATCAACGGCGTCGCCGCGCTCCACACCAAGATTCTGGAGGACACCGAGCTTCACCCGTTCTACGAGATCTATCCCGAGAAGTTCTCCAACAAGACCAACGGCATCACCTTCCGCCGTTGGATCCACGGCGCCAACCCCGCGCTCGCCAGCCTGCTCGACGATGTGATCGGCACCGATTGGCGCAGCACCGGCGACCTGAGCAAGCTTGCCGAGTTCGTTGACGACAAGGACGTTCTTGAGCGCCTGGTTGCCACCAAGACCGAAGCCAAGGCCATCATGCGCCAGTTCATGGCGCTCGAGCAGGGTGTGACCATTCCCTCCAACGCCATCATCGATGTTCAGGTCAAGCGTATCCACGAGTACAAGCGCCAGCAGATGCTCGCGCTCTACATCATCTGGAAGTACCTCGACATCAAGAACGGTAACAAGCCTAAGCACCCCGTCACCATCATCTTTGGCGGCAAGGCGGCCCCTGCCTACACCATCGCTCAGGACATCATCCATCTGATCCTGACGCTTTCCCAGTGGATCGCCAACGACCCCGACGTGGCTCCCTACCTGCAGGTCGTCATGATCGAGAACTACAACGTCACCGCCGCCGAGCGCGTGATTCCCGCCGCCGACATCTCCGAGCAGATCAGCCTGGCCTCCAAGGAGGCGAGCGGTACCTCCAACATGAAGTTCATGCTCAACGGCGCCCTGACCCTGTGCACGCTCGACGGCGCCAATGTCGAGATCGCCGAGCTCGTGGGCGACGAGAACATCTATACCTTTGGCGCCTCGTCCAAGCAGGTCGAGCAACTCTACGCCGACGGCACCTACAACGCCGGCGCGCTCTACCGCAAGCCCGGCATCAAGCTGCTGGTGGACTTCATCACCAACCCCGCCTTTATGGCGACCGGCAACGCGGAGCGCCTGCAGCGTCTACACGACGACATCAAGGGCAAGGACTGGTTTATGGCCCTGCTCGACATTGAGGAGTACATCCAGACCAAGGAGCGCGTGCTGGCAGACTACGAGGACCAGGATGCCTGGATGCGCAAGGCGCTGATCAACATCGCCAACGCCGGCGCCTTCTCGTCCGACCGTACGATCTCCCAGTACAACGACGAAATCTGGCACCTGGACTAACCCATTCCCCTTACCCATCCTCTTGAGAAACGGAGTCGTGGCAACACGGCTCCGTTTTTTTGTGCCCGTGTGTTGCCCGTGGCCCGCCTCGACTAAACCGTCTCAATCTGTAACACCTACTCGGCCAAAACGGTCCCACCTGTTACAGATCGAGACAAACCGGTCCTTTCCCCAGGGTTCATCTCAATCTGTAACATCTAATGTCCGAAATCCGCCCTTACTGTTACAGATCGAGACAAATGGATAAGCCGGCTAAAACAATCTCGTTCTGTAACAGGTAACTACCGAAATCAGTCCTTCGTGTTACAGATCGAGACGGAAGGACAGGCGGCTCAACTCAATCTCGTTCTGTAACATCTAAAGCCAATTCGATCCTCTACTTGTTACAAATCGAGACAAACGACCGACCAGACAACCCCGTCATAAAGAAAGGCTCCCCTCTCGCCCAGTGGACGGGAGGGGAGCCTTATATGTGACCACGGCAAAAGGATGGCAAAGCCGCAGTCGCCCAAAGGGAGGGCCTGGATGCACCGGGCCTAGATAAGGTTCTTGCCGGACACCTTATCGAAGAGATGGGTCGCGTTCTTCTCAAACTTGAACCAGATGGTGTCGCCAGCCTTGAGCGCACCCTTGGCCTCAAGGTCGACAACGGGAATGATCAGGACGAACTGGCCGTCGGGAGCGGTCACGTGGACATGCTCGGTCGAACCCATGAGCTCGGTCACCTCGACGGTACCCTGGAGCGCACCCTCCTCGCCCTTGTCGGCAAGCAGAATCTGCTCGGGGCGCACGCCGGCCGTAATCTCCTTCACGTCGCCGCCGTCCCAGTTGAGAGCAAGCTGAGAGCAGGTCTCGGGGGCGAGCGCCACGTTCATATCCTCGGTCTTGACGGTGAAGCCGTTGCCCGAGCGCACCAGCTGGGCATCGAAGAAGTTCATCTGCGGCACGCCGATAAAGCCGGCAACGAAGATGTTCGCGGGATGGTTGAAGACCTCCTGCGGGGTGGCGATCTGCTGGACGACGCCGTCCTTCATGACCACAATGCGATCGCCGAGGGTCATGGCCTCGGTCTGGTCGTGGGTGACGTAGATGAACGTGCCCTTGATCTCATGGCGCAGCTTGATGAGCTCGGCACGCATCTGGTTACGCAGCTTGGCGTCCAGGTTGGACAGCGGCTCGTCCATCAAGAAGACCTTAGGATCACGCACGATGGCGCGGCCGATAGCGACACGCTGACGCTGGCCGCCCGAAAGCGCCTTGGGCTTACGGTCGAGGTACTCGGTGATACCCAAGATCTCGGCAGCGGAGCGAACCTTGCGGTCGATCTCGTCCTTGGGGACCTTCTTGAGCTCAAGCGTAAACGCCATGTTCTCGTACACCGTCATGTTGGGGTACAGAGCGTAGCTCTGGAACACCATGGCGATGTCGCGGTCCTTGGGAGCGACGTCGTTGACGCGCTTGCCGTCGATGAACACGTCACCCGAGGTGATGTCCTCCAGGCCAGCAACCATGCGCATCGTCGTGGACTTACCGCAGCCAGACGGGCCAACGAGGACGACGAACTCCTGGTCGTGAACGGTGAGGTTAAAGTCCTCAACAGCGAGCACGCCATCCTCGGTAACCTTGAGGTTGTGCTTCTTCTCCTCGGTCTTCTTCTTTTTGCCAAAGAAGCCCTTCTTTTTGGACTCGGTGTTGGGATACACCTTCTGAACATGTTTGAGAACGATCTCGGCCATGTCTTTACCTTTCGATATGCGGCACCATGTTGAGGGCGCCGCAGAAACTTGCAAAACAGTTACGGCATCAGCCCTTGACGGCACCTGCCACCACGCCGTCGATGATGTACTTCTGGCAAAGGATATACATGACGACGATGGGGACAACGACCATCATGATGCAAGCCATCATGGGGCCGAGCTCGACGTGGCCGTAGCCGCCGCGGAAGTACTGGATCAAGATAGGAATGGTCCTGTACTTGGTGGAGTCGAGCGTAAGGTAGGGCAGCAGGTAGTCGTTCCAGACCCACATGGTCTCGAGAATGCCGACCGAAAGATAGGTGGGCTTCATGATAGGGAGGACGATCTTAAAGAACACCTGGACCGGGTTGCAGCCATCAATCATGGCCGCCTCTTCGATCTCGAGCGGGATGTTCTTTACAAAGCCGGCGAACATAAAGACCGCCAGGCCCGCGCCAAAGCCAAGGTAGATAAAGCAGATGTTGAACGGCGTGTTGAAGCCGATGCGGTCCGCCAAATTGGACAGCGTGAACATGAGCATCTGGAACGGTACGACCATCGAGAACACGAACAGGTAATAGAAGAAGTTCGAGATCTTGCTGTTGACGCGCACTACGTACCAAGCGCACATGGAGCAGCACACCAAGATCAGAACGACCGACGTGACCGTGATGATGAGCGAGTACATAAATGCCGAGGCAAAGCCCTGCTCGTTAAGGGCGTGCATGTAGTTTGCGAGGCCGTTGAACGTCTCGGGCGTGAGCAGATCGAATGCCGTGGTGGTGCTGATTGCAGTTGCCTTTTTAAAGGAATTGAGCGCAATCATGAACACGGGGTAGATCCACGCGAGCGACAGAATCGTAAAGAAAATCGAGAGCGCGCGATTGATAACCTTATCGCGTTTCATTACTGCTGCACCTCCTTGGACCTCGTGGCCTTAAGCTGAATCATGGAGATGGCTACGACCAGGATGCAGAAGATAACCGCCTTGGCCTGACCGATACCCTGCCATGCGATACCGGCACGCGAATAGAACGTGTTGTAGATGTTCAGGGCGAGCATCTCGGTGGAGTGCGCGGGGGCGCCGCCGGTAAGGGCGAGGTTCTGGTCGAACAGCTTAAAGCCGTTGGTGATGGACAGGAACAGGCAGATGGTGATGGTCGGCATCAGGTTAGGGATCTTAACCTTCCAAAACGTCTGCCATGCCGTGGCACCGTCGACCTTGGCGGCCTCGATGTAGTCGGACGGAATGGACTGCAGACCAGCGATGTAGATGATCATCATGTAGCCGACCTGCTGCCACAGGGTCAGGATGATAAGGCCCCAGAAGCCAGCAGCAGAGTTAAGGGCGATGAGCTGGGCGCCCACGTTGGAGAGCAGGCAGTTGATCAGAATCTGCCAAATGTAGCCCAGCACGATGCCGCCGATCAGGTTAGGCATAAAGAAGATCGTACGGAAGATGTTGGTGCCTTTGAGCGCCTTGCGGGTGAGCGCCTGCGCAATGGCCAGGGCGATCACGTTGATGAGCACCGTCGACAGGAAGGCAAACGCCACGGTAAAGAAGAACGACGTGGAGAACTGCGGATCGGACAGCGCGCGCACGTAGTTCTCGATACCGACAAAGTGCGCGTTACTAATGATAATAAACTGGCAGAACGAGAGATAGAAGCCCTGGATAAAAGGGATCACGAACCCGATCATAAACGCCAGGCACGTGGGCAGCATAAAGAGCGGCCACCAGCGCTTGAGTGCTTTGCCCATAAAAGGGTCCTTTCAATATGCAGGGGGCGGGCAAACCAACGTCTGCCCGCCCCCTGTCGCTAATCAGATAGCTTGGGCAGCAACTGCTTACTCGGAAGCGGCCTTCTCGGTCTTCCAGCCATCAACGAAGGCGTTCTTGACGCCGTCCCACTTGGTGTTGTCGGCAGCATAAGCGATGAGAGCCTGCTTGAGGTTCTTCTTCCACTCCTCGGAGGGGATGTAAACGAAGTCCCAAGCGACGGTCTTCTTGCCGTCCTTGGCCATGGCAACGGCCTGCTGCGAGAAGACGTTGGTGGTCTCCTTGGCGCTCTTGAACGGAGCGGTCAGACCCATCTTGTCGGCGATGATGCTGGTCGGGGTGTCAGCGGTGACGCACCAATACATGAAGTCCTCGGTGGCCTTCTGGGCATCCTCGGAAGCCTGGGAACTGACGCACCAGTAGTTCTCGCCGCCGGAGCACAGGCCCTGGTTCTCCTCGCCGTCAACACCGATGTAGATGGGCATCATGCCAATCTGATCGTCGGTCATGCCGGCCTTGACGAGGTCAGAGTAGGCCCAAGAGCCGTTCTGGTAGAAGACGGCCTTGCCGGTTGCGAACTCGTTGGTGGCGTCGTCGCCGGTCTTGGAAGCAAGCTGCGAAGGATCGCAGGTGGAGTCGGTGATGTACAGGTCGAAGATCTGCTTGTAGTTGTCGAGGAACTCACCCTTGATCTCGTCGTCCTCCTGGTTGTGCTCCTTCTCAAACTCGTAGTAGAGCGGCATGTTGGCAAGGTGGGTGGTGTAGCGCCAGCTGGAGGAGTCGTCCATGCCGGCGGAAGTGAAGGCACCCTCGACACCAAGCTCATCCTTGCGGGCCTGGATGTCGTCGGCACAAGCCTTCAGCTTGTCGAAGGAGTTGATGTCCTCGGCCTTGTAGCCAGCCTTCTCGAGCAGCTGCTTGTTGTAAATAATGCCGAAGCTCTCCTGAACCCAGTCGATGCACACATCCTTGCCGTCGGACTGCAGAGCCAGGGAGTCGTCAATGAGCTCACCGCGGAGCTTGGTATCGGACAGGTCGGCGCAGTAATCCTTCCAGTTCTTAAGACCGGTGGGGCCGTTGACCTGGAACAGGGTCGGAGCGGAGCTCTTGGACATCTCGGACTTGAGCTTCTCCTCGTAGGTGTTGGAGGCGGCGGTCACGATCTTGACCTCGACGCCCTTCTCCTCCTTGTACGCCTTGGCGATCTCCTTCCACTCCTTGTCGACCTCGGGCTTGAATTGGAGGAAGTAGACCTCGGCAGCGTCACCAGAAGCAGAGGAGCCGGAGCCGGCAGAACCACCGCAGCCCACGAGACCCAGACCAAGAACTGCAGCCGCGGAACCAGCAAAGCCCAGGAACTGCCTTCTGCTCATTTCGTTCTTCATTACAATCCACCCTTTCACACCGTGGCGGCACCCTTTGCCGCCGCCTTCGGAGATTGGCTCGGGGACTTTGCCCCTTTTGCTGATTTGAACGATACGCTATTTGGCTAGTTGTTTGAACAAGTATTACTAGAGCGGTAGAAAAACTTCGGTGAACGGTAATTTCAACTTGATACTTGACAAGTTTTGTATAAACAATTATTTGTTATCTAATGCAGAGAAAACGCCCGGTCAAGCCGATGTACCGTCGGTTTGACCGGGCGTTTTCTCTTTGAGGCCATGAGTCTCGTCAGGCTGCGAGCTAGCCGGCTATCGCTTGGAATTGACGCGGTAATGGAAGATCTCGGGGTGTGTGCGAGTGTGCGTCACCTCAAACAAGATGCCATCCGAGGTGTACGACTGACTCTCCATGACGGCAACGCAGTTGTATTTGCCGAGGTCAAGATAGCTGCAGTCCTCATCGTTGGCGAGCTCGACACTCACCGTACGACGGCTCGCCATCACTTTGACACCGCGCTTGTGCTCCAGATAGCCGTAAATAGAATCTGCCGCGATCTCGGGAGTCAGGCCCCTGTCTCTTATACACATCTGACGCTGCCGACGACTAGTCGAGTGTAGATC
>URNM01000055.1 GCA_900549185.1 uncultured Collinsella sp. | reverse complement strand
CTCGACTAGTCGTCGGCAGCGTCAGATGTGTATAAGAGACAGGCCGTATATGCTCGCGTGGTCCGACCTGGGGCTTAACGGCAAGGAGCGTATGACGGTCGATTCGCTGGCGCGCGCCGAGGTGCGCCGTTTTGCTGACGAGGATACGAGCGAGCGCGTGCGAAACGAGATGATGGGCGTGCTGGGCGAGCTACTGGGTATTTCGCCCGAGCAGATGGAGGAGCTGCGCTCTGAGGATGGCCAGCGTCGTTTGCATGAGGGTATGAAAAAGTTCGAGGGCGAGGTTCAGGACGCCATCGATAAGATGATGGGCGGTCAGGGCGGTCCGCAGGGTGGGCCCCAGGGTGGTCCGATGCCGCATCCGCCGGTGGATCCGAGGCAGTTCCCCTTTTTCTCGCAGAACTAACTATGGGATAGGATTCGCTCCCAGTCCCGATACTTCAACTAAGCATCTCGGCCCCGTTGTGTTATTCTAGAACAGACGTTCGTGAATGATGCGCGGGGCCTTGTCTTGCGCTGTGCTTGTGGCGAGGGGAGGTCGGCTTGGTCATTTTGGGTATCGACCCCGGTTTGGCCCATACGGGTTGGGGGATTATCGAGGAGCGGCGCGGCGAGGTTCGCTGCCGTGCCTACGGCTGCATCGAGACCAGTGCCGGAAGTCCGCTCGCGGTGCGCCTGTCGCATATCGCCCGCGACCTCAAGGGTGTCGTGGAGCGTTATCGACCCGATACCGCTGCTATCGAGAGCATTTACTTTGGTGCTAACGTTCGCTCGGCAATTCCTACGGCGCATGCCCGCGGGGCTGCACTCGTGGCGCTGTCGGAATGCGCGCTCGAGATTGGCGAATACACGCCCATGCAGATCAAGCAGGCTGTGGTGGGCACCGGCGCCGCGGACAAGCGGCAGGTCGCTTACATGGTACGCACGCTAACGCAGCTCGACCACGACCCGCATCCCGACCATGCCGCCGATGCCCTGGCTTGCGCCATCTGCCACGTAAACCTCAGCCGCACCCGCGCCCTTACCGGTGGCGAGTTCTATCAACAGAGAGGAACCGGATACTGATGATTTTCCAGCTCCACGGAACGCTTGTCGAGGCCACGATGAGCTCTGCTGTCGTCGATGTGTCGGGCGTTGGCTTTGAGCTCGGCATCTCGGGCAGCACTGCGGCCACGTTGCCGACGCCCGGCGGCGAGGTCCGCCTCTACACGCGTATGCAGGTGCGCGAGGACGCCATGACACTTTTCGGTTTTTCCTCAAAGGATGAGCGCACGATGTTCGACCGGCTCGTGTCCGTTTCGGGCGTTGGTCCGCGCCTGGCGCTCGCCGTGCTTTCCACCTATACCGTGGGGCAGCTGTATTCGCTGGTGATGGCCGAGGACGACAAGGGCATGGCCAAGGTACCCGGTGTGGGCAAAAAGACAGCTCAGCGCCTGATCCTGGAACTCAAGAGCACCTTTGCCAAGGATAAGGGCTTTGTGCCGGTCGACGTGATTCCCGGCCAGGTTGCGATGCCGGTTCCCGCCGCCGCTCCTTCGGCGATCGATGATGCCCGTGCGGCGCTCCTTTCCATGGGCTTTAGCCCGCAGGAGACCGATGTTGCCCTGAGCGGGTATGATGGGCAGAATATGCGTGTCGAGGATCTGCTCGGCGCGGCGCTTAAGCGACTCGGAATGGATGCGTGATGTGGGAAGCCGATGACTCTCAGGACCTGTGGGCGACGCCCGGCAACTCGCCGGCGGCATCCATGGCGCACGGCGAGCGCATGGTGGGCTCGGAGCTGACGGCCGAGGACCTCGATGCCGACCGCACTTTGCGCCCCCAGCGCCTGGACGATTACTGTGGTCAGGAGCACATCAAGCAGAGCCTGCGCGTGTTGATCGAAGCGGCGCAGAGCCGTGGCGAGACGCTCGACCACGTGATCTTCTCGGGTCCTCCGGGCCTGGGCAAGACCACGCTGGCCACCGTTATCGCCAACGAGCTGGGCGCTCAGATCAAGACCACGAGTGGCCCTGCCATCGCGCGCACGGGCGACCTGGCGGCCATCCTTACTAACTTGCAGCCGGGTGATGTGCTGTTTATCGACGAGATCCACCGCCTCAACCGTTCGGTCGAGGAGGTCCTGTACCCCGCGATGGAGGACTTTGCCCTCGATATCGTGATTGGCAAGGGTCCGGCGGCGCGCTCGATTCGCCTGGATATTCCCAAGTTTACGCTGGTAGCGGCAACGACCCGCTCAGGCATGTTGACCGGCCCGTTGCGCGACCGCTTTGGCATTTCGTATCGCCTGGATTACTACACGGTCGAGGAGCTCGCGCAGATTGTGACGCGCTCGGCGACTATCCTGGGCGTGACGATCGACCATCCCAGTGCACTCGAGATCGGCTCGCGTTCGCGCGGCACGCCACGTCTTGCCAACCGCCTTCTCAAGCGCGTGCGCGATTACGCACAGGTGCGCGGCAGCGGCCCTATCGAGCTCGATATCTGCCGCCAGGCGCTCGAGTTCTTCGAGATCGACGAGCTCGGTCTGGACTGGATGGATATTCGTATCTTGGAGACGCTTGCCAAGACGTTCTCCGGCCGTGCTGTAGGCCTGACGACCCTTGCCAGTGCGGTGGGCGAGGACCCGGGCACGCTCGAGGATGTCTATGAGCCCTATTTGCTGCAGTGCGGGTTGATGATTCGTACGCCGCAGGGCCGTCAGGCAACCCTTCGCACCTTTGAGCACCTGGGGATTGAACCTACCGTTTAGGGCGCTTTGTTTTGGCGGGCTGTTGGACTATCGCTGGGCATCGGGTAAACATATCGCCGTTCATCGGTTATGGGCGTTTTACTATTGCGCGCCCGTGCTATGCTGAATTGGTCTTTTTCTCATTCGGTAACGAAAGGACCGCCCATGCCTACTGACATCGAAATCGCACGTTCTGTCACGCCACTGCCTATTACCGAGGTGGCCAAGAACGCCGGCGTCGACGTTAAGCACCTTATTCCGTACGGCTTCGACAAGGCTAAGGTCGACTATTCACTGCTCAACGAGCCGACTGATCACCAGGCCAAGCTCGTCCTCGTGACCGCTATCAACCCAACGCCCGCGGGCGAGGGCAAGACCACCACGACCATCGGTCTGGCCGACGGCCTGCGTCGTCGCGGCGTCAAGAGTGCCGTTGCCCTGCGCGAGCCTTCGCTCGGCCCCGTCTTTGGCGTTAAGGGCGGTGCTGCCGGCGGCGGCTGGGCTCAGGTCATCCCCATGGAGGATATCAACCTGCACTTTACCGGCGACTTCCACGCTATCGGTGCCGCCAATAACCTGCTGGCCGCCATGCTTGATAACCACATCCAGCAGGGCAATCAGCTCGGTATTGACGTTAAGCGCATCACTTGGAAGCGCGTCGTCGATATGAACGACCGTCAGCTGCGCCACGTCATCGACGGCATTGGCGGTAAGGCCCAGGGCGTGCCGCGCGAGGACGGCTTCGATATCACCGTCGCCTCCGAGGTCATGGCGATCCTGTGCCTGTCTACGAGCATCAGCGACCTCAAGGAACGCTTGGGTGAGATCGTCGTCGGCTACAGCTTTGCCGGCGAGCCTGTCCGTGCCCGCGACCTTAAGGCTCAGGGTGCCATGGCTGCCCTGCTCAAGGATGCGCTCAAACCCAACCTGGTTCAGACACTCGAGGGCACGCCTGCGTTTGTCCACGGCGGTCCCTTCGCCAACATTGCCCACGGCTGCAACTCTATCATGGCCACGCGTATGGCTATGCGCTTTGGCGATGTTGCCATTACCGAGGCCGGCTTTGGCGCCGACCTGGGTGCCGAGAAGTTCCTCGATATCAAGTGCCGCATGACGGGCGTTCGCCCCAGCGCCGTCGTGATCGTCGCTACCGCTCGTGCGCTTAAGTACAACGGTGGCGTCGCCAAGGCCGACCTCAACGAGGAGAACCTCGAGGCACTCAAGGCTGGCATGCCCAACCTGCTGCGTCACGTCGACAACATCCAGAACGTTTATGGTTTGCCCTGCGTGGTCGCCATCAACCGTTTCCCGACGGACACCGAGGCCGAGCTTGCGCTCATCGAGTCCGAGTGCCAGAAGCTCGGCGTCAACGTTAAGCTTTCCGAGGTCTGGGCCAAGGGCGGCGAGGGCGCGCTCGACCTGGCCGATGAGGTCATGCGTCTGATTGAACAGCCGAGCGAGCTCAAGTTTGCCTACGAGGACGGCGCCGATGTTGCCGATGCCCTCGAGGCCGTTGCCACCAAGGTTTATCGCGCCGACGGCGTTGACTTTACGCCGGCCGCCAAGCGCCAGCTCGCCGAGCTGCGCGAGAACGGCTTTGGCAACCTGCCGGTGTGCGTCGCCAAGACGCAGTACAGCTTTAGCGACAACGCCAAGGTGCTGGGCGCTCCCGAGGGCTTCCGCATCACCGTGCGCGAGCTCAAGGTTTCTGCTGGCGCCCACTTTGTGGTCGCGCTGACCGGCAGTGTTCTGACCATGCCGGGTCTGCCCAAGGTGCCCGCGGCCGAAAATATCGACGTCGACAACGACGGCAACATCACCGGCCTGTTCTAAGTCTGCTGTCCATAGCTGCTTGTCCGCCCCGCCGTGCCCACAAGGCCCGGCGGGGCTTTTTGATCCTTAGGCCCGCGCATGTCTTGTAGATACCGACGGGCCCTGCCCATCATAGGCTTTTGCGCGGGTAGAATGCATGGATAACTTGAGGCTCACGCGCGACGGAAAGGAATCGTTGCATGGATCAGGAAAAGACAACCGTGATGGGCGGCTACGGTTCCGCGCAGGCTGGCGATAGCGCCGATGCGACCCGCGTTGTTCCCAACCCCGGTTATGCCGACCCCGCCGCGACGCAGCCTTCTGCCGAGCCCACCCGGGTTATGGGCTATGGCGACACGGCGCAGGATTCTTACGCTGCATCTTCGCAAGGCCCCTATGGCAACGCAGCTCCGGATCCGTTTGATTACGCGCCGCAGGATTCTTATGCCGCCTCGACGCCGAATCCCTATGATGACCTGCCGCAGAATCCCATTCCGCAGCCTCAGCAGACGACGTATATGCCTCGCACGGCGCAGCCTCGCTACGAGTCGCGCGAGCCGTATCGCGAGTACCCCAAGTCGATTCCGCAATATGGCGAGGACGAGGAGAAGAAGCCGTCGCGTTCGTCGAGCGTGATCAAGAAGATCCTCATCGTGCTGGCGATCTTCTTTGCGCTGTCGGTTGTGTTTGCCATCGTGTCGGGCATGCTCAACAAGCGAGGGAGTTCAACGGCCGATACCACTGCCGAGCAAACCGAGTCCGCCTCGTCTAGTACCGTCGATCTGAGCGATATCCCGGGGCAGTACTGGTCCAACGCCAAGAAGCTCCTCAAGTCGCGCGGCGCCGATCTTTCGAATGCCGTGGTCCTGACCGATGATGGCTCAACGCCCGTCGTCGATGCCAACTGGGTCGTTACTTCTGCCTACTACAACGACAACGGCAACCTCGAAATTCAACTCACGCACAAGAACAGCTCGGGTAACTCGTCCGGCGGCCAAAGCGGTGCCGACAGCTCGAGCTCCAATACGCTGGAGGACTTGAGCAACAAGGCACAGGAGTTGGGAGACAAGGCGCAAGAGCTGGGCGACACGGCACAAAACCTGGGCGATACCGCGCAGAACTTGGGCGACATGGCGACGGATGCCTGGAACGCCCTGCAAAACGGCATCTCGGGCGCGCAGGGAAACTAGCGGACGAGCGGAGCGGGGCTACAGCTGCTCGGCCGGACGCTCGGGCGAACTAAAGCCCGAGTCAAACGTAACGACGCACGAGGCATCGGGCCGGCGCTCGTGCACGATGCGCGTGACGAGCTCCAGCAGCTCCTCGTCGGATATGTCAAAGCCGTCGGGGCGTACCAAGTCAAACGAAACGAAGCCGTCGTGCTCGTGCAGGTCGTGGATGGAGAGCGCGGGATCGATCTGCATGACGCCGCGTTTGACCCAGCCGCGCAGGTCGTCGCCGGTTATGGCGATGGGGTCGCAGTGCAGCGTGATGTCGATGCCCATCTGGCGCTTGATGTCGTGCTCGATGGTGTCCAGAATCTCGTGGTGCTCAAATGCATCGCCCTCGCCGGGCATTTCCACGTGTGCGCTGGCGAACTGGCGACCGGGGCCGTAGTCGTGCACCATCAGGTCGTGTGTGCCCAGGACTTGCGGATAGGCCATAATCCTGTCGCGGATTTCCTGGACGAGCTTTGGGTCGGGCGCTTGTCCCAGCAGCGGGCTGATGGCGTCGCGCACCAGGCCCATGCCGCTGATGCAGATGAAGATGCCCACACCCAGGCCTGCCCAGCCATCGAGATCAAAGCCGGTCGTCTGCGAAATAAGCGCCGCCACCAAGACCGAGCCCGAGGTGATGACGTCGTTTTTGGAGTCCTGCGCCGTGGCGATGAGCGTTTCGGAATCGATGCGGTTACCCAGTGCGCGGTTGAACGCGGCCATCCAGAATTTGACGAGCATGGACAGAACAAGGGCAGCCATGGAGAGCGCCGAATACACGGTGGGCGAGGGCTTGATGATCTTGGTGATCGACTCGAGGATTAGGTTGATGCCGACGGCACAAACCAGGACGGCGACAAACAGACCAGCCAGGTACTCGTAGCGGCCGTGGCCGTAAGGGTGGCCCTCGTCTGCCGGGCGGCTGGCAAGGCGGAACCCGAGCAGACTCACGATGTTGCTCGAGGCATCGGAGAGGTTGTTGAAAGCGTCGGCGATGAGGGAGACGGAACCGGCGAGCAGGCCCGCGATGCCCTTGGCCAGGCACAGGGTGATGTTGAGGCCAATGCAGATGAGGCTTGCGGCAAAACCCGCGTTGGTGCGGCAAGATGCATCGACCGGCTCGTCCTTGCTGCCGGGAACAAGCGTATGTACCAGCCGATTTACAAATAGCATAGCGGTCGTCCTCACAATCATGTTTAAGGGGATAGTGTAGCTCGCGCGGGGGCGCCGTGCACCGATGCTCAGAAAATGCAGCAATAGTCTGCCGGTGCTAACGAGCGAGCCTTCTCGTCTGCCCGGGCGGTCCATTTTGGGCCACATGGGTATGGGCATGTGCCTGTTTGCTCGACATACTTAATGTCGACAGCCCCTGTGCAAAGGAGGACGTTTCCATGGACGAGATGTTTGCCATTAAATGTCAAAACTGCGGCGGCCCTATGTACTCGCACCAAGCTAAGCGCAGCTTTGAGTGCGCTTATTGCGGTGCGGTCATTCCGTGGCAGGCGGACGCCGGAGAGCCCAAGAGCGCTTTGGGCATTCGCCATACGCCGTTGACGGTAGTGGATGGACTGCTCAAGCTCACGCATGTGTCGCAACTCGAGCGCCCAGAGGACCCGGACTGGTATTTCTTCAATTCGCACTGGCGCAATCAGTCGGTTCTGGAGCATCTGCTGTGGGAAGATCGCGGAACGGCGCAGGAGTTCCAAGAGGCGACGCACGTGAGCATTCCCTGCCCCTTCTGCGGCGCGTCCTTTGAGGGCGAGTCGACCCAACGTGTGTTTGAGTGCCCGTCCTGCGGCAACAAAATCGGTATGGCTGACCTTCTCAAGCCCGGCACGTTTAGTAAACGCCTGACCATGGGCGTGGGTGCCGAATACGTTCCCAAACAGGGCGTCCCCTGTGAGATATCGCCGCAGCAGGCACGTGCCAACGCGCTGCAGTTGGTGCGCCAGTACCCGGAGGCCTTAGCCGGGCATGACGTGGAAGACGCGATCCAAAATGACATGATGCTCTTCTATTTCCCCATGGCGCTCGCGGATTTGCGCATGATGGCGTCCTTCCCGGGCAAGGGCCTGAGCAAGGAGACCCTGGTGTACTACGAGGTGCTCGACTGGGCATATTCCAGGGCCAACTACCTGGATGTTCGTCTTATGGGCATTTTGGAGCCGTGGGACTTTGGCAAGGTGGGGCCGTTCGATCCCGCCATGCAGGAAGGTGACTTCCGCGTCGTTTCCGTCGATGCGTCCACCAAGGACCAGGTGGTTATTGATAAGCTGGCGCTCGATATTGCCGGCAACGATGCCGAGGCGGTGTTGGGGCTCAATAAAAAGAGCATCCGCACGTGGGCGCGCAAGGCCCGCAAGCACAAGGACGGCCTAGTTATGGTGCCGGTGTACTTTGTCGACCGTCCGGCAACGGACAGCCGCGACGGCGAGCAGGTGCGCATCGCCGTGAACGGCCAGACGGGCCGCGCGGCCGCGGTGGTGTTTAGTGACAAGCGCGAAACGCACATGGTGGCGCCGCTCAACCCGAGCCTGCATCTGTCCGGAGAAAGCACCGTGCATGCCACGCCCATCGAGGTCAAATACGTTAAATCGCCGTTCCTGTACCAGATCGTGCGCCGTGGAGGCGGCGAGCAACCGCGCCAGGTTGCAGCCGCCGTCGAGGGTTCCTGCCGAGAGGAGAAGCCCAAGCGCCGCGGTCTTCTGGGCGCGCTATTTGGGAAGTAGGGAAGCGCAGCCGGTTGGCGCTGCGATGCGATAGTTAGAGGAACGGGGCAGTCCGCAGAAGTGCGGGCTGCCCCGTTTTTGTGTTGCGGGGAAGTACTGGGCACTTCATTAAAGGTCTTCGCACGGACTCGAATTTCAATGTCGCCTAGCGCCTTCGTGCAGGATTCCCGAAGTGACCAAAATGTGGCCATAGAGGCAGTTTTAGCGAACCCCGCGGGAGTGGCACGCATGGACAACAACACCTTGCTGTTTCAGGACAAGGGTTCGGGTAGGTTTAAAGACATCAAGATCTACCCTAACCGCATTGAGGTACTCAAGAAGGGCACTTTTGGCGGCAAGCACACCGAGATTGTCTACCTTAAGGACATCACGGGGGTCAGCAGGATCAAGGGCCGCGACGTTTTCCTACGTAACAGGCTGTTGACTGCCTGTGTCTTTAGTCTGAGCAGCCGCTCCCAAGCTCAGGAGTTCGTGAATGCGCTGAACATGGTGATGTAGCCGATAGCGGCGTTCGGGCCAAGGTAAAAATCGGGGGCACAGAACGGTGTTCTGCGCCCCCGATTGAGTCGATGTGTCTAAAAGGCCGGCTTGCCTATTCGACAATGTCCTCGTTGTTTTCACCGTCACTGGCAAGCATCGCCGCGCCGGCGACCGTTGTCGCCACGGCGGCGGCAGCGAGCCCGGCGGCAACGCCAGAGCTGTCGCCCGTGTCGGCGAGCTTTCCGCCCGAGCCCTTGCCCTTGTTGCCCTTACCGTTCTTATCAGCGCTGCCTGCGTTGGAACCCGTGCCGCTGCCGGTGCCGGCGCCGGCAGCACTGTCCGAGGCCGCTACGGTAAAGCTTGCGGCTCCGTCGCTGGCGAGCGTGTAGTTCTGCGCCGCGTTGCCCAAGAGACCGTTCACGCGCACCCAGTACGTTCCTGCGGCAAATGTTTCGCCCTCGGCCATTGCTGTGCCCGGAGCGCCGTTCGCGTCGTGCACAAACTCGAGCTGGGCCGTGCAGGCATCGGTTTCGAGCTTGCCCTCGAGTGATGCCGCAATCTTGGCGCGCACGTCTTCGCCGGCCTTAAGGCCTTCGAGTCCCTCAAAATGGGGCGTCAGCGCGCGTGGATCGATATCGATGGGCACAGAGCCCTGCAGCCCCGTAACGGTCTCGTTGCCCAGGGCGTCGACATCCACGTATTCAATGGCAAACGCATGGCCCGAAGCTGTCGCGTTGAGCGCGTTGCTGTTGTCGGCAAGGCGGAAATGACCCTCGCCAACGGTCTTGCCATCCTGGAATGAGGCATCGCTCAGCGAGTCGCCGTACGTCATGCGCATGCGGGTCGGGAGATAGTACGGGAGATAGTACGAAGCCGTCTGCTTGTGCTCCGTATCGTAATTGCGCTGATAGATGCTCCGGGCCAGCGCCGCATCAACAAAGTCGGATGCGATGATGCCAATGTGCTTGAGGTAATCTGACTTTGTATCCTCGATGCCGCTGGGATTGATGTACGGGCTCTTATACAGATGCTCGTTGACTACTCGTGCCGAGGTAAAAGGATTGCCTCCGTGCGACAAGCCCGTGCAGCTGGTGTAGTTGATAGACCAGCAACGCTCCAGGACTTTCTCCTTGGCCCCGTTATCGTCCTCGACATCTACCTCGTTGCGCGTGCGCCCGGTCGTTTCCTTCAGCGCATTATCGACCCAGCTGAGCTTGTCGGTTCCCGTGAGTTTGTACTTGTCCTGGGCATATACCTTGGTGCAATAGGGCTCTTCATTGCCCGTTTCCCCTATGGCTTCAAATCCCCGCGCGTCTTGGACGAGACACATCGACTGCCCGGAATGCGCCTTGATCTTGTCATCCCATTGGGTGAGGTCGAGGCCCCACGTGTGGCCGCTTACGCTGTTGCCGGCGAGCCCAAATCGACGCAGCAGGACGATCTTTCCGCGCACCTCGCCCAGCGTGGGGACGTGGCTCGACGTGTAGAACAGGTTGGGGTTATCGGCCATAACCTTGGCGAAGGCCGTCGTTATGCTTTCGTCGGTAGCCTCATCGTTGCCGCGCGATGCGAGCATGATGAGCGCTTCTGACGGGTTTTCGTTCAAAAACGTTTTGAAGTACCCGATGACATCGGAGAGATGCAGATAGTTCCCGTCTTTTTTGAGTAGGTAGAAAATCCCGTGGTCGATGCCGGGGTCATCGCCCTTTCCGAGCCGGATATCAAAATAGCGAATGCCTTCGAGCAACTGCGTGGGAATGTAATCCTGCTGGCATTTTACTTGCGAGGATTGGGGCTCAGTGTCGTTGTCCACGCTGCAGGTGCCCGAATCGTGCGTACCCGGGATGCTCAGCTCGTCGAGGAACTTGTTGTCGTCGACGTATTTCATCCAACATGGTCCGTCGACGTAGCTGCTGTACGTGATCCAGTCGAGGCTGCTAACCGTGGCATCGTTCTTTTTCATGTCGTAACCGATAAGTTCGAGCTCCCACGGAATGCTCTTACTCTTATGGCAGATCTTATTGTTGTCCTGGTCTTCGCCGTTCGATTCTATTGCCAGGTACTTAATGTCTTTTTTCTCGGTTTCTTTCTCGACCGTGCGGTCTCGGATGATATAGGTTCCGTTTGATTGACGCTCGAACGCAAAAGCGCGGCTGGGCTTGTTGTCATACTCGCCGCCCCATACGTGGATGACCTTTCCATCTTTGTCAGAGTCGTCGTCGACCGACCAAATGCTGTAGCCCGTCTTTTTATGCTCTTCGAAATTGAGCAAGGTGCGGATAGCATACCAGTTTGTATCGTCATTCTTGGTCGTTACGTTCTCAAGGATGAGCTTGCTAGACGTGCCGTCGTTAAACAGGTGGCAGACGTTGCCGCGAACGTTGCCGTCTTGGTTGACGCTCGCGGTGCGAAAATAGCCCGCGGGGCGAAGGCGAATGACGAAATTGTCGAGGCTGTCCGACGGTGCGGGTGTGTTGTCTGCAAATGCCGCTCGCAGGGGAATGCCCGGCGCTGCGGTTTCGGGCAGGCTTGCAAGTGGTGACAACGCCGCAAGCCCTAGGCCCAGCGTAAACGCTCGGCGGCTGATGGCATGGTGTTCGGTCATAACTTCTCCATTCGCAGAGTGCGGTTATGCGATAGTTTTGGTCACTATACTGCCCAGATGTTTAAAGATGCTGGTTTAATTGTCTGCGCGGCGCAATAAATCGGTGGGCGGACGTGTTGGGGTGTTTGTCGTTTTCGTACTGTTGCCACATTTGGGGCGGTTCCGGCGTCCGGCATCCTCGCGTTCGTCGGCTACAGGCATAAGAAAGGGAGGGTCGGTTTACCGGCCCTCCCTGGGTACGAAGCGCTGGGGTACCGTCGCTTGTTTGCACTGCGACCGTGTTTCCCGTTGCGCTCGCCAGTCGCTTAGCGCTTGATCTCGATATCGTCGAGCTTGACGTCCATGGCCTCGGTCTTGGCCTCGGCGATGTCGTCGGCAAATTCCAGAGACTTCATCACGGTCTCGACGGCGTCCTTGTGCTCCTCGACGTTGTCGATACGCACATACACACTGCCGCCGTCAACGTCGGTGAAGTATTCGGTCGTTACGCCGCCCGAGTGTGTATAGGAAGCGTTGCGCCAAGTCTTGCCGTTGTACTTGACGGGGTCATTTTCGGTCCACTCAAAGCTGGCATTCCACTTTGCCTCGTAGTCGAACAGCTCGTCGGCGTTCTTGTCAGGATCGAAGACGGGGATGAAGCGATCGCTGGCGTGCTCGCTCTCGGTGAACTTAAACTGGGCCCTGTCGGCGGTGTCGCCGGCAACGTCGGTAATCTCGACGCCCTCGGGAACCTCGACCTTAAACCAAATGAAGTCGGTCCTCATATCCACGGCTGGCTTTTCTGCCCCTGTCTCTTATACACATCTCCGAGCCCACGAGAC
>URNM01000054.1 GCA_900549185.1 uncultured Collinsella sp. | reverse complement strand
GAGATCTACGCTCGACTAGTCGTCGGCAGCGTCAGATGTGTATAAGAGACAGGCCCCAGGGTGTCCCCAACTTTGACGACGAGTTCCAGGTGGCGATTGATACCGAGGGCGCGGTTGCCGAGAACCACGAGGCCTCCGCTGCCGTCTTTGGCGGTGCTGCGACGGTTCCGGCAGGACCTGCGCATGAGGGCAGCCTGCCGCTCGTGGACGGCGCCGGCGAGGACCCGGGTGCCACGGTGGCCATGTCGGCTATGCCCCAGGAGTAGGCCTACGCGTTTATCACCATCACGTACCTGCGCCTTTGCCGTACGTAGATGAGCGGAGCGGCAAGTGATGCGCTGCGGGTATAATGGACAACATTCAAACGGTGGGCACCGACGTGCCCGCAGGAGAGGAATGATCATGGGTAAGACTTTCAGCTTTGTCTCCGGCGCACTTTTTGGTGCCGCTGCCGGCGCTATTGTCGGCGTTGCTCTGGCCCCGCGCTCGGGCGCCGAGACCCGCGCCATGGCTGCCGATATCGCCAACGACGCCTGGGACAATATGCGCGACACCTACGAGCACAGCGCCGAGGAGGCCCGTGCTGCGGTGAATGACTTTGGCCCGATGGTCGACGCCAAGACCGACGACCTGCGCGCCAAGGTCGACCTGGCCCGCGAGCGCATGGACCAGCTGCGTGAGCAGCTCAACGACGCCATTTCGGGCGGCAACGTGACGCCTGCCGCCGACGTCGTGGTCGAGAACGCCGTCGAGGCTGATACCGAGGCTGCGGAGCCCTCGACCGAGGCATAATGCGCGCCGGGGATTTTGTCGGCGCCAAGATCTATCGCAAGCCTACCGAGGACAAGCGCACCAAAAAGGACGGCACGCCGCGCAGCCCTAAAAAGCTCGGAAAGATTCACTTTCCGGTCTTTACCCCGGGCGGTACGCGCGTGGTCGGCTTTATGGTCCGCCAGTCCGATATCGCGGGCATGATCGAGCGTCCCGACCGATTCGTAGCGCTCGACGCCATTGGTGTCTACGAGGGCGCCATTGCGGTCGATGACGTCAAGGACACGTACGATGCCGCCGCCGCCAAGCGCCTCGACATCAACCTGGACGATTGCATCATCTGGGTCGGTATGGACGTGCGCACGGAATCGGGCGACGTCGTGGGCTATTGCTCGGATGTGGAGTTCAAGCCGCGTTCGGGCATTGTGCAGGCATTCTATGTGACCGCCGGTGCTGCTTCGAGTGTTTTGGTTGGTGACACGCAGGTGCCGCCGACGATGCTGCGCGGCTATGAGAACGGCGCGATGGTCGTCTCGGACGAGGTCAAGTCGCTCGGGTATTCGGGCGGTGCGGCTGCCAAGGCCGCCGAGGCCAGCGTCGTGGTGGGCGACAAGGTCAAAAAGGGCGCCAAGGTGCTCGACGACAAGGGATCGGTTGCCGTGGACAAGGGCAGTCGCGCACTGGGCAAGCAGCTCGGCAAGACGCGCGGCATGTTCAAGGCCTTTAAGGACGAATACCAAAAGGCGAGCGGAGGCTCGTCAAAAGCTACAAAATAGCGACGTACCAAATGATGGGAGGCAAGCCGGAGACCTGTTGCTCCGGCTTGCTGTGTTTATGGGGGAGGGCATATGCGCCAAAACGGATCCAACTTAAACGGGCATTCGGGTGCGCGTCCGACGGCGCGCCGCGACCTGGGGCAGCTGCCCAGCGGTCAGCGCAAGCGTCACCGTAAGCCCGGCGCGATGTATCTCAACCATAGCCGCGGCTTTAGCGACCGCAGCGCTCGCATCGGCAACAGCCGCACACCCCGTCGTTCGTCTCGCCTGCCCTATGCGCTGATCGCCGTGGGTTGCGCGCTCGTGCTGTTTATCGCTGCCGTCGTGGGCTACGTCAACCGCAGTGTGGACGTGGAGCTCAACGGCCAGAAGACCGCGGTGCGCGTGGGCTCTACGCTGCAGAATCTCATTGACGAACAGGAGTTGACTGACACCTACGACGCAGGCGACCTGCTGGCCGTCGATGACAGCGTGCTCAAGCGCCATGGGGGCGAAAAGCTGTCGGTGAAGGTCGACGGCAAGCGCGTGAAGCAGGGCAAATGGGATAGCCGCGAACTTGAGGGTGGCGAGAAGGTGACGGTCAAGGATGGCCGTAACATCTACGAGAAGCACGAGGTTCAGGCTACGGTTATCGAGCCCAAGCTCAAGGTCGAAGGCACGGGCGCTATCGAGTATGTGCAGACGTGGGGTGTCCAGGGCCGCTCCGAGGTGTGGGTTGGTGAGCAGTCGGGCAAGACGCAAGACCGCGGCGAGGTTGTGCCCGCCACCGATTGCGTTGTTGCGTGCCCCAGCGTGGCGCCCAAGGGCAACAAAAAGTACGTGGCGCTGACGTTTGACGAGGGTCCGAGCGGCGCCACCAAACAGATCTTGCAGGTGCTCAAGGAAAAGGGCGTCACCGCGACGTTCTTCCTTTCGGGCGATGCGGCCGAGGCCTCGCCTGCCACGGCCAAGGCGATTGTCGATGCCGGGTGCGAGATCGGATCCAACAGCTACAGCGACGATTCGCTCAAGGGTCAGGACCGTGAGGCGGTACGCGAACAGATCACGAAAGGCACCGATGCGATTAAGTCGGCGACCGGCGTGAAGACGATGCTACTGCGTGCTCCCTACGCTGCCTTTGACGAGCAAAACTGGATTGATGCGATGGACCTGGTCTCCGCCGTGGTCTCGTGGAATATTGACTCGGGCGACTGGCTGCTCAACGGTGCCGACGAGCAGGTCTCGACGGTGCTCGATTCGGTGACGCCGGGCAATATCGTGCTGCTCACCGATAGAGACGAATGCGCCGAGCAGACGCTCGAGGCGCTGCCGCAGATTATCGACGGCCTCATTGCCGACGGCTACAAGATCGTGACGCTCAGCGACCTGGTCAAGACGGACACGGCATTGAGCAAAAAGCTCACCTCGCTGACGAAGGTCACCATGCCCAAGGACGCCGTGTTCCCCCAACTTGCCGAGGACGACGACACCACAGAGTAGTCATTGGGTAGTCGTTTAAGAACGTCCCCAATGACTATGTCACGGATGCGTCAGCGTTTGGTATGCCTGCAATGTGCAGCGCATAAATTCGATGCCGCAGGGCGATGCTGATGCTATAGTTACTGCGGTTAATGAGGGTCAAGAGAAAGGTTACAGGTGAAATCCAAACCTCGACCATACAGTCGATGACCCCATGCAGGTGCTTTTTGCGCATGCACGGGGTGTAAGCGTCGAGCGGCGTGCCGCCCGCGCATGCGTATACATATCCAGAAGCCCCCGGACGCCGCACGCGCGGCCGCGTCCGGAGGAATTATGATGGGGAGCACCATTGAATTATCTGAGTGAGATGCTCAAACTGCCGGTCTTGGACGTCGATGGCGAAAAGCTCGGCGTTGTGAACGATTTTGGCATTGCTACCGGCGAAGTTTTTCCACACGTGACGTCGCTCGCGTTCCGCGGTCCCGGCAAGACGCCGTTTATGATCAGTTGGCGCAAATGGGTCGACCGTATCGACGAGACGGGTGTACACCTTAAGACGTTGGCCACCGAAATCCGTTTTTCGTACCTGCAGCCGACCGAACTCCTGCTCGCCCGCGACGTGCTCAACAAGCAGATTGTCGACACGCAGGGCATGAAGGTCGTGCGCGTCAACGACATCAAGTTTTCCATGTCGGGCGAAAATCAGCTGCGCCTGCTGGGCGCCGAGGTCGGTGCCCGCGGTCTGCTACGCGCCATCAGCCCCGCGCTCGAGCATATCGTCGAAGGCTTTATGAAGCACCTGGGCAAGCCGCTCAGCGAGGACATTATCGCCTGGTCTTACATGGACCTGCTCGATCGCTCGACTAAGAACATCCAGCTCTCGGTGTCGCACAAGACGCTTGGCGAGCTGCACCCTGCCGACATTGCCGACATCATCGAGCAGCTCGACCCGCGCCTGCGTGCGCAGGTGTTCGCGCAGCTCGACACCGCCCAGGCCGCCGAGGCCATCTCGGAGTTCGATGATGACGAGCTCATGACCGAGATGCTCGAGGGCCTGTCCGATACGGACGCATCGTCGATGCTGGCCATGATGGACCCGGACGACGCCGCCGACCTGATCGACGAGCTCGATTACGAGAAGGCCGAGAAGCTCCTGCGCCTGATGGGCGTCAAGGAGGAGAAAGCGATTCGTAACCTGCTGGGCTATGAGGACAACACCGCCGGCCGCATCATGACCTCGGAGTTTGTCTCGCTGCCCGCCACGGCGACGGTCGGCGATGCCATCGAGGCGATTCGCAAACTCGATGAGGACTTCGAGAGTGTCTATTACGTCTATACCGAGGATCCGAGCGGCATGCTCACCGGCGTGCTCTCGCTGCGCACGTTGATCGTGGCCGACCGCGATGCCACGCTGGGCCAGCTCGCCTATCGCGACCTGGTCTACGTGTCGCCCGACGAGGACCAGGAAGACGTGACGGACGAGATGACCAAGTACGACCTGGTTGCCATCCCTGTCTGCGACGAGAACCGTCATATCCTGGGCATCGTGACCTTCGACGACGCCATGGACGTTATCGCCGAGGAGCATCAGGAGGACCTGCAGATCGCCGGTGTCGGCTCGGGCGATAGCGCGTCGGACGACTCGACGAACGTGCTCAGCTGGTTCGTGCATCGTCAGTACTGGGTCGTCGTGTGGGGCATCGCCTCGTGCATTATGGCGACGGTGCTGGGGACGGCGCTGGGCTCCGCGCATCTGGTGGTGTTCCCCATGTGCGCCATGCCGCTCGTGCTGCTGGCGGCCTCGCGCATGGTGTCGTTCGTCAAGAACTACTTCCTCGAGTACGACGGTCACGACGACGAGCCCAAACCGTACCTGGGATTCTTCTTCCAGAGCACGGGTATGGGCCTGATCCTTTCGCTTGTTACTTACCTGTGCGCGCAGCTGGTGCGCACTGCCGCGTTCCTCGATGCCCCTATGTTTGAGGAGCAGCTCTTTACCGGCTGCTTTAACATCGCGGCCATCATCTGCCTGGTGGGCAACATGAGCGCCGTGATTTACCTGATGGTGCTGTTCTGGCGCGATGGGCACGACCTCAATACGTCGGGTACCGCCATGAACGTCATCGCCGTCATGATCTCGTGTGTGGCGTACTGCATCGCCGCGGTGCTGCTCACCATGTCGGTCATGGGGTAGGTGGTCGCGTGCAAAATACGAAGCAAAAGCCGAGCACCAAGCAAAAGCTGACCATCGCGGCCATCTTTGGCGCCATGGGCCCCGGTCTTCTGGCGGCGCTTTCGGGCAATGACGCTGGCGGCATCGCCACGTATTCCAGCGCGGGCGCCAGCTATGGCTATAAGATGCTCTGGATGCTTCCCGTCATGACCGTGCTGCTTATCGTGACGCAGGAGACCGCGGCGCGCTGCGGATGCGTCACGGGTAAGGGCCTGGCGTCGCTCATTCGCGAGCGCTTTGGCGTGCGCAAGAGCGTGCTGGCCATGGCAGCGCTGTTGATCGCCAACACGGCGGTGACCATCTCGGAGTTCGCGGGTATCGCGAGCGGCCTTGCTCTGTTTGGCGTTCCGGCGAGCATCTCGGTGCCGCTCGTGGCGCTGCTGGTGTGGATGCTTACCATGTCGGGCAGTTTCCAGCGCATCGAGAAGATTCTGCTGCTGGTAAGCTGCGTGTTCGTGACCTACATCGTCGCCGCGTTTATGGCCGGCCCCAACTGGGGCGAGGTCGCGGTCGACTTGGTCGTCCCCAATATTCAGAACGATCCCAGCTACGTGTCGCTCGTGGTCGCAACGATCGGTACCACCATCGCACCGTGGATGATCTTCTTGGCTCAGAACAACGTGGTCGATAAGAATGCGGGCGAGGACGACATCGTGTTGCAGCGTATTGATACCGTGAGCGGCTCGATCGCTGCTGATATCATTGCGGGCTTCATTATCATCACGACCGGTACGGTGCTGTTCCCGGCGGGTATTCAAATTAGCGATGCCGCCGATGCCGCTCGCGCGTTGGAGCCCATCGCGGGCCAGTGGTCCACGGTGCTGTTCGCCTCGGGCCTGGTCGCAGCGAGTTTTTTGGCTGCCTGCGTGCTGCCGGGCGTTACGTCGAGTGCCATCTGTGAGGCTTTTGGTTGGGAGCGCGGCGCCGATCGCAGCTGGGACGAGGCCCCGGTTTACCGCGGCATCATTACGGCCATCATCGGCATTTCTGCCGTGCTGGTGCTTATGCCCGGCGTCGATCTGTTCCAGATTATGATGACCTCGCAGGTCATCAATGGCGTGCTGCTGCCTGTAGTCTTGGTATTCCAGGTGGTTATCGCGGCGGATCGCCACATTATGGGTGCCAACCGCAACGGCCGTGTGTGGAACGTGCTCACTTGGGCGACTATCGCCGTGATTACGGTGCTGACAGTCGTCATGTTTGTGCTGCAAGCGATGGGCTACAGCGCTTAACGCCCACTTTTGCTTCCGAACAGGCCGCAGCGATGGGCTGCGGCCTGTTTTTTTGCCCACGACCTCTTGGGGCCGGCTCGAAAAGAGTGATTTTGGGTTGTTTGCTGCAGGTTACTTGTCGGTGCCCAGCTTGTGCGGCTTGAAGGCAAGCGCATTGACGAGCGCGTCGGTGGCAGACTTGACGGCTGCCGGCTGCGGATCATTGACGTGATCCTCGGGATGCACGGGCAGGTCCTTCTTGACTGCATCGTGAATCAAGTTGAGATATTCAGTCACGCCAGTGGTCGATAGGTGCGTGCCATCGCCATCGAACAGGTCGTTGCGGTTGGCACTGTATCCGTACCAGTCGATAACGCGCACGTTCTTGTAGCGCGTAGCGGCGTTGGCGATGGCCTGGTTGGTAGAGCCAACCCACGGCTGCGGGCTGCGCGTGTTCACAAACACCACAATACGCTTATCTCCTGCATCGGCCATGATGGCGTCGATCTGGTCGTCGGTTACCAAGCCGTTGGTGCCCAGGGCGAAGACCACGATCTTGCCGGCAAGGTTCTGCTGGATATAGCCCTCAAATGTCGTGCGGCCCGCATCAAACTGGCGGCCCTTTTCGGCATCGATATGGCTGTGTGGGAACACGCCGTCAAAGGAATCAACGGCGCGCAGCGACACGGAGTCACCGATCACCAACAGGTCGTAGGAGCCATCGGGGAAGCCGTCGTTGTCCTTGTCGGTGTCGTCGGCCGCTTGCTGGTCGGTGGGCGCGGTGTTTTTGGCTTCTTTGTTCAGAACTTCGGCACCCTCGCCGCTCAGCGCAGACGTCTCGGGCACAAAGATCAGGCCGCCCAGTGCAACGACCAACACGACAGCGCAGGCTGCGCAGGCAGGGACGTGCGCGCGCACCCAGTTGGCGGGCGTGGTGGTGCCATCGCGGAATTCGGCGACGGTGCGCCCAAAGGCGCCCTTCCTAAACGGAGTCTCGATAAAGCGATAGCAGCACTCTGCCACGGCGACCACCAACAACACCTGCAAAATGTACTGCCACCACGGCGTATCGTTGATGTTGGCGACCGGGTTCATGAGGAGCAGCAGCGGATAGTGCCACAGGTAGATGCTGTAGGAGCGCTTGCCAACCCACACGAGTGGCTCGGCGGATAGCGCGCGGGCAACCATTCCCTGGGGCTGCACGCAGGCCGCGACGACCATGAGCGTGAGGATCGAGCACAGCAGCGTGCCTCCGCGATACTGGAAGGCGGTGTAGCCGTTGGTGAGCGCGACCATGGCGGCAAGGCCAACCAGACCCACGACGCCCAACACATCGATGGATGCGGGCGAGGACCAAAAACGCACGAGGGCGCTCGGCTGTGCCGGGCCGGTCTCGGCTGATTCGTCGGCCTTCTCACCAGGCTTGCCCTCGGCGTTCTTGCCGTGCTTGGCGGCGCCGGCCAGGCGATTGAGCCCCAAACGACGAGCGAGACGCACCGGCGCCAGGTCGCGATCGGGGATAAAGGCCATCCAGGCACCCAGCAGCAGCGAGAACGCGCGGGTGTCGGTGCCGTAGTACACGCGGCTGGGGTCGGCGGCAGGGTTGTAAAGCACCATCATGGCAAGGGCAGATACCGCGGCAAGGCCTAGAACCACGCGGCGCGTGTTGGGTTTGCTCACATGCATGGATACCATGGCAAACAGCAGCGGCGGCCAAATCAGGTAGAACTGTTCCTCGATGGCAAGCGACCAAAAGTGCGTGAGCGGCGAGGGGT
The DNA here is from genome assembly GCA_900549185.1 of uncultured Collinsella sp. Taxonomy (GTDB): domain Bacteria; phylum Actinomycetota; class Coriobacteriia; order Coriobacteriales; family Coriobacteriaceae; genus Collinsella. Next base: position 4,231 of record URNM01000054.1, on the reverse strand, counting down.
CGCCCAGAGCATTGAAGTACGAGACGTTTTGGGCAATCTGCCACCAGTTGTTAAAGAACAGCAGTGACGGCAGAATGTCGGGGCGCATCTTGGTGAGCATCACGTGGTTGAAGACGGTGCACAGCGCACAGGTCACCACCACGACGGTTACCACGGCGGGGACCAGGCGACGGATGCGGCGGATCCAGAAGCTCTTGAGGTCGATGCGGCCGGTCTTAGCGACTTCGTTGAGCAGCAAGCGCGTGATCAGATAGCCCGAAAGCACAAAGAAGATCGTGACGCCAAGCAGGCCGCCCTGAGCCCACGTGAGGTTAAGGTGATAGAGCACCACTGCGACGACGGCGAGCGTACGCAGACCGTCAAGGGCAGGGATGTAGCGGGACTTGGGGCGAGCAGGCGTCTGCTCCGCGGCGGGAGTGTTGGCGCGGCCCGCGTTGTTGGCAGAAGCGCGATGGGGGCTCGTGGTGCGTCGCGGCTCGTTGGCACGGCGTTCGCTCTTCACGCGTTCGTGCGGCGCCGGCTCGTTGCCCGTGCGGCGTCGACCGCGCGAGCCCGATTGCGAGAATTGTTCCATAAAACATCATCCAATGACGAGAATAATCAGCACGTATTCATTGTAGCTGCCTGCTCCTGTGAATGCTTGCTGCTGGCGCAACCTCAAGGGTGCGTTCACATCAAAGTGAACTAAAGTTATAGAGGTGCGAAGGCGCGCAATCGACGGTCGACGGTGGGTGCAAAGCCCGCAGATGAGGAGGTTTCCATGGCAGATCGCGGCATCGTTGCGGTGTTCGGCAGCATGAACATGGACCTTTCGGTGGCGTGCGAGCGCATACCGCGCGCGGGCGAGACGGTCGGTGGTAGCGGTTTTATCACCAACGCCGGCGGCAAGGGCGCCAATCAGGCTGTAGCTGCCGCGCGTATGGGCGCGTGCACGCACATGATCGGCGCGGTCGGTCGCGACGCGTTCGGCGCGTCGCTCGTGGTGGGGCTCCAAGACGCCGGCGTGGACTGTGACTTTGTAGTGCATCGCGATGACGTGGAGACGGGAACGGCGACCATCATTCGCTGCGAGGGCGACAACCGCATCATACTGTCACCGGGCGCCAACTATGCGCTTGCGGGCGCGGACGTTGCCTGCGCGTTGAGGCGTCTGGTGGCCCATGAGCTCGACGGCGACGCCAGCGAGATTGCCCCGGCTGCCGGAAGCGTCTTTATCGCCCAGGGCGAATGCGACCTTGCGGCGACGGCCGAGGCGCTTGTTTGCGCTCACGAGCTGGGGTTCTATACGGTCTTTAATCCAGCGCCCGCCTGCGAGCTGCCTGCGGAGGTCTGGCCTGCGGTCGACTTGGTCTGCCCCAACGAGACCGAGTGTCAGGTGCTAACGGGTATCCTGCCCAAGGACGATGGGAGCTGCGCCGCCGCGCTCAATGCCCTGCTTGCTAAGGGCGCCGGCGCCGCGGTCATCACGCTGGGCGGCGCCGGCTCGGTTACGCTCGGCGACGGCGGTGAGCTGCTGCGCATGCCGGCACTTTCGAGCGCGGTAGTCGATACCACGGCTGCCGGCGATACGTTTATCGGCGCGTTGGCGGCGGCTCGCCTAGAGGGCTTGCCGCTCTTTGAGTGCATGGCCGCGGGTGCTCGCGCCTCGGCAGTGACGGTGTCGCGCCTGGGCGCTCAGCAATCGATTCCCACGCGCGCCGAAGTTGAACATTGGTTTGGTTAAACGATAAAGACGGAGAAGCGGAGTAGAACAATGGCAATCAAGAAGCTGATCCTTGATCTGGATATGGGTGTGGACGATGCGATGGCGCTGGCCTATGCCATCGCGAGCCCCGAGGTGGAGCTCGTGGGCATCACCACGTGCTTTGGCAACGTGCGCGTCGAGCAATCGGCGCACAATTGCCTGGCGGTGCTCGATCTGCTGGGTCGTCCCGAGGTGCCGGTGTACCTGGGCGCCGACCGTCCTCTGCAGGCGACTGAGCCCTATACGCCGCCGGCGTCCACCGCGCTCATTCACGGCAAGAACGGCATCGGCGGCGCGAGCGTGCCCGCGTCGCCCTACGAGCCGGTGGGGGCGACCTCGGCCGACGGCAACGCTGCGGTCGATTATCTGATCGATGCCGCGCGCACCTATGGTCCCGATCTGGTCTACGTAGCGACTGGCCCGCTCTCCAACCTGGCGCTCGCCCTGGAGCGCGATGCGGCGGCGATGATGTCCATCGGCCGCGTGGTCGTGATGGGCGGCGCCCTTACCGTGCCCGGCAACGTGAGCGCGGGCGCCGAGGCCAATATGGCGAGCGACCCCGAGGCAGCCGACGCGGTGCTGCGTTCGGGCCGTAATCTCACCATGGTGGGTCTGGACGTGACGCATCGCGTGGTGCTCACACGCCGCGACATTGCCGGCTGGACGGGCTCGGGCACCATGGCGGGCTGCGCATTTGCGAGCATGGTCGAGCACTACATTGGCTCGTACGAGATGAACGCACCCTACCTGGGTGGTTGTGCGCTGCACGATCCGCTGGCCGTTGCCGTGGCGATCGACTCCACGCTCGTAGGTGCGCTCGGCTGCAACCTGCGTGTTGATCTGCTGGGCGAGTACCGCGGTCGCACCATCTGCGATGAGCGTCGCCTGTCCGATCCGGACAAGAGCGCGCTTGTGGCACTGACCGTGGATGCTCCGCGCTTCCTGTCCGAGTTCAAGACGCGTATGGCCCGCGTCCTGGGCTAAGTTGTCTTTTTGGGACGGGGCTTTTTTGACTGGTATGATTGGTGCGACCATTCGAACCAGCTAAAAGAGCCCGTCCCAAATTGACTACCGAGAGGATCTGCCATGGAGCGCATCGCGAGTTTTTCCGTTGACCATCTGCTGCTTGAGCCCGGCGTGTATGTGAGCCGCATCGACCGCGATCCGGCGACCGGGGCCGCCGTCACCACCTTTGACCTGCGCCTGACCACGCCCAACAAGGAGCCGGTCATGAACACGGCCGAGTGCCACACCATCGAGCACCTGGGCGCGACGTTCCTTCGCAATCATGCCGAGTGGTCGGGCCGCATTGTCTACTTTGGCCCCATGGGCTGCCGCACGGGCTTTTACCTGGTTGTGTTTGGCGAGGTGACGAGCGAGGAGATCCTGCCGCTCGTGCGTGAGCTGTTCGAGTTTGTCGCCGGCTTTGAGGGCGATGTCCCCGGTGCCGCTCCCGAGGAATGCGGCAACTACCTGGACCAGAACCTCCCCATGGCCAACTGGCTCGCGCGCCGCTACCTCGACCGCGACCTGGCCGATATCGACGAGAAGCACCTGCACTATCAGCAGGCATAAGGGCTTTATCGTCCAAAACGCGCGCATTGGGCGCCTTCGCTTATGCGGGGGCGCCTTTTTGTTGATTGGTCGGGGCGAGCGTTCAAAATCGCTCATGTTTGTTCTAGAATGTTCGTATAGTCACATTTACGAACAGGAGTGAACATGCATATCTACTCTGTCAACGATCCCGAGTTCAAATCCTATGGCAACGTTTGGGATAACGTTTCGTCCGAGCTCACGTCGCCCGTGCTCGAGGCGCTCTCTGCCACGCCCATTCCCGAGGGCAGCAAGTACGTAGCAAGCGCGCCGGAGCTCGAGGACGTCAAGGATGCCGACAAGCTTGGCTTTCTCATGTTTGGTGGCCGTCCCTTCCAGCTCGGCTGGTGCAACGGCCACAACACGCGTCTCAACTGCCTGGAGTACCACCGCGCGAGTGAGTTCAACCTGGGCGCGCGCGACTTTATCCTGCTCGTGGCGCATCGCTGGGAGATTGAGGGCGGCAAGCTCGATACCGCGTGCGTCAAGGCGTTCCGCGTGCCGGCGGGCAAGGTTGTCGAGGTTTTCAACACCACGCTCCACTACACGCCGTGCATGGTCGACGAAGGCGGCTTCCAGGTGATGGTGGCGCTGCCCGCTGGCACCAATGGTTCGCGCCCCGAGGCTGCGGCCGACATGCCCGCGGCCGGCGACAGCTACTGCTACTGGAAGGCCGACAAGTGGGTCCTCTGCCATGCTGACAGCCCCAAGGCAGCCGAGGGCGGCTACGTTGGCCTCATCGGCAAAAATATCGACATCACCGTGGACTAGCGCATCGCCCCAAACCACCACAAAGGTGCCTGTCCCCTTTGCGGTGGTTTGGGGCGGGCGGATATCGGGAAGTGCCAGACGGGGGAGGCTGCCGGGCGCCTTGCCGTCTGCGGATTTTGGGAC
>URNM01000053.1 GCA_900549185.1 uncultured Collinsella sp. | reverse complement strand
ATCTACACTCGACTAGTCGTCGGCAGCGTCAGATGTGTATAAGAGACAGACACGCTGGCTATTGTCAAGAACGCCTCCGCCGTACGCCGCGCACTGCCATTTATGATTGATGGCGAGATCAAGGCCTTCGCGCTCAACGACGAGGTGCTGGCCTACAACCGCACGGGCAAGAATGGCGAGTCCGCGACGGTTATCATCAACCGCAGCCTGCGCAATTCGCACCGCGTGACGATTCCGGCGCTCGACGAATGCGCAAGTGACGTGATCAGCGGTCACGAGTGCGAGATCCACAACGGTACGGTCACGCTCGATCTGTATCCGCTGGGCTCGTCGATCATCTATCACCATGCCGAGCAGCGCCTGCAGGAGCCGCTCGATCACGGCGCGGGCGTCGTGTGCCATATCACCTCGGTGCCCACCGACGACGGCAAGCCCGGCACGATTGGCGCGCCCACACGTCGCTTTATCGACCATCTGGCCGCCATGGGAATGCGCTACTGGCAGGTCCTGCCTGTCAACCCGACGGACTTCTTCCGCTCCCCTTACGCTGGACCTTCGGCCTTTGCGGGCAATATTGACCTGCTGCCCGAAAGCCAGGAGGAGCTGGCGACCGACTTTGAGACTTGGAAGGCCCGAGGCGGCGAGGATGCAGACCCGCTGTACACGGCGTTTAAGCATCGCAACGCCGATTGGCTCGAGAAGTACTGCGTCTACATGGCCATTAAGAAGTACTTTGAGGGCGAGTCGCGCCACGATTGGCCGGCGGATGTCGCGCGCTACAACGAGCATCTGATTGACGACAAGCGTTTCCACGACGAGGCAGAGCTGCAGGCGCACATGCAGTACCGCTTTGACCTGGCCTGGTGCGAGCTCATGAACTATGCGCACAAGAAGGGCATCGAGGTTATCGGCGATATTCCGATGTATGTTTCGGACGATTCGGCCGATGCGTGGAGCGAGCCCGAGAACTTCTGGCTATCCGATACCGGCAAGGCGATTGAGATTTCTGGCGCGCCGCCCGACAATTTTGCGCCCGAGGGCCAGGTGTGGGGCAACCCCACCTTCCGCTGGGACCACATGAAGGAGAACGGTTATCGTTGGTGGATGGACCGTCTGCGTCGCGCGTTCTCACTCTACGACCGTGTGCGCCTGGACCACTTCCTGGGATTCCACAGCTACTTTAGTATCCCCGCAGGCAAGGCCTGCGCCGACGGTCGCTGGCTGGCAGGTCCGGGCAAGAATCTGTTCCAGACGGCCTATGACGAGCTGGGGCCGCTCAACTTTATCGCCGAGGACCTAGGCTACCTGACGCCCGGAGTTCGCGCCATGGCTTCGACCTGCGGCTTCCCCGGTATGGACGTGCTGGAGTTTAGCGATTACGACGTCCGCTGCGGCGTGCATCCCACGCCGGGCAAGATTCTGTACACCTCGACACACGACACGTCGACGCTCGCCGGTTGGTGCACGCGCTCCTTCGCGGGCGGCGACGAGCCGAGCGGTGTTGAGGTGGCGGCCAAGCTTATGGGCGACGCGCTGGCAAGCGACGCTCCCCTAGTGATGATGCCGCTGCAGGATGTCCTGGGACTAGGCGACGATGCGCGCATGAACGTGCCGGGTGTCGCCACGGGCAACTGGACCTGGCAGGCCGATGAGGCCGATATTGAGGCAGCTGAGGATAAAACTGCACAGCTCCTGCGCAACACCCATAGATTCTGGGGCGAAGCGTGATAAAACCCCCGATATAGGGTACAGTTACAGCTGTTTGAATTTATGCGGGCAGAGCAATCTGCCCGCTTTGTGCTGAAAAGGAAGTATTATGGCGCGCTACGATTACAAGTGCTCGAGCTGCGGCAACGTGTTTGAGGTTGAGCATCCCATGTCCGAGACCCCCGAGGTCGTGTGCCCGAGCTGCGGCGCTCCGGCGACCAAAACGTTCTCGGCCAGCGGCATCAAGTTTGAGGGCAGTGGCTTCTACAACACCGACCAGCGCAGCGGTGGTTCCAGCACCAACGCCACCAGCGGCTGCTGCGCCAACTGCCCGCACAACCACTAGAGACAAGCGGTCCTGCCACCCAGGTTTCCTTATGAGTTGCGGTGAAATAGTTCCTGAATCAGCCCATCCAGCGGCCAAACAGGAACTATTTCACCGCAACTTTTCTTTAAATCGGATTTCGGGCTGATGCTAAGTTTGTAACATTTCATAACTCTGCCGGATTACGGGGCTGAATTGACAACCTCTATCCATTCCGGTAATTTGCAAATTTCAACAAGCCATCTACCTGCGATTTTGTTTAGGCCATTTTTGCTGTGGTCGGGCATCACCAATCTAGCCCCGAAATCCGCCCTACTTTTGATAGCAGTAAGTATGAAACGGAGCTATTTTCCAACTCTTTACCGCTATTGCGATCTCCGCTCGCAGGACATCCTGAGTTGCGGTGAAATAAGGACTATTTGGCGGATAGAAGCCGCTATTCAATCCCTATTTCACCGCAACTTACTAGTTACTTGCGGACCAGCCTGGCGCAGAAGTGGCCGTCGTAGGAATCTGCGTTTATGGGGACGCTCTGGAAGAAGCCTCGATCGTTCTGGCGTACGGATACGAGCTTCTTGGCCTGGTCGAACTCGGGCAGCTGCAGAATCTGGGCTTCGGAGAGCGGTGCCACGGTAAAGCCGGCGCCCTCAGGAGAGGCCAGGAAGGCATCCACGACCTGCGTGTTCTCTTCATCAAAAACCGAGCAGGTGGCATAGATAAGCTCACCGCCGGCAGCAACGCGCGCGGCTGCTTCCTTGAGCATCGTCAGCTGTAGCTTGGGCAGCTCAGTCGTAACGTCGTTCTCAGTCAGACGCCACGGTATCTCGGGGTGACGGCGCATGGTGCCGGTGCCAGAGCACGGCGCATCGATAAACACCGTGTCGAACAGAGCGGGCTCGCCAAGCATCGCGTCAAAGGACGTGAGCACCTCATTGAGCTCGCAGGCGTCGCCCGACACCGTACGAACACCCGAGATACCCGCCTTATGCAGGCGCGCGAGATTCTGATCACACTTGCGATCGTGCAGATCGAGCGCGGTATGCTGACGCTCGTACCCGGCACGCTTGGCCTGGCACATCATCACATAGGTTTTGGTGCCGCGGCCGGCGCCAATCTCCAGGCAACGACCGGGACGTGTCGCGGCAGTAGCGATAAGCTGGGCGTTAAGGTCCGAGGCAACCGCGGCAGCACGCTCAAACACGCCCGAAGCAACCGTGACCTGCGCATCAACCGGAGCATGGCAACCCGGGAACACGGGTGCCACAAGCTGCGAAATGTACGGGTCGGGTTTGGTCGCAAACGCATTCTCGTGCAGAGCAAGCGGCGCAGGAGCCAGATTGCCGGCAAAGTTGAGCGCGCCCTCGGGCGTATCGAACGAGGCCATAATACGAGCACAGAGCCAGCGAGGAAGACCCATCAAACGAGACAGGCGAACCAGGCGGCGCTCGGACTCATCCACGTCGGATGCCGTGGCAAAGTCCTCAACGTTGTCCGCAACCTTGTGCAACACCGCGTTAGCCAGGCCCGCGGCAGACTTCGCACCACTGCGCACCAGCTCAACACCCTGACTTACGGCAACGCGGCCGGGCGTATGCAGGTAGAGCATCTCAAAGGCCGAGATGCGAAGCGCCATGCGAACGCGCGGCGCGACCTTTTTAGGCTTATCCAAAAATTGATCGAGCAACTCATCCAAAATGCCCTGCGTGGCGGCAACACCGAGCGCCAAACGCGCGGCAAAAGCGGAATCGCGCTGGTCAATGGCCTTGGCGGAAGCACGGGAAGACAACACGTCGCGTGCGTACATACCGCGGCGATCGGCCTCCATCAACACATCGAGCGCAAGCTTGCGCGCGGGAGACAACTTGCTCATGACAGTACACCCCACGTAAGGTCTACACCCTGCAGGCCGGCAGCCCAGGCAGAAGCAGCCATGGCACGCTTGCCATCGGGCTTAACCTCGAGCAGTTCAACCGCGCCATCGGAAAGGCCCAGATAAACACGCTTGCTCTTGACGGCAACAGCGCCCTCGCCAAGCGACATATCGGCCGGCGCGGCATCGAGCACACGCACGGTCTTGCCGGCAATCACGCAACGTGCGGGAGCGGTGTCGGACGAGGCAAGCACATGACGCACGCAATCGAGCGCCGCCATCTTCGGATCCAGACGCATCTCCTGCTTGGAAATCTTGGCAGCATGAGTGACGAGCGACTCATCCTGCTCAGTCCAAACAGCCGAGCCATCGGCAAGCGAGGGAAGCGTATCGGCAAGCAACTTACCGCCAAGCTCACCAAGCTCCATCGTGAGCGCCTCAGCATGCTTACCGGCAACCGACGTGGAAGCCTGAGCACAATAAGCACCAGTATCCACGCTATGCCCAATGCGCATAATAGAAACGCCAGCAACCTCATCGCCAGCAAGAATGGCACGCTGAATAGGAGCAGCCCCACGCCAACGAGGCAGTAAGGACGCATGAACATTCACGATGCCAAGCGGCGCCATATTCAGCACGTCATCAGGTAAAATGCAGCCATAAGCAGCCACGCAGAAAATATCGGCATCCGCAGCCTGGAGCGCCTCAACAACCTCAGGCGTCATACGATTGGCCTCAACGACCGGCAACCCCAGCTCAAGCGCCTTGGCCTTAACAGGAGAAGGCTCAAGCTTCTTACCACGCCCACGAACAGCATCAGGGCGAGTAATAACAAGCGCAATCTCATTCCCAGCCGCAACAAGCGAAGTCAACGAAGGCACAGCAAAATCAGGCGTACCCATAAACACAATACGCATAAAAGTTAGTCTCCTCTCAATAACGAGCCGAGACGGCTACAAATAACAGCGGAAAGCCAAGTACCCAGCCTATCCGCAATAACAATTCAACAAGAACAAATATACCCAAAAACAAAGAAAGAGCCGCAATAAAAGCAGCTCTTTCAGCAAAGCACCTATCAGCAAAGACGCCCTTCCCTGGCCCGACGGCACCCGGGCGAGACAAGCAGCGTCAACGTAGTCCCCGGGGTGCCCGCCTATATCGTCCCGCGCGCAGTTTCGCAGCGCAGCGAGAATGTTTGAGCACGGGATGATATAGGCGGGCGCCCCGGGGACGGACAAACCTACTCCGTCTCGCCCGGTCGAGCGCCGCGGGCCAGGGCGTCCTGGTACTCCTTGACTGCCTTGATCCGCTGCATCGGCTTCAGTCGCTCAAACATAGTGTTGCCGTGCAGATGGTCGATCTCATGCTGCAGGCACACGCAGAAAAGGTCGCCCGTGGCCTCATAGCGAATCAGGTTGGCATCCAGATCGTACGCCTCGACGACGACATGGTCGGGACGCTCGATCTCGCAGCTAATGCCGGGGATAGACAGGCAGCCCTCGCTAAAGGGCACCAGATGGTCGCTCTGCTCAACAATGACGGGATTGATGAGCACGTACGGGTCGTAGTCGTTTTTGTCGCTGTAGTCGCAGTCGATGGTGACGAGCTGAATGAGCTCGCCGATCTGCGGGGCAGCCAGGCCGCAGCCGCCGTTCTCGAACATCATCTTCTTCATCTTCTCGGCAAGCGCCTCGATCGCCGGGGTGATCTCCTCGATGACGGCGCACTCCTGGCGCAGACGAGGGTCGGGCGACAGTACGATTCCGTTGGCTTCCATGGCAATCCTTTCGGGTTGTTACATCAAATCATAGGCGTCGACGTCAACGCTCACGCTCACGCCACGCACGGAGCCCACCTCTTTGAGGCAGGCGTCGATATCATCAGAGACATGGTACCCCACGGGCGACTTCACAAGCAGATGGAAGCGGTAACGGTCCTTGGCTCTCTCGATTACACACGAAGCCGGGCCCAGCACCTGCGGCACCGCGCTGCCCGCCCGCAAAAAGTCGGGCGCGGCGGCATGCCAGCGGCGCTTAAGAAGCTTTGCAATGCGCCCGATGTAGTCCTGCGCGTCGTCTCGGTTCGCCGACCACACCAAGATGTTGACCAAGCGAACAAACGGCGGGTACAGCGCGTCGCGGCGCTGATCCAGGTCGTAGTCAGTAAAGATCGAACGGTCGTGCTCAGCGACGGCACGAATTACCGGGTCATCGGGCAGGTAGGTCTGGATGATCACCTCGCCGGGACGATCGCCGCGACCGGCACGGCCCGCAACCTGCTCCAGTAGATCGTAGGCGCGCTCCCCTGCGCGAAAGTCGGGCAGCTTGAGGGCGAAGTCCGCATTGACCACGCCTACCAGTGTGACCTCGGGAAAATCGAGACCCTTTGCGATCATTTGGGTGCCCAGCAACACGGCGCAATCCGCCGCATCGAACTGCTCGAGCAGCTTTTTGTGCGCATCCTTGCCGCGCGTGGAATCGGCATCCATGCGAATAATGGCGACATCCTCGGGAAGCATCTGGTGCAGTGCGTCCTCGATCTGCTGCGTGCCCAGACCCATTTTTGCCAGGTAGCGACTGCCACATTTGGGGCAACGGCTTGTGGGCGCGGGATAGGGTTGCACGCGCCAAGACGAACCGCAGGTGTGACACTGCAGCGTGTGCGTGCGCTCGTGATACGTAAGCGCGGTGGAGCAGTGGTTGCAGGTGGGGACGCAGCCGCACTCGCGGCACATCAGGAACGGCGCAAAGCCGCGGCGGTTATGTAGTAGCACTGCCTTCTCGCGGCGCTCGACCACACGCTCCAGGCCTTCCATCAGCGGTTTTGAGAACATGGAGCGACTGCCGTGAGAAAACTCACGGCGCAGGTCGGCGATTCGAACCGTAGGCAGCACAGCGTGTCCCGGGCGCTCGGGCATCTCGATGCGCGTCCAGGTGGCACCGTTATACGTGCCACGGCGGCAACGGTCGAGAGCCTCGGCAGAAGGCGTAGCAGAGCCCAACACGAGCGGGCAGCGGTAGCGTCGCGCCATCTCGGCCGCCACCTCGCGCGCGTGGTAGCGCGGACTGGAGCCTTGCTTGTAGCTGGTCTCGTGCTCCTCGTCGATGATGATGAGGCCCAAGTCAATGAGCGGGCAAAAGAGCGCCGAGCGGGCGCCTACGACCACGCGGGCCGCACCACTGGCGACCATATCCCACTGGTCCAGACGCTCGCCGGCCGAAAGGCGCGAATGGAACACGGCAACCGTCTCGCCAAAGCGCGAGCGAAAGCGGCCGACGGTCTGGGCCGTCAGTGAGATCTCGGGCACCAGAACGCATGCCGAACGGCCGGCGGCCAGCACGCGCTCAATCGCCGAAAGGTAAACCTCGGTTTTGCCGGAGCCGGTGACGCCGTCGACCAGCACCACGTCGCCATGAGCGTCCAGACGGGCGCGATCAATCTGCGCGAGCGCCTGCTGCTGGCCGTTCGTAAGTGCGACCGGCGCTTTGCCGCTCGCTGAGGACAGCGTAGTCTGCTCGCTGCAACCGCGCCAGGCACGGCGCTCCTCCACCACCACGACGCCGCGCTTTTCAAGCGCCTTGATGGTCGCCGACATGCTGTTGTAAAGCAGGTTGAGATCGCGCGTCGTGACCGGGCCGCACTGGAGCGCCTCGATGAGCTGACGCTGGCGGACCGCGGTCTTGGGCGGCGTGTAGTCGAAACCCTCGGGCGTAAGCATGACCCAGCGGTTTTGGATGGGTTTGACGGCAGGGCGCTCGACAGTCCACACGCCGTCGTCGCCTTTGACCACGCGCGGGCTTCCACCCGGTGGCAAGAACAGGCGCAGGCACTCGGAAAGCGTCGCGACGTACTCGCGGCTCATCCAGCGTGCGATACGGGCGGCCTCTGCGGTAAACAGCGGCTTGCTGAGGATAGCCTCGATAGGCTTGATACGCGCGGGATCGAGAGCGCTGTTGCCCTGCAGGTCACCCAGCTCAGACGCAATGTCGACGATATAGCCCGCGGCCGCACGGTTACCAAAGTGGACCAGGACCGTGGATCCGATCTGCGCCTCGTAGGCAAGAGTTTCCGGGATGCCGTAGGCGAATGGCTCGGACAGCGCACGCGTCGGAATGTCCAGGACTACGCTCGCGTAGGCGGCGACGGGCTCAGGTACAGGCTCGGACTTGGCCGGGGCAACAGCAGGCTCGGGCGTGGCCGGAGCCTCCTCCGGTTCCGGCGAACCAAACAACGAAAGTTGCTCGGCCACGGCCCCAGCACCTCCTATCCCATACGTCTACAGAAACAAGAGCCCCGCTCGGGGTGAACGGGGCTCGGTTACATACGTTTGCGCAGCGACTACAGCGCCATCGTGCGGGCGCGGTCGATGCGCGCCAGGCAGTCGTCGCGGCCGACGAGCGCCATGGTCTCGCCCAGCGGAGGGCTCACCATGTTGCCGCAAACGGCGACACGCACGGCCTGGAACACCACGCGCTTCTTAAGGTCCATCTGCTCGGGCAGCGGCTCAAGCGCAGCGTCGATGTTCGCGGCGGTCCACTCGGTAACACCCTCGAGCGCGGCCTTGGCGGCATCCAGAATGGCACCCATACCCTCCTTGGCCAGGCCCTTGTTGACGGACTTCTCGTCATACTCGAGCGTCTCGGCCGTGGCAAAGATGGGGGCGGCGACGGTCACGGCGTCGGCTGGCATCTTGGTGCGCGGCTTGACGATGGCAGCAAGCGCGTCGATCCAGTCCTCGCCGTACTCGACGTTGCCCTCGATGAGACCTGCCTCATGCAGTTCGGGAACCATGACCTCGTCGGCAAACTGGGCGTCGGACATGCCGTTGATGTACTCGGCATTGACCCAGTCGAGCTTCTTGGGGTCGAAGGTCGCGGGGTTCTTGGAAATGCGGTCGAGCGAGAACTTGCTGGCCAGGACGTCGCGCGGGATGATCGTGGTCTCGCCGTCGAGCGACCAGCCGAGCAGCGCCAGGTAGTTGACGAAGGCATCGGGCAGGTAGCCGGCGTCGCGGTACTCCTCCACCGAGGTGGCGCCGTGGCGCTTGGAGAGCTTCTTGCCGTCGGCGCCCAGAATCATGGAGATGTGGGCGAACGTGGGCACGGGCGCGCCGAGGGCCTCGTAAACCATGACCTGGCGCGGGGTGTTGGACAGGTGATCGTCGCCGCGGATGACGTGGGTAATCTTCATCATGGCGTCGTCGACGACGGTCGCGAAGTTGTACGTGGGCGTACCGTCGGAGCGGAAGATGACAAAGTCGTCGAGCTCCTTGGCATCGAAGGTCACCTCGCCGTGGACGGCGTCGTGGATGACGACGTCGCCGCGGTCCTCGGGCACCTTGATGCGCAAGACGTAGGGCTCGCCGGCCTCGATGCGGCGACGGGCCTCCTCGGGATCAAGATCGCGGCAGCGACGCTGATAGCCCTGGAAGGGGTCCTTGCGCTCCTGCGCGGCCTTACGGTCGGCGTCGAGCTGCTCCTTGGTGCAGAAGCAGGGATAGGCCTTGCCCTCGTCCCAAAGCTTCTGGGCAGCCTGCTTGTACAGGTCCAGGCGCTCGGTCTGGGCGTAGGGGCCATAGTCGCCGCCCACCTCGGGACCCTCGTCCCAGTCCAGGCCAAGCCAACGCATGGCGCGCAGAATGATCTGCGTGTTCTCGTCGGTGGAGCGGGTGGGGTCGGTGTCGTCGATGCGCAGGATGAACGTGCCGCCGTTTGCGCGGGCGAAAGCCCAGTTATAGATAGCGGTGCGGGCGCCGCCAATGTGCAGCTTGCCCGTGGGTGAGGGTGCAAAGCGGACGCGAACGTCTGATGCCATGGATATCTCCTCGATTGCAGGATGGATGTCTAACCGCATCAGTATAAAGCAACAATGCAACCTCCGCACAAAGGGCACCGATCCAGTCATTGGGGACAGACATAAATGACCAGTCGTTGGGCAACCTGTCGGCACTTAGGGACGTTCCTAGGCTGGTCGTTTAAGTCTGTCCCCAATGAGTAGGCTGGTCATTTAAGTCTATCCCCGATGAGCAGGTGCGGAAAGGGTGTGAATATTCGTTTAACGCGCTATGATGTACCCTTACATACAGAGCCCGGCGGAATGGTAACGGTCGCCGGGACGCGTTTTTGAAAGGACAATCATGTCAGAAGAGCTTCGTTCCATCCCGCCCCAACACGGATCGTTCGTGTTTACGTCGGAATCGGTGACCGAGGGTCATCCCGATAAGATCGCCGACCAGATCAGCGACGCCGTACTCGACGCAATCCTCGCCAAAGAAATAGAGCTCCAGGAGCAGGGCTATATTGCGCCCAACGGCGTGCCCGCCAACGTGGAGAACGTCCGCTGCGCCTGCGAGACCCTCGTGACCACCGGCACCGTCATCGTTGCCGGCGAGATCCGCACCCAGGCCTACGTCGACGTGCAGGAAATCGCCCGCGGCGTCATCCGCCGCATTGGCTACAACCGCGCCAAGTTCGGTTTTGACTGCGACACCTGCGGCGTTATGAGCCTGATTCACGAGCAGTCCCCCGATATCGCTCAGGGCGTCGACGAGTCCTTCGAAACCCAGACCGGCGCTACCACCGACCCGATCGACCTGATCGGTGCCGGCGACCAGGGCATGATGTTCGGTTATGCCTCCAACGAGACCAAGACCCTCATGCCCATGCCGCACTACCTGGCGAGTCGCCTAGCCGAGCGCCTGGCCGCCGTGCGTCACGACGGCACCCTCGCTTATCTGCGTCCCGACGGCAAGACCCAGGTCACCGTGCGCTACGAGGAAGGCAAGCCCGTCGAGGTCACGACCATCGTCATCTCCACGCAGCACGCCGCCGAGATCGAGGACATGGGCAAGATCAAGGCCGACCTTATCGAGCACGTCATCACCCCGGTCATGGCCGCCGAGAACATGCCGTGGGACAACGCCGACATCTACGTGAACCCCACCGGTCGCTTTGTCGTGGGCGGCCCCATGGGCGACACGGGCCTCACCGGCCGCAAGATCATTGTCGACACCTACGGCGGCTACGGCCGTCACGGTGGTGGTGCCTTTAGCGGCAAGGACTGCACCAAGGTCGACCGCTCCGCCGCGTATGCCGCGCGCTGGGTTGCCAAGAACGTGGTCGCCGCCGGCCTAGCTGACCGCTGCGAAGTCGAGCTCGCCTACGCCATCGGCGTTTCCAAGCCCCTTTCAATCATGGTCGACACCTTTGGTACCGCGCATGTTGCCGAGGACAAGATCGTCGAGGCCGTAGAGAAGACCTTCGACCTGCGCCCGGGTGCAATCATCCGCGACCTAGACCTGCGTCGCCCCATCTACGAAAAGACGGCAGCCTACGGTCACTTCGGCCGCGAAGACGCCGACTTCACCTGGGAAAAAACCGACCGAGTCGAAGAACTCAAAGCAGCCTGCGGCCTGTAAGCCAACGGCAAAAGCTACAACCAAATATCGACGCACCAAAAGAAGTACCGGCCCCAACCGGTACTTCTTTTCTATTTAAAGGTGGTGAAGATGAGCCTACCTGGGACATGGAATAAATCACAGGCCGATAAATTTTGCAGCAGAGCGACTCCAACCATGTATCCTAAGTTCCGAGGGCTTTAGTATTTGGTCGATCGCGAGTTCCGCACGAGCCGGAGGCCACTTAATGTGGCCTCCGTGCGAGCAGGACTGTCCGAGCAGGCGACCAAATACTAAAGCCCTCGGAACGGCGGGACAGAGTATGCCCCGCCCCTCGGGACGACGGGATAGATAAGGAGCACCCATGGCAGGCAAGCCGCAAACACTAGCTACGACCTCGGCATTCGAGATCTTGGGCCCCGTCATGGTCGGCCCCAGTTCATCGCACACCGCCGGCGCCCTGCGCTGCGCCCAGGTTGCCGCCAGCCTGCTGGAAGGCCGCATCACCAAAGTCACCTTTGGCCTGTGGAACTCCTTCGCCCACACCTACCGCGGCCACGGCACCGACCGTGCGCTCGTCGCGGGCATACTGGGCCTCGACACCGATGACGAGAACATCAAGCAGGCCTTCGACCTCGCGCGCGAGCAGGGCCTCGAATATCACTTTAACATCAAGGGCGACGACGCCTCCATCCACCCCAATACCGTCGATATCGACATGGTCGACGACACGGGCGCCACGGCACAGGTTCGCGGCGAGAGCCTGGGCGGCGGCAAGATGCGCATCAGCCGCATTAACGGCGTCGGCGTCGACATTTCGGGCATGTATTCCACGCTCTTCGTGGCGCACAAGGACGTCCCCGGTGTACTCGCCGCGCTCACCAACCTGCTCGCCTACGCCCACGTAAACATCGCCTTCTGCCGCACCTACCGCACCGAAGTGGGCGGCCAGGCCTACTCCGTCTTTGAGACCGACGGCGCGCCCGACGACACCGTCGTCCCCATGCTGCGCAAGCTCGACAATGTCGATTACGCAACGTTTATCGAGCTCCCCGGTTCTGCCTCGTCGCTCTCCCCCGGCGTCTCGGCCAAGGAAATCTTCGACGACGGCGAACAGCTGCTCGATGCGTGCGAGGAACTGGGGCTCAGCATCGGCGCCGTCATGGCCG
>URNM01000052.1 GCA_900549185.1 uncultured Collinsella sp. | reverse complement strand
TCTACACTCGACTAGTCGTCGGCAGCGTCAGATGTGTATAAGAGACAGGTACGTGAAGTCGCTCAATATTTACGAGCAAGAGTGGGAGTAGGGGGTGGGCTGTCGCAGCGCCGCCGCCTGTCTATTTGTCTCGGTCTGTAACGTTTAGGGACAAAAACCGGTCTACCTGTTACAGATCGAGACGAATGCTTGGGCACCGCTGGTTTGTCTAAATCTGTAACGTTTGGGGGCCTGGAGAACGTCTAACTGTTACAGATCGAGACGTTTGTCGACAGAGGCGACGGTGACAATGGTCCATTTGTCCGATGTGGTGGTGATGGAAGTGTCTAATACCGTTTTCAAACACAAGCATGCAACACGTAACACCTTGGCGCGGAATAGGATGCTTGCCAGGCTCGCGAAGGCGGCTGAACAAGGCGTGCTGCTTGTGACGCACGACAATGCCGAGCTCATGTGGCTGCGGCGTCATGTGGGAACCGATGATATTGCGGAGCCCGAGTCGTATCTGTTCTGCTTTCAACATGATTGGGATGCGTTGACGCCGACGGAGCGAGCACTACGTACCATCAGAGGGCTTGCGGAGTTTCATCCCGATTGGGCGTTTTGGGGTTATGACGCGGCACTTTTGTGGGGTCTGGAGGTGCCGAATGATCTGCTTGGGCCGCGATTTCTTGTTAAGACAGGTTGCTCGGTGCCGCTGAGTGCAGGATGCCGGCTGTTGCGTCCGCGGACGGCGGGTGCGCTTGAACAAGCCGACGGCGTGCGGGCGACGCCGTTTTGGCGCACGGTAGAGGATTGCCTGCTGCGCGCGCCGTTTTCGTATGGCCTGGCGATTGCCGATTCTGCGTTGCGGACAAAGGGCGTATCGCGCGATGACTTTTGTGAGCGGCTTCGTATAGATTGTGAAGGCAAGCACGGGTATCGCAGAGCGCAGGTGATCGCGTCGTATGCGGACGGGCTGTCCGAAAACGGTGGCGAGTCTCGGTTCCGAGCGTTCTTTATTGCATACGGGTTTCTGGTGCCAGAGTTGCAGGTGGAGTTTCGTGATCCGCTCAATCCGAATCAGGTATTTCGAGTCGACTATTTCTGGAGACTCGAGGACGGGGCGTGCGTGATTGGCGAGCTCGATGGAAAGGGAAAGTATACCCTGCAGGATGGTGGGGATCGGGAGTCGGTCGACCCATTCGTGGCGGAACGTCAACGGGAGTCCCATCTGACGATGCTCGGACATAAGGTACTGAGGTTTACGTTTGATGAGCTCAAGAACCCGGGGAAGCTGGCTGAAAAGCTGAGACTGGCGGGCATTCCGCAGCGGGTCGATTTGGCTGAGGAATGGAGACGGCAGTGGTATGGGTGCTGAGGGGTGCGGCTGACGCGGGTGTGGTTGTTCCTGCCGAGTTTGTCTCGATCTGTAACAACAAGGGGCCGTTTGGCCTCGTAACTGTTACAGATCGAGACAGAAGGTTGGCTGCCGCTAAAAGATCTCAATCTGTAACATCTAGAGGCCGAAAACCTGTCTAACTGTTACAGATCGAGACAAAGGTTGGACGAGGTGCCGAAAGATCTTGTTCTGTAACATTTGGCTGCTAAAACCCGGTCCACCTGTTACAGATTGAGACATTTCCCGGACGTCGCTGGGGTGGGACTGCAACGCGTTCCGTTCTCCGTATCTCCTCCTTTCTCCGTTAACCGATATGTCCGCAGCAATCCCGCTGCACTGGGTAATAATGGACAAATGTTCAAGTTAATCGTGAGGGAGGAGCTCGATATGGCGACTGCCGATCGTCCCACGTTGTTTATCAATGCGACCGTCCTGGATGGCTCGGAGCATATGGAGCCGCAGCCCGATATGGCCGTGGCCGTTGAGCGCGGTGTCATCACCTGGATTGGTCCGAGCGCCGTGGCGCAAGCACCTGCAGGTGCCGAGGTTATCGACCTGGCCGGCGCGTACCTCATGCCGGGCCTCATCAATATGCATGTGCATCTGTGCGGTTCGGGCAAGCCGGTTTCGGCGGGAGATGCCGGCGCGCTGATGAAGAAGCTCGACAATCCCGTGGGCCGCGCCATCGTGCGCCATATCCTCAAGGGCAGCGCTCAGCAGCAGCTGGCAAGTGGCGTGACTACGGTGCGCGGTGCGGGCGACCCGCTGTTTGCCGACATCGCCGTGCGCAACGCCATCGACGCCGGCAAGTATCAGGGTCCGCGTCTGGTGGCGCCGGGAACGGGCGTCACGGTGCCGGGCGGCCATGGCGCGGGCTTGTTCGCCCAGGTTGCCAGCAGCCCTGCCGAGGCCGCCGAACAGGTGCGCGATCTGTATGCGCGCGGTGCCGATGTCATCAAGTTGTTCGTGACGGGTGGCGTGTTCGATGCGACCGAAGTAGGCGAGCCAGGCGTGCTGCGCATGCCGGTCGAGGTTGCCGCTGCGGCATGCAAGGCGGCGCACGAGGTTGGCCTTCCGGTCATGGCTCATGTCGAGAGCACCGAGGGTGTGAAGGCTGCGCTTGAGGCCGGCGTTGACACGATTGAGCACGGCGCTCCGATGACCCCCGAGATTCTGGAGCTGTACCGCGGCGCCGTGGGTACGCAGCTCGAGGGACGCGCACCGAGCGTGACCTGCACGATCAGTCCGGCGCTGCCGTTTGTGTTGCTCGATCCAGAAAAGACCCATTCGACCGATACGCAAAAGAAGAACGGCGACATCGTGTGCTCGGGCATTATCGAGAGTGCTCGTGCGGCGCTAGAAGCCGGTATCAAGGTAGGCCTGGGCACGGACTCGAGCTGCCCGTTCGTGACGCAGTACGACATGTGGCGCGAGGTGGCCTACTTTGCCAAGTACGTCAAAGTGAGCAATGCCTTTGCACTGCACACGGCCACGCAGGTCAATGCTGAGCTACTGGGCCTGGGTGACGCGACCGGTACGATCGAGTGCGGCAAGGCCGCCGATATCCTGGTGACGCGCAAGAATCCGCTCGATGACCTATGCGCTCTGCGTGAGCCGATGCATGTGATGTGCCGTGGCGATCTGGTGCGCAAGCTCAAGGTGAAGCGCATTCCCGAGGTTGACGCGGAGCTCGACGCGATTATGGCCATGCCGGCAGAGGCGCTGGCCGAGGAGCTCGCCCGCGACGGCGTAGCTTAGGCGCAGGTGCGACGGCTTCATCGAATGATGTCGACCCATGCAAAAAGCCGAGGTCTCAACACGAGGCCTCGGCTTTTATTTTGTCCTATGGTGTAGCGGCTAGGAGCGCGTTTCCATCTTGGCATGGCACTTGGGGCAGGTGACGCGGATCTTGCCCTTGCCCTTGGGGACGGACAACATCTGGCCGCAGTTGGGACACTTGAGGTACGCCGTGGTCTTGCGACCCTTCCACATCTTCTTGGCCGTGCGCTTGGCACGCTCAAAGTCTTCCTTGCTGGTGCCGGCCGTGCGCGAGGCGTTGGCAGCTGCAGTCCCGCCGCCCAAGCTGGCGACGAACTTGCCCAGGCCGGGGACGTTTGCGGTCGCCGTGACAAAGGCATCGTTCTCCTTGCGGCGCGCGTCGATGTTTTTGGACAGGCCGCGCAGCACGCCGAGTACGATCACGGCGATGGCGATCCAGCTGAGCCACTGAATACGGGCCATCGATCCAATCATCGCGATGATAATGCCCGCGAAACCCAACACGACGGTGAGTTCGTCGGCGCCGTTGCGACCCTTCATAAAGTCATTCATGCGAATTGCCTTTCGTTCGATATGCTGCACGCCTTTATACCCCTTTTGGTGCATTGGGGACAGGTTAATCTGCACCAAGGTGGTGCGAACGTACCTGTCCCCCTTGCACCAATTACTTGGCGAGCTTGTCGACGACGCGTTCGATCTCGGCGAGCTTGGCGGCTTTGAGCTCCTCGTCGCCCGATTCGATGGCCGAGGCGACGCAGCCCTCGATGTGTGCCTTGAGCACATCGGCGTTGATGCGGGCGATGAGCGCCTGCGTTGCCATGAGCTGCGTGGAGATGTCGACGCAGTAACGGTCCTCCTCCACCATCCGCAGAATGCCGTCGATCTGGCCGCGTGCCGTCTTGAGCAGGCGGGTCACCGATTTAT
The DNA here is from genome assembly GCA_900549185.1 of uncultured Collinsella sp. Lineage (GTDB taxonomy): Bacteria > Actinomycetota > Coriobacteriia > Coriobacteriales > Coriobacteriaceae > Collinsella. The sequence goes on along the minus strand of URNM01000052.1, from coordinate 8,762 downwards.
GGTCTGCCATCATGGCGAGTCCTCGTTTCTGGTCGATCTTCCGGATGCCCCCGTCAGTTGCGGTGAAATAGTTCTTGTTTGCAGGCTTGAAGCGCTAAAACAGGAACTATTTCACCGCAACTTCTGAGGATTGAGTAGGCGGTGTCTGCTACGCGGCGGTCACGGATAGGGCGTGGAATTTCTCGCCCGCGGCCTCGACGGCGGCGGCGAGCTGCTCGGCGGTCACGGTGTCGGCACACTCCACCTGGACGGTCTGGGTCTCGTGATCGGCGTCGGCGTCGGTCACGCCGGCAACGTTGAGCAGTGCCGTCTCGACAGTAGCGTCGCAGTGGCCGCACATGAGGCCGGAAGTCTTGATTGTGTATCGCATGGGTATTCCTCCCTGTTGTGTCGGCTTTCCCAGGCACCCGACCTTGACCTTCAAGCCGTCGCTCGCGTACCAAAGTACGCGTCGCTCCTCTTTCAGGTCAATCTCGGGCACCTGGAAAACCCGTTCTAAATGGACTTAATGGTGAGCTTATTTTGCCACTTTTGGCTTAAAGGATTTTAAGCGCAGCGCATTGCTTACGACGCAGACACTCGACAGGCTCATGGCCGCGGCGCCAAACATCGGCGAGAGCTGCCATCCGGTGAGCGGGAAGAACACGCCCGCCGCCAGCGGAATGCCGATGCCGTTGTAGAACAGTGCCCAGAACAGGTCCTGCTTGATGTTGCGGATCGTGGCGCGCGAAAGCTCGATGGCGCGGGCGACGTCCATGAGGTCGCTGCGCATGAGAACCACGTCGGCGCCCTCCTTGGCGATGTCGGCGCCGGTGCCGATAGCAAGGCCCACGTCGGCGCGCGCCAGGGCGGGGGAGTCGTTGATGCCGTCGCCTACCATGGCGACCTTGCCGCCCACATCCTGCAGCTCGCGGACGTGGCGCTCCTTGTCGGCAGGGAGGACGTCGGCGATGACCTGTTCGCTGCTCAGCCCCACGCGGCGGGCGATGGCCTCGGCCGTCACGCGGTTGTCGCCGGTGAGCATGCGCACGTCGACGCCAAGCGAGCGCAGTGCGGCGATGGCCTCGGCACTCGTTTCTTTGACCTCGTCAGCCACGGCGATGGTACCAACGAGTTCGCTGTTCTTGGCAAAGAACAGCGGCGTCTTGCCCTCGGCCGCGAACTGTTCGGCAAGGCCGGCGGGAACCTTCACGCCCAGCTCGTCCATCAGACGCACGTTGCCGGCGGCGATGACATTCTGCCCCTCGCGTGCCGTAACGCCTCGCCCGGGCACGGCGGTAAAGTCCTCGACCATGCGTGCGACGATTCCGCGCGCCTCGCACTCGGCCATAATCGCCTCGGCCAGCGGGTGCTCGCTTGAGCGCTCCAGCGCAGCGGCCAGCTTGAGCAACGCCTTTTCGCTCATGGCGGGCGAGCCGTCAGCGCGCGTGGCTACCGTGATATCGGTCACAGCCGGCTTGCCGCGGGTGACGGTGCCCGTCTTGTCGAGCACCACGGTGCCCACGCTGCGTAGGTTCTCCAGCGCCTCGGCGCTCTTAAACAGAATGCCCATTTCGGCGCCCTTGCCGGTGCCGACCATAATGGCGACGGGCGTGGCCAGGCCCAGCGCGCACGGGCAGCTGATCACCAGCACGGCGACGGCGGAGGTGAGCGCTTCATTCACGCTTCCGGTCAGTGCCGTCCACACCACGAAGGTCACGGCCGAGATCATGAACACCACGGGCACGAACACGCCGGCGACCTTGTCGGCCATGCGGGCGATGGGCGCCTTGGTGGCGTTGGCGTCCTCGACGAGCTGGATAATCTTGGCGAGCGACGTGTCGGCGCCCACGCGTGTGGCACGGAAGGTAAACGAGCCGGTGCGGTTGACAGTGGCGGCGTTGACGGTGTCGCCGGCGGTCTTCTCCACGGGGATGGACTCGCCGGTCAGTGCACTTTCGTCCACGGCCGAAGCGCCCTCGAGTACCACGCCGTCGACAGGGATGGACTCGCCGGGGCGCACACGCAGCACCTGGCCGGGCAGAATGGCATCGACGTCGACGGTGGCCTCGGTGCCGTCCTCTGCCACGACGGTCGCGGTCTTGGGCGCTAGGTCGATGAGCGCCTCGATAGCGCCGCCGGTCTTGGACTTGCTGCGCGTCTCGAGGTATTTGCCTACGGTGACGAGCGACAGGATGGTGCCGGCGCTCTCAAAATACAGATTGTCCATGCCCGTCATCATGGCCTCGTGGACCTGACCCGCGGCTAGCTGGTCGGCCATGATAAACATGGCGTAGAGCGACCAGGCGATGGAGGCGGTGGCGCCCACGGCAATAAGGGCGTCCATGGTAGGCGCGCCGTGCGCGAGTGATTTAAACCCGTTGATAAAGTACGCGTCGTTGACGTAGACGATGGGAATGAGCAGGACGAGCTCGGTGAGCGCGAGCGTCATGCTGTGGGTGTGGTCGGTGAAGATGCCGGGCAGCGGCCAGCCGAGCATGTGCCCCATGCCTATGTAGAACAGTGGGATGAGGAATACGATCGAGACGATGAGGCGGGTGCGCATGGCAGAGGCGGCGGCCTCCAACTTTTTGGTCGGCGACTCCATATGGGCGGCGCCGGACCTGGCTTGCGCACTTCCGCTTTGGACAGCGTCGGTGCCCGTGCTGATGGGCGAGGCCGAGTAGCCCGCGCGGTCGACAGCGGTGCAGATGTCGTCGGGGGAGACCTGCGCAGGGTCGTAGTCCACCAGCATAGAGCCGGCGAGCAGATTGACCGCGACGCTTTGGACGCCGTCGAGCTTGCTCACGGCACGGTCCACGTGCGCCTGGCAGGCGGCGCATGTCATGCCGCCCACGTCGAACTTATCTTGAGCCATGGCTTCTCCTTTCTGTAGTTCGGTGTTGGAATTGTTAACCTGCCGATACTATACACCCATACCCCCTGGGGGTGTCCAGTACAGAAAGAAATGTATGACATTTCGTTACAGATGAGGGTGGTTGGTTGGCCGATGGACCGTCCCAACCAATCATCTCAATCTGTAACATCTAGCAGGGAAAATGACCTCTAACTGTTACAGATCGAGACAATTGCCGGGGAGGGGTCCCGTCACGGCAAGACGCCCGCCGCCTAGATGCAGAACCCGGGGATCACACAGGTTAGCTTGTTTGGCTTTTCCGCAGGCGTTGCGTACGTAAAGACGTCGCCGTCGTGCCCCACGCGGTTCATATAGAGCGTGCCTTCGGTCTCCGATGAGTCGGGGCTCACCGTGCGCTCCCACCAGCAGGTGTCCTTGCCCTTCCACTGGCGGACCATTGTCTCGTTCGTGGAATACGGGCTCACCTTGAGCTCGCGGAAGAGCTGATACTCCTTGCCCTCGCCGTTGTAGATGTCTGCCAGGTAGTGATAGCCCTCGGCAAACGAATCGGGCGGTTGCGTACCGCACAGCTCGACCATGGCGGGCAGCCAAAGGGTTGCGGGCAACTTGCTCAGGCACGATGCACTGTTGACGGCGCCAGCGTTATTCGAGATCTTTTTGACAGATTTGATGAGTGCGCGCAACTCGTTGGGCAGCAGCTTAAGGCCGTCGCCGTCGAGCCATTCTCGCAGCTCGCAATCTGCCCAGCCGGCGCTCGGCGGTTCAGCCGCAGCGTTGCGCTCGGCAATACCCGCATCGAACAAAAACGTCAGTCCGGCCTTGCCCGTCCCGTCCAGAAGTTCATCGTGGCGGATGCCCACAAGCTGCGCGCCAACCTGCAGCCCGTTGGTGAGCGTGACACGCTTGGTACACGGATAGGGGATATGCCCATCGGCATCGAGCAGATGATAGCGCCTGGCAATCTCGCGTGCCTCGCTACGGGTCTCGGTGGCCTTAATCTTGAGCGAAATCTCCTGCAGCTGATCCCAGGTGTAGTCGTCAAGCGTACCGTGGATGCCGTCAAGGTAGTCGGGGATGCCAAAGCCATGGGTTGCCGCCCCGATAACGCTGAGCCCCGCAACGGCTGCGATAGCGCCGCCGATAATAAAGCGGCGGCGGGTCATGGCATCGTGGCGGGCCTGATTCAGGATCTCTCGTGCGCGCTCGCCGGCGACGTCGACCTTAAGGTGCGTGCCAGAATCGATATCAATCGCGGCCTCGTCTCCTGTGCCTTCGCGGCCCTCGGATTCGGCATCAGTGAGGTATGCCGAGAGCACCTCGAGCATCTGCTGCTCGGTAGGGCGATCGCACTGCTCGACTGAGAGACCCTTCATGATGATTTGGACGAGCGCTTCATCGCTCTCGCAGCGCGGCTCGAGCGGTGCCGGCTTGGTCTTGGTCTTTACGAGATAGAACGAGCCGGTTGCAGCGGCGTCCGTCGACTCAAAGTCAAACGGCTTGCGACCGCTGTAGAGCTGGTACAGAATGCTCGAAAGCGCATAGACGTCGACCGCGGGCGAGCGGCGAAGGGCCGCGATGCCTTCGATATCCTGCGTGAGCATCTCGGGCGCGGCGTATGCGGGTGTGGCAAAGCGCCAGATGTCGGCGCGCCGGGTGATCGTGTCGTCGCCGAGAGCCATGGTCGCGGAGCCCATGTCGATGAGGCAGGGGTCAAAGGAACAATCGGCAATCTGCTGCTCGAGCGTTCGGCTGGAGGTGCGGAACATGATATTGGCAGGCGACAGGTCGCGATGGATGACCGGATTCACGAGGCCTTGGGTCACCAAGAGCGCACGAAGCACGGCGTTTCCGACGGCGGCGACCATCTGGGTGGTCAGCCCGCCCGAGGCGTCGTGCGGAAGCAGGGGCAGCGCCTGCTTGAGTGAGGTGCCCTCGACCCACTCCATGAGGATGAGCGGGTCATCCTCACACGAGCCGTAGCCATAGACGCGCGGAAATCCGCGCAGGTGCGAGACAGTGCACAAGTGACGGTACTCTTCGAACAGCGCGGCGGTGTTGGCCAGGTGCGCGGCCGATTGCTCGGCGGAGCGGTCGGGGGCTTGGCCGGAAAGGATGGCGTTGTCCTTGAGTAGCTTGACGGCAAAGACCTCGCCGCTCGTGTTGGTCGCGCGCAGCACGTGCCCGATGTTGCCGTTGTTGCGGTGGGCCGTTTGGAGAATAAGCGTCATAAACCGACGCTTGGCGTCGTCCTCGGCGCTGGGGTCGACTGCTACGGCGGTATCGAACGTGTCAAGACGGATGAGTTTGTCGCCATAGGCGCTATCGGTAGTATCCATGGCGTTCCTTTGTCTAGCATGGGTTGCCGCGCGTATACGTGGGCAGTGTGGATATCGGTAAAGTACCATGATAGCCGCACTGCCCACGTATACCGCTGGGTATTGTCGTTTACGACGCAGAAGATAGAAGACGAAAGACGGACGGCGACCGTCTTCCGATCGCCGTCCGTGCTAGTCCACAATGACAAGGAATGTCGTGTAGAGACCCAGATGGAGCCTGTCGCTGTTGGCGATTTCCACGGGGGGATAGACTTTGCCGGGCTCGCGTTGGTCGCGCGGCGGCTCAATCACAATATCGCCGTCGCCCGCGCCCGATTCGAGCACTGTGCCGTTGGTCGATCCAAGGCCCTGGGCGTACCAGTGCTCACCCTCGAGCCAAATGCGAAGATGCTCGCGCGATGCGTCGGCGCCCACATCGGTGATGCTGGGCGAGGTTTTGGGCAAAGAACCAATCACGGTGCCGCGCGGATCGCGTGTGAGGGGATGGATTTGCATGTCGGCGCAGTTGTCGGCATGGGTTCTGAGCAGACCGAGATTGGGGGCGACGGTGCGCGGCTGTTCCAGGCTGCTCATAAAGCCACGTCCGACGGTAGTTTCGGTGGTGCCAAAGTGCCCGCCCGTCTTGCTGTCGCAAAAGCGCTCGACGGTGGCCACGCCCTGAACGGGATCGGCGAGCGCCCCCGTTGCCACAAAGAGCATAAGGTAAAGCGTGCTTTTCTCGCGCACGGCATTGCCGTCGAAGTTGTCGATGCGATTGAGGGCATTTGCATATAGGCGGCTATCCAGCTTGTAGCTGGCGAGAGCCGACATCATTTCGTTGGCGGCCGGACCGCGATAGTGCTCGGCGATTGCCCGATAGGCGGACTCGCCGCCGCCGAGCTTGCTGCAGATTGCCGAGGAAAGGTTGAGTGTGGTGACGGTAAAGTCGCTGTAGATGGAGGGTGCGCACTGGTCAGGCTTGCGATGGACGATGTAACGGGTGAGATACGAGCGGTTGGAAGAGCATTTCTCGAGCAGGGTACTGCCGAGATAAGAGTTTCCATTGATGAGCATTCGGGCGATCTCGAGATGTTTAAGACCGCCGAACGAGCGAATATCGTTATAGAGGACCGAGCAAGGCGTCTCTGCTGCCACGGATACCTCCTTTGATTGCTTCCTAGCCAATATGGCGATAGGAATTAATGGCCCCGGTGGGCGACGTATTAAATGGCTGCACAATAAATAGTGTAACCAAAGCAACATTATAGGCCACATGTTCGAAATTGCAGGAAGACTGAGAGATTTGGTTTGGACTGGACGGAAATCCCCCTCTGTCTTGATCTGTAACATTTGGACCCGATTTTGCCCTGCATCTGTTACAGATTGACACAATCGGCCAGGCCCACCTCGTCCGCCTCGTCATCTGTGGTTTACGTGGGGGCATGCGAAGCACGGGTATACTAACCGGCGGCGAATCTGCTCCATCGCTTAGAGCTGCTGCGTCTGGACGGCGCGTGATAGGGCTGCCAAAGCGATCGCCAGCGTGCTGAGCAACGTCCTCTCTGTGCGCACCCGTTTTTGTATGTATTAGCGCACTACAAAGCACGCCCGCGCGGCCGCATGCCGTGCCCATTGCGCGTGCAGATAAGGAACAACAACATATGCGTAATTCTGTATCTGACGTCACCGACGCCGAGATCCTGGACGAGGCCCGTGAGGCCATGACCCAGGCTGCCTTCGATGCCGCCGATGAGGCAAATGCCGCCCAGGCCGTCGAGTCCGCTACCGAGAGCCTGCCCGCCTTTGACGAGCTGGGGCTTTCCGACGAGATGCTTCGTGCTATCGAGAACCTGGGCTACACGGCGTCGACGCCTGTCCAGGCTGGCTCGATCCCCGTGGTGCTCGAGGGCCGCGACTTGCTTGCCGCCGCCCAGACCGGCACCGGCAAGACGGCCGCCTTTTTGCTGCCGACTATGAACAATCTGGAGCACATCGCTCCTCCCAAACCCGTGCGCGAGCGTGGCGGCCGCAACCGCCGTCGCGGTGCTAAAAAGCCCGAGGGCAACGGCCGTGGCCCCGTGATGCTCGTCATCACCCCCACGCGCGAGCTCGCCCAGCAGATCGACGAGGTCGCGAGCAAGATCGCCGACGTCACCGGCCATGTCGCCGTGACCGTCGTGGGTGGCGTGAGCTACAAGCCGCAGACCGCGGCACTCAAGTACGGCTGCGATATCCTGGTCGCCACGCCGGGCCGTCTGGTCGACCTGATCGAGCAGGGCGCCTGCCACCTGAACGAGGTCAAGGTGCTGGTGCTCGACGAGGCCGATCGCATGCTCGACATGGGCTTTTTGCCCGCCGTCCGCCGTATTGTGCGCGAGACGCCGGCCGAGCGCCAGACGCTGCTGTTCTCGGCGACGCTCGACGAGGAGGCCGTGGGCGAGATCACCGACCTGGTGAGCGACCCGGCCCGCGTGGAGATCGCGCCCGCCACGTCGACCGCCGACACCGTCGACCAGTTTGTGTTCCCGGTGTCCATCGAGGCCAAGAATAACCTGTTGCCCGAGTTTCTCAAGAAGGAGGGCCCGGAGCGCACCATTGTCTTTATGCGCACCAAGCATCGCGCCGACAGCTGCTGCCGTCGTCTGGAGCGTAAGGGCATCAAGGCCGCCGCGATTCACGGCAACCGCAGCCAGGCCCAGCGCGAGCGCGCGCTTTCTGCCTTCCGCGACGGCACCGTCGACGTGCTGGTGGCAACCGATGTTCTCGCCCGCGGCATCGACATTAGCGACGTGCGCTACGTCGTGAACTTTGACGTGCCGGCCGAGCCGACCGACTATATCCACCGCATTGGCCGTACGGGCCGCGCCGGCGAGTTGGGCTGGGCCATCACGTTTGTGACCGAGCAGGACGTCGACGAGTTCTACGAGATCGAGAAGCTCATGGACAAGACCGCCGACATCTACGAGGCCGGCGACCTGCATGTGGGCCCCAATCCGCCCGCGGTTGACCCCGAGCGCGATCCTGCGGCCTTTAAGGTGAAGAAGAAGACCAAGCGCGGCAAGTCCAAGAGCAAGAAGAAGCTTGAGCAGGCGCGTCGCGACGGCAAACGCAACGGCGATGACTACGGCGATGTGGCCGGTCGTTCCAACCGCGGTCGCGACGAGCGTCGCGGCGATGGCGAGCGTCCGAGCCGTCCCAAGCGCGGCGGCAAGACCCGCGTGCGCGAAGGCGTTCGGGCTCGCGTGGACGAGGCTGTTGAGAGCGTGGCCCGCGAGGTGGCTGCCGAGGAGCGCGGCGGTGCTGTCGAGCAGGCCCCGCGTGGCAACCGTGCCGAGCGTCGTGCCAAGCAGTTCCAGGGCGAGGCACATCGCCGCCGCCGCGAGGACGAGGATCGCGGCGGTCGTCGTCGTGTTGAGCGCGAGGACGAGGGCCGCGGCTCGCGCGGTGGCAAGCGCGGTGCGGGCGACCGCCGTCGTTCCGGTCGCGATGACGAGCGCGGTGGCCGTGATGAGCGTCGTGGCGGCGAGGGCCGTGGTGAGCGTGGTGCCCGCGGCGGTGAGTCCCGTGGCGGACATCGCCAGATCGTACAA
>URNM01000051.1 GCA_900549185.1 uncultured Collinsella sp. | reverse complement strand
GCCCGTGGGTTATACCCTAAGAGCAAACCACCCTTTTTAAGGGTGGTTCTGATTTTGGTTCGCGCCATGTGGGGGCGGTGGCGACGTGCATTTTTGCGAGTATTCTGCAATCGAAGGCCCCTGCATACCGGCTTCGGGCAAAAAATCGGGATTTCTCGATGTTTTCTACGGATGATGGGCGGGGTTATGGGCTGACAGCGTTTGATTTGCAGGGATATTCGCGGTCTTTGGCATTTATCGTGGCGCCCGAAGCTCTTGGTTATGTTGAATACTCCTAAAAATGCACGGCGCTTAGAGGGGGACCTTCGCGAAAAAGGAAACTGCCCCGTCGAAGTATGCATTCGACGGGGCAGTTTATGCATTTGGCCGATTAAGGATGCGCTGCCAAACTACTAGAACTTGACGGTCGGGGCCTGACGGGCTGCTTCGGCGGCCTCGAAGCCCTGGCGCTCCTTAAACTGGAAGATGCCGGCAAAGATGACAGCCGGGAACGTCTGAATGGCGTTATTGTAGCTGAGCACGCAATCGTTGTAGCTCTGGCGTGCATAGCTAATCTTGTTCTCGGTATCCTCGAGCGATGCCTGCAGCTGCGTAAAGTTGGTGTTTGCCTTAAGATCGGGATAGGCCTCGGCTACGGCGAAGAGCTGACGCAGCGCACCGGTCAGCACGTTGTCGGCTTCCATCTTGGCCTCGGGCGTGGTGGCCTTGACGGCGGTGTTACGCGCGCTGATCACGGCGGAGAGCGTCTCCTGCTCGTGCTTGGCGTAGCCCTTGACGGTCTCGACCAGGTTGGGGATCAGGTCGTTGCGGCGCTGCAACTGCGTATCGATGTTCTGCCAGGCGTTATCGATGCGGTTACGCTTGGTGACCATGTTGTTGTAGATGCCGGCGATGGCGCAGGCAATCACAATGACAACAACGATGCCGATGATGACGGGAAGCATGATGTCTCCGTTTCGAATGGCCGCGGCGGCATGCGCCAGCTGCCGTTGGTATAACGCTACTAGTATACCCGCAACGTTTTGCCGTGCCGAACTTTCCGGTAAGCGTTGTGTTTTCGGCGGGGTTGGCACCGGGGCAAAGCGCGCGAGGTACAGGTGTAAGATATGCGACAGATTGACGAGTGTTGTCTTTGCCCTGAGGATGGCGATACCAGTGGACCTTCGCATTAAGAAAACCTACCGCGCCCTGTTCGATGCCTTCACCGAGCTTCTCGAGGAGCATCGTTTTGAGGACCTGACGGTTGCCATGCTGTGCGACCGCGCCATGATTCGCCGCACGACCTTCTACAAGCACTTTCGCGACAAGAACGATTACTTTGCCTTTTATATCGATGAGCTCATGTCGGGCTTGCCGCAAAAACAGCCCGATGAGGCCGGCGCGGTGTCTGCCGAGGACGTGCGCGCGCTTCGACACGCGATTTTGGACGATGCCATGGATTTGATTCTGGCGCACGAGCGGCTCATGGATAACATTTTGGCGAGCAGCATGTCGGGCATGTTGACCAACGTTATTTGCGACCGCATTGCCCGCTCCATCCGCGAGCGTGTGATGAACGTGCTTGCCGAGGATGCCCTGGCCCCCGTGTCACTCGAGACGACGTCTGAGTTTGTCGCCGGCGGTATTATTCGACTTTTCACGATATGGTGGGAATCGGGCCACGATCTTGAGCGTCGACCTGAGATAGCCGACGTGGTCGATGCGCTGTTTGAGCGGACCATGACACCGGTGCATCACTAGGAGTGGCGGAGAGAGGGGGATTCGAACCCCCGGAACGCTCTCGCGCTCAACGGTTTTCAAGACCGCCGCATTCAACCGCTCTGCCATCTCTCCGTGAGTCGTAATGATAGCATCGTTTTGAATTTGCAACAGGGAAGGCGAACGATGACGATCACCGAAATCGACGAGAAGTTCATGCGCGAGGCGCTGGCGGTGGCGCGAGCCGCCGCGGCGGTGGGCGAGGTGCCCATCGGAGCCGTAGTGGTGCGCGACGGCGAGATCGTCGCGAGGGCGCACAATCGGCGCGAGCTCGACCAGGATCCTTCGGCTCATGCAGAGTTCGCGGCCCTGTGCGCTGCCGCTCGGTCGCTCGGTCGCTGGCGCCTTTCCGATTGCACGGTCTACGTGACGCTCGAGCCATGCTGCATGTGTGCGGGGCTTATGGTTAACGCGCGCGTGGGGCGCTGCGTGTATGGCGCGGCTGATGCCAAGGCGGGCGCGCTGGGATCCCTATACGATTTGAATGCCGACTCGCGCCTGAATCATCGGTTCAATGTGACCGCCGGCGTACTGGCGGATGAATGCCGCGAGCTGCTGAGTAGCTATTTTGGCGGTCTGCGCGGAGCGGGCGGCGCTGATTGCGGTTGCGGTGCCGATCTTGAAGCGCACGCCGCTCACGCCGCAGCGCTTGCAGGTGCCGGCGAGGATGCTGGCACGGCGGTTGACTTTGGTCCTGCGTGCCGCCGGCCCCGTCGTGTGCTGCTGGCGATCGACTCCTTTAAGGGCAGCGTGTCGAGTGCGCAGGCGGAGGCGACGGTTGCCGAGGGCGTGCGCCGCGTTTGGCCCGATGCCGAGGTGCGTGCATTGCCGCTGGCAGATGGTGGCGAGGGAACGCTCGATGCCATCGCCGCATGCGGTGGCGAGCTCTCAACCTGCGATGTCGCAGGCCCCTTGGGCGACCGCGTGTCTGCCCGGATGCTGGTGGACGACGAGCGCGACTCGGCTGTAATTGAGATGGCCGAGGCGGCGGGTATTGGGTATTCGCCTTGCACGGAGTCGTCGGCGCTGGCTGCTACAACCTATGGCGTGGGCGAGCTGATGCTCCGTGCGGTTCGTGCCGGGGCAAAGACTATCTATATTGGCTTGGGCGGCAGCGCCACCAACGATGGTGGCGCCGGTATGCTGCAGGCACTGGGCGCGCGTGTGGTCGATGATCAGGGCTGCGATGTCGCCCCCGGTCTTGCGGGCCTTGAACACGTGGCGAGCGTTGATTTGGCGCCAGCGCTTCGGGCGCTGAACGGCGCGCGTGTCGTGGTGCTTTCTGATGTCGAGAACCCACTCGTGGGGCGCCGCGGTGCGCTGGCAGTGTTCGGTGGACAGAAGGGTCTGCCGGCGGATGATGCCGAGGCGCTGGGCAAGTACGACAGCTGGATGGTCGGCTACGGCCGCCTGCTCGATGCGGCAATTACCGGGGTGCGGGCTCAGGGATTGTTGCGCCTGCCCGAGGGTGCGCGGACATTTTGCTCGGTGCTCGGCGTGCCCGGCGCGGGTGCTGCCGGTGGCTTGGGCGCGGCGTTACTGGCGCTCGGTGCGGAGCTACGCTCGGGCGTGGAGACGGTGCTCGATCTGATTGGGTTTGACGAACGCATGCGTGATGTCGACCTGGTCATAACGGGCGAGGGCAATATGGACGAGCAGTCCGCCGCCGGTAAGGCACCGGTGGGTGTGGCTCGCCGCGCCAAGCGATATGGCAAGCCGGCGGTCGCCGTCGTGGGCGGTCGCGCCGTCAACCTGGACGCGGTATATGGGCAGGGTATTGACTTGGTTTTGCCGATCTGCCGCAAGCCCATGCCCCTCGACCAGGCGCTCGGTGTGCAAGAAGCCACAACCAACCTCATCTGCGCCGGCGAGGCAGCCGCCCAATCCTACGACCTTGGCCGTATCTAAAACCCATCCCCTCGATAAGTTGCGGTGAAATACGGAGCGTTTTTGCCTTTAAGGGGCCAATTCAGTCCGTATTCCACCGCAACTTCGAGAATGGCCATTCGAGGTTGGCTGCCTTGGGTCTTGGGTCGGACCGTTTGCCACGAAACGTGGCCATCTGCTACGTTTAACCGACCATCCTCGACCATCCCGGAATTTGCAAAAACAAAACCGCAGGTAGAAAGCTTGCCGATTTTCGAAAAAGCCGGCTATGGTTGACCCCTGCGGCCTAAACGTAGTAGATAGGTCCTTTTCGTGGCGCAGCGTCAGACCAGTCTTTTTGGGCGGGGCTTCCTTGACTACTTTCGCCACCCTGATGCCCCACCAGTCAAAAAGTAGTCAAAAAAGCCCCGTCCCAAATTAGCTACTTTGTGGGTTGTGGGGGATAAAGATTGCCGGTCGATTTGTCCTACTGGGGTATGTCGATGGCGCGAGTGGTTCGATTTTGAGCTTGAGTGGCAACCCGAGGCGAAATTTCGGGTCACCCAAATCGCTACAATTTTAAGCATATAGCGATGTCCTGCCTTGCGTTTCTGCGCGGGGGGGGGGCGTATATTTGCATCGATGGGGACGACGACACACATACAATGAGCCGTTTCTTGCCGTCCTCATGGATTGGGGAGGGCCTTCATGAATCGCGTGTGTGCGAGAGCTCGAGAAATGCTAAAGCCTTTTGGCAAGAAAACCAATACCGCCAAGCGTGTCCTGAGGGTTTTGGCCGTCCCGCTGGCGGCGTGTGCACTCTTGTTTGGTGCGACGAGTGCGTCGGCCGACCAAACAGTTCCCTTTAGCAACCACATCGTGAAGACGGTGAATCCCACCGGCACTACGGTCAATTTGTTCGACTATTGGGTCGTGAACGGCGACAACGATAAGTCCGTCAACATAAACAACAATAATGGCAATGACAACACCGGCATCAACAAAAGTCACCAGCTCAAGTTCAATGGCGGTGCCGGATCGGGCATTAATAAATGGACGGGAAGAAGCGGCATTGGCGGCTTTGGACGTCTTCAATTTGTGAAGAACACGCTGGTAGATGGCTATCCGTCAATCAAAGCCGGCACCTACACCTCCTATAACACGAGTGGTACGTACACCGACGAGTCGCTGGCTTATCTCTTTAATAACGACAGCCAGGTCAACGGCAAGGCCGTTTACAACAAAGTGCAAGGCCTTTTCCGGCTCAAGGATGGCTATTACGTTTACGACTCGTACGGCTCTGACGGCTCTGACGGCTCTGACGGCAACTATGCTGTGTATAACTCCACGACTAACTCCTTTGACGTCTACGATAAGGCTGGCGTATATAAGGACAGCGTGTCAGATGCGAATCGGGGTCAGTTCTTCCCCTTTGACTCGGCTGACAAGGTTTTTGAAGAGAGGAACGGCCAGCTTTCTCCTATAGGGATAACGGACGGAACGAACGATAAGCTCAACCACCACTTTGGCATGTCCATGACCACGGAGTTTGTCCAGCCTAAGGAAGGCAAGACCACCGATCTCAAAGACATGGTCTTTAAGTTCTCGGGTGACGACGACGTATGGGTGTACATCGATGGCGTACTCGTGGGCGATCTGGGTGGCATTCATGAGAAGGCAACGCTCGAGATCAACTTCGCTAACGGTGAAGTAAAAGTCGGTCATGTCGACGGTGCGAATGGAACCAAGAAGGAAATCGAAAAAACCAACATCAAGGCAAAGTTCGAAGACGCCGGCGCAGATACTACCAACTTCTTCGGCAACACCTTCCGCGACAGCACCAAGCATACGCTGAGCTTCTTCTACCTGGAGCGCGGCGCGGGTGCATCGAACATGTCGCTTAAGTTCAACCTCACCACCCTGCCGTCGTCCGAGGTCGCGAAGGTCGACCAAAACGGCGAGGCAGTCAATGGCGCAACCTTCAAGCTGTACCGGTCCGATGGACCAGATGCCGACTGGAATAAGGGTGAGCTCGTCGCTCAGGGCACGACGAAAGACAGGGGTCAGCTGATACTTCAAAAGTCGAACGGCTCCGTCCTCTCGTTTGACGAAGAGCACAACACCAATCATTGCGACTACTTTGTACTCAAAGAGACAGACCTGCCCGAGGGATACCGCTCGAGCCTGACCTCGTCGACCACTGCAACGCCAGGTGAGCTGCACCTGCAGTATAAGCAGGCTGCGGCGAGTGGCTCGGGTGGTGTGGTGGTTGCACCGCAGACGACGGTCACCACGGCCGACGGCAAGTCATGGACGGGCAGCCGCATGTGGCTGAACGGCGGCTATCTGGCTGCCAAGGAGACTATTTCCCTAGATAAAGATACGCAAGACAATAAGGGCAACGCCATTAGCTCGGGTACGACCTTCGCCGTCGTGCTCAAGCTCACCGGTGCGAGCGAGGACCACACAAGCGAAGACGCATGGACGGCGGTCACGGGCAACCCGCTCAATGGCTATAAGCTGTGCTCCGCGCACGGCATTGCCGGTGCGGTCGAGGCTGCCAAATCGGCGGACACGAGTGTCTTTGATGTTGATACCAAGGGCGACTACGTGGTGACGGTCAGGTCGCTGCCCGGAGATATCGAGAAGTACGCCGCCATGATGACGGACAAGTCGAAGGCGGAATATACCGTGGCGGTGTATCACACCACGGCATCGTCTCTGGCGGGGGCAACCATCGACAACACCTCTATGGTCCAATATCAAACGATAAACAGGCAGTTCTCTACGGTGATCCACCTCACCAACGTTCAGAACCGTCTGTTTGTGCAGAAGGTTGACGACCTGGGCAAGCCCGTGAACGACGCGACGTTTCAGCTGTACCAGGCCAAGGACGTTACTGGCAATAGCCCCAGCACGTATGCCATCAAGCCCGGTGCCGAGCCGTATGACACCGTGAAGGCGAACGACGCGACCTATCCGTATGAGATTAAGGGTACGGCATGCTTTCCACTCGATTCGGTAAACCACAAACCCCTTACCAAGGGTACGTACTACCTGCGTGAGTCTGTAAGCCCGGACGGCTATGAGATTAACAACACTATCACCAAGGTGATTGTGGATGATTCGGGCGTGTATGTGGATGCCGGTGAGAAAGGCGACGGCGTGCTCAGCGTGAGCGGCCCGGGTTCGCTGATCGCCTCCCTGGCACAGTTTGGCTCTCCTGACTCCATTGACAACACGCTTACGCACATCAAAGGCAAGCTGCAGAGTGCAGTCGTTGACGCCGACGGAAACCTGACATGGGGCCAGAAGAGTACCGCCGAGGGCGTGACGCCTTCGCTCGAAAACGACTTGATGCACATGCGCTATGACAAGACGGCGCAGGGCACCAAGACCGTCTTGCGCTATGTCGAGGACGGTGGTGGGCGCAACGGTAAGCTGGCGACGATCTTTGCCGATACGGGCATCAACCGCATGGCCCTTTATCAAGACGATGATGCCACCAATGGCACCGATTTGGGCACGCTCCAGCTCAACCATCTCTTTACCACGGCAACGGGTGTGCAGTATGCCGATCGTCGCGTGGCACGCCTACAAGTGACTAAGACCGTGACGGCGGACAGTGGCCTTACCGCGCCCACCAAGGATGCGAACGGCAACGATCTGACGTTTACGTTTAAGTTCACCCTGCCGGATTCCGAGGAGGGCTATGAGGCACGCGTATTCGATGCGAATGGCAAGTCCGTGGGCAACTCCTTTACGCTCAAGAACGGCGACACCCATTCCATCAAGGCAGGCGAGACGATTCGCGTATACGACCTTAAGAAGGGCGACAGCTATAGCGCGAGCGAGCTCACCACTAAGGGCGAGGAGTCCAGTGGTAATGTGCTGGCGAGCATCGTTAGCACTGTGACCGGCTCTGCCGACGAGTCGGTGCTTCCGGCTGGCTTTAGCCTCGTGAGCCGCAAGGCCGGCGGTGAGGAGCAGTCTGGAACCGGCAACACCATCACGGGCAAGATCGTCGCGCTCGAGGACGGAAAGATTCCCGCGAGCAACAAGCTAGAGTTCATCAACAAATACAGTGTCAGCCCCGTAAAGAATGGCCTAAGCGCCAAGAAGGTGCTCGAGGGCCGCAATTGGGCCGATGGCGATTCCTTTACCGTGCAGCTTACGGCCGACGACGGCGTTCCCATGCCCGGCGGTGCCAAGAGCAAGGTGGCTACGGTTGAGCTCACCAACGACCAGCCGGCGACGTTTGGCGATATTACCTATACCAAGCCCGGCACGTACACCTATACCATCTCGGAGGTTATCCCCGGTTCCAATGCCGGGGCAGATGGCATAAGCTACTCCGCCGCCTCCTATATCGCGACGGTTGTGGTGAATGACAATCATGCCGGCGCTCTGGTCGTTACGAGCGTGAAGGTGGTGCAGGAGTGCAACGACGCGGGCGTCGACACCAAGACAGAGGTTGCCGATGCGATCTTCACCAACCGCTACGACGAGCATGAGGGGAACATCACCATCCATGCTCAAAAGAACCTAGTCGACAACGCCGGAACGTTCCCGCTTGCCAGGAATGCCTTTACCTTTACGCTCGAGGGCGTGGGTGGCTATGCGGATGCCAGCGCGGTATTCAGCCTCGATACGGTCGATAAGAACATGGCGGCCCCCATGCCTCAGGGTACCGAGGGCAACATCGCAACCGTGGGCAACAACGCCGACGGCACGGTGACGTGGCCAGAAATCTCCTATACCGCAAAGCCGGATGCGGGACGCGCCTACGTTTACAAGTTCGCCGAGAATCGCGGCAGCGTTACGGGCATGACCTACGATGGATCGGTCTATTACGCCGTGGTGCGCAACGCCAAGAAGGGCGCCGGCATCCAGACCTCGATCGAGTACTACAAGATTGCAGAAGACGGCTCGGTAAAGCAGCTGGACACGAATGTCACGCCCTCCTTTACCAATATATATAGTGTGGATCCCACGAGCGTGACCCTACAGGGCCAAAAGACGGTGAGCGGTCGTGACTGGAATCAGGGCGAGAGCTATGCCTTTAACCTTGCTGCCGCTACGGACGATGCCGGTGCGACCGGTTTGGGCAAGACCACAAAGCAGGCGGTAACGGATGGGGCTGTTGCCATCGGCGTCAACCGGGCTGTCGCCAGTGCGCCCGCGACGGGGCGCGTGGCCTCGTTCGCCTTTGGCACCGAAGCCGCCCCGACCGTGACGTTCAACCGCGCAGGCACCTTTAGCTTCAACATCACCGAGAAAGCTGCGCAGGATGGTCAGGCGGGCATGTCTATGGACAAGCACACCGCACGCGCGACCGTCGTGGTGACCGATCTGGATGAGTCGGGCAACCACACGGGCATGCTGCGTGTGTCGAGCATGACCTACGCCAACACCGGTGCCTCCGATGCGGACAAGATCGTAACCGACAAGGCTGCCTTTACCAACGCGTACCATGCATCGGGCACCTTTGATGGCGTGACGGTGAGCAAGACCCTTGAGGGTCGCGCCTCTACCGCGGGCCAGTTTACCTTTGCCGTGACGGGCCTTTGGTACAACGGCGTTCAGACGTCGGTCGACGGCGCCGAGGCTAGCCTGTCCAATACGGCTGCGGGGGCCGGCGTGTCCAGCGCCGTGATGGGCGCAAGCGGGAAAGAGAAGCTCTTTGCCCGTGAGCTCACGGAACAGGACCTTGGCCGTGCATTTGTCTATCGCATTCACGAGAACCAGCCTGCTGCTGCCGGCTACACCTATGACACCGGCTACACTGGTGACGCTATCGTGCTCGTCAAGGTTCTTGCACACAAGGACGACCCCGCTAAGCTCCACACCGTGACGACCGTGCTCAAGGGTGCGGGTGTGACGGAGCTGCTGGGCGACGGTGCCGACGCGAGCGCGCTGACGGACGAAAAGATTGTCCAGCTCAAGCAAGATTCGCATACTTACGTGCAGCAGTACGATGCAAGTGAGGCCGGCGCCACGACGCCTACTGTCTCGTTTGTGAACCGTTACACGGCAAGTCTCGACTATGGCGCCGCTGGCGGTTTGTGGATCGAGAAGACGTTGACGTATCCCAAGGACGCGACCATTTTTGGCTCGCCTAAGAGCTCGTTCCGTTATATCGTCAAGCCTGCTGACGAGACATCTGCCAGCAAGGTTGGCATTTCCACGAATGGCAAGGTCTTTGAGACCGCAAATGTCGAGGCCGATGCTCCCAAGACCGTGAGTTTGGTACCTGCGGGCGGGCTGACCTTCACTCAGGATGATGCCGGCAAGACGTTCACCTATACGGTGAGCGAGATTGACGACAAAGCGACGGGCTATACGTACGACAAGACGGTCCATACGGTTAGGGCCGTCGTAGCGGATAACGGCGACGGTACGCTTAGAGTCACGACAGCGGTAAGCAAGCCGGATGACGGTGGCGACGAGCTTGAGGGTCAGTGGATCTACCCCTCGGATGCAACGTCCACCGGTGTCGCAACGGTCAAATTCAAGAACACCTATACGGTCACCGAGGCGGCAACCTACACTCCGTCCGTGACAAAGGTGGTTGTCGGTGCCGATGCTCCGGACAAGTTCACCTTTGCCATGACCGCGGCTGACGATGCTACCAAGGCTGCCATCAGCGGCAAGCTCATCACCGGCTCTTCGATGAGTGAGGACAACGGCTACGCCGAGCAGAAGCAAACGAAGGAGGGCCTCAAGGACGGAGAGCACGAGAAGATTGACTTCTCAAAGCTCACCTTTAACAAGCCGGGCACGTATAAGTTTGCTATTAACGAGCTGGCCCCGAATGGCGGCCTCGGCGAGTGGAAGTATGACACGCACACTTATGTCCTGACCATTACCGTAACCGATGAGGGCGGCAAGCTTGTGGCCCGCGCCGATGGCGCGACCGGCTCGGAAGGCTTCGTCTTTACCAATAGTTACCAAACTTCAACGAGCTACGAGCTCCAGGGTGGTCTGGAGATCGTCAAGACGCTCAACGGGCACGACCTGCATGCCGGCATGTTTAGCTTTACGGTGACGGGCGAGGGTGATGCTTCAATCGAAAAGCTCAACAAGCTGCTGCGCGCGGATGAGGGCAAGCTCACCGTGACAAACGATGAGCCGCAGGCCGACGGCACGTCCCATACCGGTATTTTGGGCGGCCTGACCTTTGCGACGGAAGATGCGGATAAGACGTTCACCTACAAGGTTGTCGAGAATAGGGGCAACAAGGGTGGCTATCAATACGACTCCACCTATTGGATGGTTGAGATCGCGGTTAAGAAGCGCGGTGACGGTTCGCTCTATACCGTGACTACGGTCAAGCACTATGACGCCAACGAAGTTGAAGAGCCCCGCGATACGAAGACCTTTAGCTCCGAGAACGGTGTTGCCAAGGCTCAGGTGTTCTTTACCAACAGCTACGCTGCGACCGGAACATTCGACGGTCTTACTGCCGAGAAGGTAATGGATTCCGGCGACAAGATCGAGGCTGGCCAGTATACGTTTGACCTGTATGCCGAGAAGGCCGATGGCTCGCTCGAAAAGATGGATGAGGGCACGACTCAGGCGGCCAAGAACGGTACCGCTACGGTCGACTTTGGTAAGGTTAACTTTAAGCTTGGCGATGCTACCAGCGGAACTCATGAGCAGACGATTGACCTTGCCGGCGCCGTCAACGATGGCGTTGCCACCAAGCGCCACAATGCCGACCACACCACCACCTACGGCTTTAACCTGGTGGCAAAGGAGCGCTTGGCCAACCTGCCCGAGGGCGTGCGTCCCGTGGACACGTCCGCGACGTGCCGGGTGCTGCTCGAGGTGACCGACAACAACGATGGCACGCTGACGCCCAGGGTGACCTATCGCGACGGTACCGAGAACGGCAAGATCGTTTTCCACAATACGCGCGATAAGGTCAAGACGATCGGCACGGTCGCGAAGCCCGATGTGGACATCGACGGGCAGTTGCTCTCCGTGGGCGACTCCTACGTCTACACCATCAACTGGGCCAATACCGAAGCCGATGCCTTCGTGACCGTGAACGACGAGCTTCCCACGGGCGTCGTGTTCGAGGCCTTTGAGGGCGAGTATGCCGATAAGGGCGCTGCGAGCGGCCAGTCGCTTACTTGGAACCTGGGTAAGCAACCCGCGGGCAGCCACGGTTCGGTGCGCGTGCGCGTCAAGATTACCGAGGACGCTGTGAAGGACGCCCAAAGCGCTGTCGACACCATCAATAACACTGCCACCGTTTGGGTTGGCAACAAGAGCTATACCGGCACCACGACCAACTACGTGCCCAAGAAGTCCGAGAGCGATGCCCAGGATTCGACGGGGTCGGGCGTGGCGCTGGGCGACGAACTCACCTACACCATCGGCTACAAGAACACCGAGGGCGCGTCTGCCACGGTGACGATCACCGATGCCGTTCCCGCGGGAACCGAGTTCGTGGAGTTCGCCGGCGAGCATAAGGATGCCGGCTCCAAGGACAATGACGGCAACCTCACCTGGACGCTGGCGGACGTGCCCACCGGCAAGGAGGGAACGGTTCAGTTTAAGGTTCGCGTGACCGAGGATGCGTTTAAGAGCGGTGGCGCTTCGGGCGACATCTCCAACCAGGCGTCGGTGACGGTCGGCAACAACCCTGCCGTCAAGACCGGCACCACTACCGATCAAGTTTCAGACGGGCGCCTGACGTTGAGCAAGACGGTCACGGCCGCCGAAGGCATCACCGCGCCCAACAAGGAATTTACCTTTAAGGTGCTGCTCTACCAGGCCGATGGCACAACGCCTCTGGCCGGCACCTTTGCGTACGCCGGTCGCCCCGGCGGCACCAATGGCACTTATGTAAGCGGGCAGATCAAGAGCGGCGGCGCCATCGCGCTTAAGGCTGGCGGCTCCGTGACGGTTACCTTGCCTGCGGGTGCTCACTACGAGGTGCAGGAGCTCAACTCCAAGGGCGAACTCATGACGAGCGAAGACGGCTTTGCGGTTGTCGATAAGGCGAATCCCCAGAAGGGTACCATCGGACAGGCGACGCAGGTGGGCTTCACCAACGTCTACAGCGTGGAGTCCACGAAGGTGGAAAACGCCTTTAAGGTGCAAAAGAAGATCTCCGGACGCAACTGGACTAAGACGGATGCCTTTACCATGACGCTGACTGCCCAGGGTCTGTCTCTTATACACATCTGACGCTGCCGACGACTAGTCGAGTGTAGAT
>URNM01000050.1 GCA_900549185.1 uncultured Collinsella sp. | reverse complement strand
TACGATATCGCTCAGTGTCTCGTGGGCTCGGAGATGTGTATAAGAGACAGGGTAACCATCGGTCGCGAGCGCTCAGTTTCCGACATTGCCCTGCGCGACCCCAACGTGTCGCGCCGCCACGCCCAGCTCACCTTTACGGGCTCGGATTGGTCGATCGAGGACCTCAATTCCACCAACGGCACGCTCGTCAACAACCGCCGCATTACGCGCTGCCCGCTGCGCAACGGCGATCTGCTGACGTTTGGCCTGAGCACCTTTGAATTTAGGGGATAGTCGCTTATGAACATCGATATCGTCCTTTTTGCAGGCCGCATCGTCCTGGTCGCCCTGCTCTATATCTTCCTGTTCGCCGTCATGAAGACCGGCGTGGGACTTGTGCGCGGGCAGCGCCGCGACTCGGCTATCTGGACGATTGATGTGGACAAGGGTCCGCGCGGTATCCGCGGCATCCACGTAGACATGCTCGGCCCCGTCATCGTCGGTCGCTCGCCATCTTCGGACATCTGCATCAACGAACCGTTCGTCTCGGCCTCGCATGCGCGCTTTTCGCTGCAGGGCCCGGCGCTCATCATCGAGGACCTCAACTCGCTTAACGGCACGCTCGTCAACGGCCGCCAGCTCGTGGAGCCCGCGACGCTGCGTGAGGGCGACGAAGTCCAGATTGGCGACGTGGTCATGAAGGTGAACCGTCGATGATCGACGAGGAGAACAAGTCCGCAACTATGACCGAGGCACCGGCTGCCGCCGCAGCTGCGCCGGCCCACGCCGCTCCGGCGGGCTCCGCACCCGTGGAACCCGAGGACACCGTGTTCTCCCTGCCTCTTTCGCATGTAACGCATGATATTTCGGATCTCGCCGATAACGAGGACGAAGAGGATGCCGTAGCGGCGCCCATCGGCGCACATGCTGCGGAACAGCCCACAGCGCCCGAAGCAACCCCGGCGCCGGCTCACTTTGCAGAGCCCGTCGCCGCGGCAATCAACGAGAGCGCTGCGGTGTTTGCGGCACCCGAGCCCGCCGCGCCGGCGTTTCCCATAGCCCCGGCATCCGAGGTTGCGTCCGCGTCTACGCCGGCGCCCGAGGCAGGGACATCCCCCGAGGACGGCCCTGCACCCAAGACCCCGCAGCCTGCGCCCGCAAGCGAGTCCGATGCCGTGGCCGAGCCCGCCGCCCAGTCGCAAAACACGCCCACGCGGTCGCACTTTGCGACGCCCGAGCCTATAGACGTCAGCCCGCAAGATGACGAGTCGACCGCCCGCGTTTCCGAGGAGCCCGACTCCCCGGACACCGGCGATTCCGAATCAAACGCCGAGACCGACACCGTCTCTCCCGGTGACACAGCCGAGATCGACGTTGCCGCCGTTGAGGCCAAGCTCAAAGACCCCGGCTCGACCATGAGCTTTGAACCCCTACCCGAGGAGCGCATCGAGACCGACTCGACCTATGATGCCGGCACCACCACGCAACTCATGTGGGGCGCCCGCTCCGACGTTGGCTGTGTGCGCCCGCACAATGAGGATTCCTACCTGGTGCAGTCGCCGCTCTTTTGCGTATGCGACGGCATGGGCGGTCACGCCGCCGGCGAGGTAGCCTCCTCTATCGCTGTCGAGACTATTGCCAAGACGGCCCCACAGTCCGCCGACGCAGCACGCCTGGCCGCAGCCGTCGAGGCAGCCAACGCCGCCGTAATCGAGGCGGCCCTGAACGGCCTGGGCAAGCCCGGCATGGGCTGCACAGCCACCTGCGCCTACATCGAAAACGACACGCTCGCCATCGCCCACGTGGGCGACTCTCGCGCCTATCTGCTCCACGAGGGCACGCTCATCCGCGTGACCCGCGACCACTCCTACGTGGAGGAGCTCGTGGACGCCGGCGAGATCACGGCAGACGAGGCTCGCGTCCACCCCAACCGTTCGGTCATCACCCGCGCGCTGGGCTCGGACCCCGCCATGTATGCCGACCACTTCACTCTGCATATCGAGGAAGGCGACCGCCTGATCCTGTGCTCCGACGGCCTCTCGAGCATGATTCCCGATAGCGATATCGAGAACATCGCCACGCAGTCCTCAACCGCGCAAATCTGCGTCGACAACCTAGTGGACGCGGCGCTTGCTGCCGGCGGCCACGACAACGTGACCGTAGTAGTCGTTGACCTGGTTGACGATGGCGTTATGCGCGAGGCGCAGCGCGTGCGTCGCCGCAACATTACTATCGCCGCCATTCTGGCCCTCGTCTTTGTGCTGGCAGCTGGCATCTGGGCCTACACGGGTGTCACCGGCTCGTACTACCTGGGTACCTACCAGGGCAATGTCGCCGTCTGGCGCGGCCTGCCCGGTAAGCCGCTCGGACTCAAGCTCCACTGGCTCGAAAGCGAAACCAGCATCAAGCTATCCGACCTGCCCGAAGACACGCAAAACCGCCTCAAGGCGGGCATTCCGCAAACAAGTGTCGACGATGCGCAGGACACGATATCCAAGTACCGCCACCAGATCGACGAGGAGCAGACCCGCCAGGTGATCGACGCGCAAACGATTCGCGACAACACCAATCAGGGATCGACCTCCGAATCAGATTCCGAGAAAACCGCCGAACAGTCCGCCGAGGCCGAAGCCTCCGATAAGAATTAGAAAGGGAGTGCCGCTTATGAGTCGCCGCAACACCGAGCTGCTCTTGCTCATCGCCTCGGCGTTCCCCGTCATCCTGCTGTATGCGATGTACGTCCTCACCGCGGGCGCTGCCATCTCCTTTGAGACGCTCGCCGTACCGATCGGCCTCTTTGCCGCCTTTGCCGCGGCCCACATCGCCGTGCGCATCTTGGCGCCCGGTGCCGACCCCGCCATCCTGCCCATCGTATTTATACTTTCGGGCATCGGCATCACGTTCGTGACGCGTCTCGCCCCCGCTCTCGCCATCTCACAGCTCATCATCCTGTTTGTCTCGGTGGCGCTCATGGTGGGAACGCTTGCACTAGTCAAAAACCTCGACGTGGTCATGCGCTACAAGTACACCTTTGGCATCATCGGCATCATTCTGCTGATGCTGCCTATCTTTATCGGCACCACGATCTCGGGCTCCAAGCTGTGGATTCGCATCGCGGGCTTTACCATCCAGCCCGGCGAGTTCGCCAAGGTCTTTATCGTCCTGTTCCTGGCCGGCTACCTGGCCGAGAACCGCGAGCTGCTCTCCATCTCCAACCGCAAGATTCTGGGCTTTAAGATCCCTCGCCTGCGACTGCTGCTGCCGCTGTTTGCCGTGTGGGGTGTGTGCCTGCTCGTCGTCGTCTTCGAACGCGACCTGGGTTCGGCCGTGCTGTTCTACACCATCTTCTTGCTGATGCTCTACGTTGCCACGGGGCGCTTTTCGTATGTCGTTATCGGCCTTGCGCTCTTAGCTGTTGGAGCCGTGGGCGCCTACAAGTTCCTGTCTCACGCTCAGGTGCGTTTCCAGGTTTGGCTCGATCCGTTTAAGGACGCCCAGGGCCAGGGCTACCAGATCGTCCAGTCGCTCTTCTCGCTTGCCGATGGCGGTCTGGTCGGTGTTGGCATCGGCAACGGCATGGCCAACAACATCCCTGTCGTCGAGTCCGACTTTATCTTCTCGGCTATCGGCGAGGAGATGGGCCTTTTGGGCGGCGGCGCCGTGCTCATCCTGTTTATGCTCTTTGCCGTTCGCGGCCTCACCACGGCTGCCCGCGCTAAATCCGACCTCGCCGCCTTTAGTGCCACAGGCCTTACGGCCGCCATCAGCTTCCAGGCCTTCTTGATCGTTGGCGGCGTAACCCGCCTGATCCCGCTGACCGGCGTCACCCTGCCCTTTATGAGCCAGGGCGGCTCCTCTCTGCTGGCGAGCTTTATCATCGTCGCGCTCCTGCTGCGCGCCGGTGACGAGGCGACCGGACGCGAGGCCGAGCTTACCGGCACCGGCACCATGGCCGCCATCACCGATGATCAGGTCGCATCTGCCGCCGCCCCGACGGGCACGCGCTTTGCCACCTCGTCTTCCTACGGCAGCGGCAGCCATTCCGTCGGCTCACGCATGCGCCGTCGCCTGCTCGACACGCCTGAATCCGGTGTGCTCGGCCGCGTTGCGCTCGCCAACCGTCTAACCCGTGCGGTGCTCGCCTTTACGGCGCTGTTCGCCATCCTTATCGGCAACCTCACCTATGTCCAGGTCATCAAGGCCAAGGACTATCAGGACATGCCGACCAACAACCACACCATCGCCCGCTCCAAGTACATCCAGCGCGGTTCCATCATCACGTCCGACGGCGTGACGCTGGCCGAGTCGCTGCAGCAGGAGGACGGCACCTACGTACGCTCCTACCCCAACGGTAACCTGGCAGCGCACGTGGTTGGCTATGTGAGCCAGCAGTATGGCACCACCGCCATCGAGAACGTCATGAACGATACGCTCACCGGCTCCAAGGATTACTCCAGCTGGAACAACGCCATCGCGTCGCTCGCGGGGCAGACCCAGCCGGGCAATACCGCCAAGCTCACTATCGACTCGCGCATCCAGACGGCTGCCGAGCAGGCGCTCAAAGGCTTTAAGGGCGCTGTGGTGGTCATGGATCCGCGCACCGGTGCGGTCCTTGCGTGCGCGAGCTCGCCCACCTATGACAACACCAACATCGATGCCCTAATGCAGTCGGGCGGTGGCGAGGACGGCTCCATGTACGACCGCGCCATGGACGCGCTCTACACCCCGGGCTCGACCTTTAAGGTCGTCACACTCTCCGCGGCGCTCGAAACCGGCACCGCCAGCCTTACCAGCACGTACCAGGCGCCCGGCTCCATGGATATTGGCAACGCGCCGGTCACCAACTATGCCAACGAGAGCTACGGCACCATCAGCCTGCAGCAGGCCTTTGCCGTGTCGTCCAACGTCGTCTTTGGCCAGGTGGCAAACGAGGTCGGTGCCAGCTCGCTGGTACAGTTTGCCAACGCCTTTGGCTATGGGCAAAAGCTGGGTCAGGACCTTACCGCCGCGGCCTCCATCATGGCCGACCCGTCGCTTATGACCGAGTGGGAGACCGCTTGGGCAGGCGCCGGCCAGCCCGTCGGCATGGACCACACGCCTGGCCCGCAGACCACCGTTATGCAGAATTGCGTGATTGCTGCGGCTATCGCCAACAGCGGCGTGGTCATGGACCCGTTCTTTGTGTCCCAGATACTCGCCCCGGACGGAACCGTGGTTAAGACTACGCAGTCCCGCTCGCTGGGTCAGGCCGTCAGCTCTGCCACGGCCGACCAGGTCAAGCAGGCCATGCTCGCCGTCGTCCAGTCCGGTACCGGCACCGATGCCCAGATTCCGGGCGTCAAGGTTGCCGGCAAGACCGGTTCGGCCGAGACCGGCGGCACCAACGTCAACTCTATGTTTGTTGGCTTTGCACCTTACGATTCACCCACGGTTGCCATCTCGGTGGCCCTGGAGGATTACGACAAACACGACGTCAAGGCGGCCAAGATTGCCGGCATCGTCCTGACCGCGGCGCTCGCCGCACAGGGAGCGTGATGCCCGTGATCAAAGCGGATACTTGGGGCACGCCTCGGCCGATGAGCTAGCGGCAACGCGCCACACGGCCCCAGCGGCCACACATTTGGTACTACACACATCGTTGAGCGAATAGTTATGTTAGGAGCAGGAATGGAACAGAGGGTCCTCGGGGGAAGATACCTCCTCAAGGATAAGGTGGGAACAGGCGGCATGGCGACCGTCTACCGTGCACAGGATCAGGTTCTCGACCGCACGGTAGCCGTCAAGATCATGCTGCCGCAGTATGCTGGCGACGCGACCTTCGCCGCACGCTTTAAGCAGGAGGCCCAGGCAGCAGCCGGTCTCTCCTCCCCCTATATCGTGGGCGTCTACGATTGGGGCAAGGACGGCGACACCTATTACATCGTCATGGAGTACCTGCGCGGCACCGACCTTAAGAGCGGCATCAAGAGCCACGGCGCCCTCGACCCCAAGAAGGTCGCCCAGATCGGCTCGCAGATCAGCTCCGCGCTTTCGGTCGCCCACAAGCACGAGATCATCCACCGCGACATTAAGCCGCAGAACATCATGGTGCTGCCCGACGGCAACATCAAGGTGATGGACTTTGGCATTGCGCGCGCCAAGAACAGCCACCTCACGCAAGACAACAACGTGCTGGGAACCGCCCACTATGTAAGCCCCGAGCAGACCCGCGGCCAGGACCTCGGCCCCACCTCGGATATCTACTCGCTGGGTGTCGTCATGTACGAGTGCGCCACCGGCCGCGTACCCTTTGACGGCGACGATGCCATCTCGGTCGCGCTCAAGCAGGTCAACGAGCTCCCCATCCCGCCGAGCCAGATCAACTCCGGCGTCGATGCCGACCTGGAGCGCATCATCCTCAAGTGCATGGAGAAGGACCCGGCGAACCGCTTCCAGACGGCCGACGAGCTGCGCCAGGTGCTCAACAGCTACCTGTCCGGCCGTGCCGTCAACGTCTCGGAGCCCACGCGCATCATCGGTGCCGCCGGCGACCTGGGTGCCACCAAGACCCGCGAGCTTTCCGACTCAACGCGCGCTATGGTTCGTCCCGTCTCGGGCGTGAGCGGTCAGAACACCGCCCGTAGCGCTGTCTCGGGCTCCACGGGCTCCTACGAGGTCGAGAAGCCTAAGTCCAACAAGAACAAGATTATCGCCGCCGTGATTGCCGCCGTCGCCGTGATTGGCGTTGTAGTGGCCTTTGCCACGGGCATGTTCAGTGGCGAACAGGTCACGGTGCCCGACGTGCTGGGCAAGGACCAGGAAACCGCTATTGAGCTGATCAAGGAAGCCGGCCTTGAGGTTGGCACCGTCGACCAGAGCTACAACGACGATGTCGACGAGGGAAAGGTCGCCGAGCAGACCCCCAACGGCAACACCAAGAAGGCCAAGGGCACGAGGGTGAACCTGGTAGTCTCCAAGGGCCCTAAGCCCTCCGAGAAGGTTGAGGTTCCGCAGCTCGTCGGCCTGACCAAGGACCAGGCCGAGGCCGCACTGGCAAGCGTGGGCCTGAAGGGCAGCGCTTCGGAGGAAGCCAATGAGGCCGAAGAGGGCCAGGTCTTTGAGCAGAGCACTGTTGCCGGCAAGGAGGTCGAGAAGGGCACGACCATCTCGTACAAGGTCTCCAGCGGCCCGGACACCACCTCGGTGCCCGATCTGACCGACATGACCGAGGCCCAGGCGCGCAACGCTCTCGACATGGCTGGCTTTGGCGTCGACGTGAGCTACCAGGAAAACGACTCGGTTACCGAGGGTACCGTAATTAGCTGGAACCCCAGCGGCAAGCAGAAACCCGGTGCCACGATCACCGTCGTCATCGCCAAGAAGTCCGGCAAGGCCAGCGTCCCGGGCAACCTGTACGGCAAGAGCATCTCCGCCGCCGTCACCGCGCTCAACAACGCCGGGTTCTACAACATCGCATTCTGCGATCAGAACGGCAACCCTGTGAGCGGCAACGAGAACGCAACTGTCACGGGTGTTTCCCCCACCGGCAAGCAGTCCACCGACAGCACGATTACGCTGACGGTTTCTATCTCCGGCTCCGGCGACGACTCCGAGTCTAGCAACTAACGTCAATCGCTTGTTGCTCCGAGCGGTTTAGACCGCAAACACATTCGCTCAAAAGCGCCCGCTTGCTCCCCCGGCAGGCGGGCGCTTTACGTGTCTCAGTAGACATCTGGTGATTTGATTTGGAAAATGTGGACGGACCCGCAGCCGGACGGTTAGAATGTTTCTAGAAAACGACGCACCCCGCGTAAGTGTTAAGGAGCGCGGGCGGCCTAGTTTTCTAACGTGTTAAACGGCCGGGCTGCAACCCCGGCCGTTTTTATTTGCGCTTGCGGCGCAAACGCCGAGAACCGTCCGCACCGCGCGTGCGCCTACGGACCTTAAACCGAACCTCATACGAATCAAGAAACGCAATGATGAACGTGCCGACCGTCGCAAGGGCGGCGAGCGCGTTAAGGAATTTCAGCAATTGCGGACCTCCGATCAAGTCTTCGGCCGCCCGCGCACGGGATACGTCGCACACACGATTCTAACCGATGCAGCCCTGATGATGCGGGCGACGGGAAGGGTGGCGCGGGCGGAGCTAGACGAAATGCGACCCATATTGGTGACGCGGGCGTCGACGGCCCGAATCCGGCCCTTAGACCAGAAGAGCCCGGCACCATAGCGGTACCGGGCTCGGTCAATCTCTGGTGCCCCCGGGCGGATTCGAACCGTCGACACCCGCTTTAGGAGAGCGGTGCTCTATCCCCTGAGCTACGGAGGCATGCTGCACTAGTGTAGCAGATTTACTGCATCGCCATACGTCGCATGACTAGACTTCGAAATTGCGGTGGAATAGTTCCTGTCTGAAGCATCTAAAGCCGTATTTAGGAACTATTTCACCGCAACTGATGAGGAGCTAGTTGCCTTTGTGAAAGAGGTTTTTGATAACGGAGGGGATGCTCTTGGCGCCCTTGGCCGTCACATCGATAAAGTCGGGCGAACGCACGAGCTTATTCTCGTCGACGTACTTGCGGACCGCGCGAAGCGTCTCTTTGTCGTCACGCGTCGAAAACGTAAAGTGACCGTTGTCCTTGGTGAAGATGGCAAAACGCGTAATCTTCTTGGTACCGCGCAAAACCTCGGCGGCAATATAGTCGACCTCGTCCCACGGGATTTGAATATAATCCTCGGGATTGCGCTCGTTATAGTACTCAAACGCCTTATTGCCCACCATCACGTTACCGTGGCTGGTAAGCCCCATCAGGCAGGTTGCCGGCGTTGCCAGATCGACCGTGCTGTTCTGAGATTGCGCCATACGCGCCTCGCCCTCCAATAAAAACAATCGGACCGCATCCAGTGTACCCACCGGGTGCGGTCCGTTTCAATGGCTCAAAAGCCCTTGCCTAGCAATTCTCGGTCTTAAGCCGAAGCGTGCTTACATGAAGCCGCAGAAGCGACCGATGATGCCGACGGCGAAGAGAGCCAGGATGATGACGATCGGGCTGACCTTCTTCTTGAGGAGCTTGCAGACCAGCAGGGTCAGGCACACGGCGGCAAGGCCGGGGATGAGCTGATCGAGGTTGGCCTGAAGCGTGGTGACCTTCATCTGATCAAGAGCGGTAGCACCGACGGAGTTGTACATCGTCAGCGCTTCCTTGATACCCTCGGAACCGGAAGGCAGGCTAGCCCAGTCGATAAAGGCGCCAGCAGACTGCTTGACCGTGGAGACGATCGGGGTGAAGGAAATGGACACCCAGCGCTCGACCAGGGCGCCGATGATGAACATACCCAGGATGGAAGCGCCCTCGGTGACCTTGCCCATCAGACCACCGGAGAGGTCCTTGGCGATGGAGGAGCCGACCTTGTAGCCAAACTCCTGCGTGTACCACAGGAAAGCGTAACGGATGATGTTCCACGCGAAGAAGAACAGCAGCGGACCGACGATGCTGCCGGACATGGCCAGGGAAGCGCCCAGAGCGCCCAGAATCGGGCGAAGGGTGAACCAGAAGACGGGGTCACCGACGCCGGCGAGCGGGCCCATCATACCGACCTTGACGCCCTGAATGGCGACGTCATCGATCGGAGCACCGTTGGCGCGCTCCTCCTCGAGGGCGAGGGTAACGCCAATGACGGGGGCGGAAACATAGGGGTGGGTGTTATAGAACTCCAGGTGGCGCTTAAGAGCGGCAATCTGGTCATCCTTGCTGGTGTAGAGCTTCTTGATCGCAGGGATCATTGCGAAGCACCAGCCGCCGTTCTGCATACGCTCGTAGTTCCACGAGCCCTGAAGGAACTGATGACGGAAGCAAACCTTCTTGCGGTCAGCCTTGGTGAGCTGAATCTTGTTCTCTGCCATATGTATCACTCCCCTCCTACTCGTAATCGTTCAGAATATCGCCGAGCGGGTCGCCGGAGCCACCGCCCATGCCGCCACCCTGCTTGGCCAGATCCTTAAGGCCAAGGTAGATGAGGGCAAGGGAGATGCCGATGAGGCCAAGGGCGATCAGCGTGAGCTGAGGGATGGCAGCAAGGACAAAGCCGAGGATGAAGAACGGCCAGGTCTCCTTGGTGGCCATCATGTTGATGACCATGGCGTAACCGACGGAAGCGACCATGCCGCCGCCGACAGCCATGCCGCCGGACAGCCAGTCGGGCATAGCGTTAAGCGCGTTGGTAACGGCCTCGGCCGGGATGACGCACAGAAGCACTGCCGGGATGGCGATACGAAGGCCCTGCATGAGGATGGCAATGTACTGCCAGCGCTCGATGCCGGAGAAGTCGCCCTTCTCGGCGCAACCGTCCATGGCGTGAGCGATAGCGGTAGCAATGGTACGGCAAATCATGGTCAGGAACAGACCAGCGACCGACAGCGGGACGGCGACGGCGATGGCCGCGGTAACGGCCTTGGCCGAATCAGTGGCGCCGCCGTTGAGGGCGAGCACCATGATGATCGAAGAAGCGACCGAGGCCAGAGCGGCGTCAGGCGCGACGGCGGCGCCGACGTTAGCCCAGCCAAGGGCCATCATCTGGAGCGAACCGCCCAGGAGGATGCCCTCCTGAAGGTGACCGGTTACGAGACCGATAAGCGTGCATGCCACGAGCGGCTGATGGAGCTGGAACTCATCCAGAATGCCTTCCATACCGGCAAGCAACGCGACAATCGCAACAAGCAGAATAGTGATTGCAGACATGTATCGGACCCTCCTTTACTATGCTTGAGCGGCCAGTTCGGCCTTAGCTTTCTTCAACATGGCGTCGAGATCCTCGGAAGCATCCGAAGGAACCTTGCGGACCTCGAACTTGACGCCCTTGGCCTTGAGGGCCTCGAGAGTCTTGACGTCGTCATCGCCCATAGCGACGGCGTTGGTGACGACGACCTTGCCCTTGGAGTGAGCCATGGAACCGATGTTGACTTCCTTGATGTCGACGCCGGCCTCGATGGCCTTGAGCAGATCCTGCGGGTTCTCAAAGAGCAGCATGGCCTTGGTGTCACCAAAGCGCGTGTCCTTGACGACCTCGGCCATCTTCTTGATGGGAACGACGTTGGCATGGACTCCCGGAGGGGCAGCCTGCTCGATCATGGTCTTGCGGAGCTCGTCGTGAGCAACGCCGTCGGAAACCACGATGATGCGGTTGGGGTTGATCTGCTTGGTCCACGTGGTGGCCACCTGACCATGCAGCAGACGGGTGTCGATACGGACGTGGGCAATCTTGATGTGCCCGTCGCCGATGACCGTTCCCGGAGGGATGGCGCCTGCAGGAGCAGCGGCGGCCGCAGCCGGCTTCTTCTCCTCGGGCTCCAAAGACTCGGGCTTGACGCGCACGCCAGCCTTAGCCTCAGTCACGAGATGTTTTGCGATCGCATGTGCAGTGTTCTTTGCGTCAAAGCGCTGCGAATATGCCTCAATGAGCATAGGCAGGTTGACACCGGTGACGATAGCCCAGGAATCGTGGCCCTCGATGAGCCCGCTGATCTGGTTGAACGGCGTGCCGCCCCACAGATCAACGAGGAAGAGCACCTGCTCCTGGTCTTCGAAGGAAGCGATTGCTTCCTCGACCTTGGCACGGAAGTCGTCGGGGCCCATGCTCGGCTCGAGCGAGACCACGGCAACAGACGGCTGATCGCCAAAGACCATCGAGCCCGTCTGCTTGATTCCAGCTGCCAAGTCCCCGTGGCTAGCAAGAACAATACTTACCATCACATAACCTCCTTTTTGTCTACGTATTCCCTACACGACATTAAGGAAGTATACCTGTTTAGTTTGTGGAATTATCGCTAAATTTGCAAAAGGTTGCATTATTTGTTTAAACGTCTAGGTTTGTTACAAGTTGATTACGTTACTGGTTTTTCACTCATTACCCGCCAAGGCGCCGCTCATCAAGCCGCGCATTTTACAGATACAAGCAGGCTGTTCATTAATATCGATTTTAGGCAAGCGCGAATGCGCTTGTACTGCTGCTATTTTGTTTAAACAGACATAACTTGACTATTAGCGTGACTTATGATCTACGAAACCACTCAAAAAAGTTGCGGTGGAATAGTTCTTGTTTAAGAGCCAGAAGGCTGGATTTAGGAACTATTTCACCGCAACTTATAGGGAATCCTAGACGATGTGGAGGGGGTGGGCGGCTTCGACGGCGTCGGGAGCGTCGGAAGGGCCATCGGGGACAGCGCCTGCCGGGTCCTCGTCGGGGGTCTCGATCTGCTTGATCATGACCTCTTGGCCCTGGAGCAGATAGGTATCGCCGCTGCCGCAATGAGGGCAGGTCTTGCCGTGCTCGACCGTCGCATAGTCGCGGCCGCACGCCTCGCAATGCGTCACGGCCTCGACAGGCTCCACAAGAAGCTCCGCACCCTCGGTAATGGACTTTTTATCTGCCGCCCAGCGCCAGGCGTCGAGCAGCAAGTCGGGAACGACGCCCGAGACCTCGCCCAGCAGCAGCGTGACGCTCGAAACGCGACTCACGCCATTGGCGCGCGCCACGTTCTCAACATCGCGAATGATGTGATAAACGATTCCCAATTCATGCAAGGTAGAAACCTTTCAACAACGGTTGATGCGATGCAAACTCAAAGCAAGGGGACAGCGAAATCTAGTCTGCGCCGTCCCCTTACCCGCCATGGTTACCTATTTACGACCGAACTTGATTTTGATTGCGCGTTTCAAAGCGTACTTACCCAGGCTGGGGAGCTTTTGCTCGTATTTGACCATCGTGGAGCACTCGGGGCGGTCGCGATCCAGATGGATGGCGTCGAACGCGCACTTGGTGGTGCACAGGCCGCAGCCGATGCACTTGTTGGGGTCGACGATCGAGGCACCGCAACCCAGGCAACGGGCGGTCTCGGCGCGCACCTGCTCTTCGGTAAAGGTCTCGACGTACTCGCTAAACGGCGCGGCCTTCTCGCGCTCGCGGTCCACGTGCTGTCTCTTATACACATCTCCGAGCCCACGAGCCACTGAG
>URNM01000049.1 GCA_900549185.1 uncultured Collinsella sp. | reverse complement strand
TCTCGGGCGTTACCCACTGCAAAAAGCGCTCGTGCGTCACCGGCGTCTCGTATGCCACTTCCTCGTCAAGAGACAGCTCGTCCAGGTCGGCGCCCGCCGTGCTGATCTCGCGATAGCGAATCTCGCGCACCGTCGCACCGTCGCCACGAGCCGCCAAGCGGTTCTCGACGAGCTGACGCAGGTTGGGCTTCTTGTTGCCCACCATGATGTCATCGGAACTAAAATCGCGGATCATGCGGCTGATACGGCAGAACGCCGGCGTCACCACGATGTCGTCGGCTAACACATCGAGCAGCTCTTCCTCGGTATAAGGGCGCCACTCGCCGCGTTCATAGCAGCCCACCAGACGCGAGCCCTCGATGAGCGCACACGGGTAGACCTTGACCTCGTCGGGCATAAAGGCCCCTTCGGTCATAAAGCGCTCGTAGTCGCGCTTGTCCCCCTCGGGCGTGGCACCCAACAAATTGAGCATAAAGTGCGCATGGATCTTAAAGCCAAACAGGCGCGCAAGCGAAAACGCACGCTCAATCTGAGCCACCGTAATGCGACGCTCGTTAATGTCGAGCAGGTGCTGGTCAAGGCTCTGGATACCCATCTGGATCTTGGTGCAGCCCAAGCGGCGAATGAGCGCGAGCGCTTGCGGCGTCACGGCATCGGGACGCGTCTCGATAACGAGCCCCACCACGCGATGCTTCGCCGTCTCATTAATGCGCTGCTGACGCTCGAGCTCCTCCATCGAAGCCGTCTGCCACTCGGCGACCTCGCCCCACGGCGTACCGGGACCGTACAGGCGACGCACCGCACGGTTGTAGCCGCCCGCGGCAGCATCCACACACTCCTGCTCGTCAGCAACACCAGCTGCAAGCTCACGCTCGTCGGTCGCAATGCCCGCCGCCCGATAGCGTTCGCGTCGCTCCGCCACCACCGGCGGCAAGGCATCGGCGGGAGCGTCATCGAGTAGACGTCCCGCCTCGGCACGGCTGATGCCCGGACGCGCCAACATGGGGTTGGCAGCCACGCCGGCGACGGCATCGTCATTGAGCGCACGGAAAAGCTCCGACATAAACCATGTCTGATAGCCTTCCGGATAGTCGCTCCAGGTACCACCGAGCACAATGAGCTCTATCTTGTCGGTCGCATGCCCCATCTGCGAAAGCGCCGTCAAACGGGCGCTCACCTGCAGATACGGGTCGAAGCAGTTTTGCTCCGCACGGGCGCATGCCGGCTCGGCGTGCAGATAGCTCTTGGGCATGCGCAGATCGTTGGGGCAAAACAGGCAATCGCCCGAACAAGGCCACGGCTTGGTGATGACGGTAATGGTCGCCACGCCCGAGGCCGTTCGGCGCGGCTTCATACGCAGCACCTGCAGCAGTTGACGTTCCAGATCGGAATCGACATTCCACGCAGCCCACCGAGCCGGCTCCTCACGTTTAACCCGCTGGTAGAACGGCAGCAGACGGCGCTTGGCCAAATCGCGTTTGTCGGCGCCCTCACGGCGCGCCTCGGCATGTATCAATTTGACGAGCGCTTTGTCGTCCACGGTCTCGCCGCGACGCAGAGCCTCGAGTATGTTCAAGATAATCTGTTCCATGTCCCCATTGTAAAGGCAAAGGCGCCGAAGCCCGTCACGGCTCCGGCGCCTCCATCAAAGAGCATGCCTATATGTACCGATCTCCGAAAACCGCATGTCACTCCGGATCAAACGACATGTCGCCCGAACCGACCTCAAAACGATACGCAGCAGACTTATCGCCGTTATCGAATTCAAGATTCAAAATGGTCTCGCCGTCGTAGCCAAGCGGAAGGAAATCGCTCTCGAAGTCGCCGCTGCCCAAGGCGAGGCTCGCCTTAAAGCCCGTCGAGTTCGGAACCGTCATCTCCACATCGCCCGAGCCCACACTCACGTCCATCGACTTCGCGGGGGCCTGGTAGAGCTCGAACGCCACATCGCCCGACCCGACCTCAGCATTCAGAGTGTCGGTCACGGTGCCCGTAAACGCGACGTCTCCCGAGTCCAACGTCAAATCAAAGTCGTGGCACGCAATGTCCGCGACCGTCAGGTCTCCCAACCCCACGTTTGCCGTAATGCCCATCATGTTATCGGCAAGCTCACGCGGCAGTTCAATGGTGACCTTACGGTCATGGGCGCGCTCGTCATCGCAGTCGAACTGGCTAATCTTGAGTGTAGAGCCCTCGATCTTGGCTAGATTCTGAGTGGCGGCATCGGAAGCAGATGCCCCCTTTGCAACGTGCCCGCTTTCGATGACACGTACCGGTCCGTCAGAGACACGTTTAACCTCGACCGTCCCCGACGTCACATCCAAGTCGAGCGATTGGAACGCGTCTTCGTCAAAAGTCGTGCTCGAAAGCTGCTGAGGCCGAGCGGAGTAGTTACCGCCATCCAAAAGATCGTCCTCGTCATCCACATCGCCCATACCAGACAGGCCGGATACAAGATCGTCGAGATCCCACGGGCCATCAAAATGAATCAATGTCCGCGAAACGCCAAAGACAAGCCCAACAATGAGCACAAACGCTCCGATGCCAACACCCAGGCGTACCTTGGATTCATGCGAAAGCTTCATCATTCGTCACCCTCTTTGGCACATGGCTCAGCGGTGGTCGTGGTAGCCACGTCAGCATCAGGTTCCGCAGAAGCATCCTTCCCCTGGGCCTTGATCGCCACCGGTGCCGGACCAACCTGAATACCCCCGCGCGCCCAATCACCATCGAGCGCACGCGCCACCCAGTGATAGATAGGAATCGTAAAGAAGATCAATGCGGGAAAGGGGCTGGCACCAACCAGGACCATCAGTAAAAAGAACAGCAGCCAGCACACGGCCCAATACGGGAACGACTGGAACGGGCCCTTCACCGGAGTCGAGCCAACTGCGCCGCCACTCGTCGCCTGCGCCGTAGCGGCATTGGCGGCCTGCGCACTCCAGCTTGCCGCTTGCGCCGCCTTGGCCGCAGCATCACTCGCCTGCGTTGCCGCCTCGGTAGCGCGCGCCGCTGCCTCATGGGTGCGAGCACGCTCTGCCGCCTCGGCCTCGCGCTGACGAGCGCGGTCCTCGTTCTCAAACTCGATATCGTCCTCGATCTCATCGCTCGGATTGAGCAGCTCGTCCAGGC
Organism: uncultured Collinsella sp.; assembly: GCA_900549185.1. Lineage (GTDB taxonomy): Bacteria > Actinomycetota > Coriobacteriia > Coriobacteriales > Coriobacteriaceae > Collinsella. Next base: position 9,873 of record URNM01000049.1, on the reverse strand, counting down.
TCACGCCATAGAGTTTAGCGAGCGAGATCAGGTTCTCGGTATCGGGCGAGCTCTCCGCGCGCTCCCATTTACTGACCGCCTGGCGCGACAGCCCCAGCTTTCGCGCCAGCCCTTCTTGGCTAAAACCCTTGCTGCGACGAAGGTCAGCGAGCCGCTGCGCAGTTTCTACATTCATGGTTCCTCCTATGTGATGCCAGCCGTGCCGCCGGACCATTTTTGTTCTTAAGGCGCCTTGCACAGTTAAAAATGTATCCGCCACCGCCAAAAGCATGCCACCTATTCTAGTGAGATTTTTGACAACCGACGGTTGCGGGCACATATGAGCTGCGGAAATGTGTCCAAACAAAGCAATGACCCGCAGCTCGGTTGTCCCCGTTGCGGCGTTAACGGTAGTATGGTCGTACTGTTTATTCCGCACCGCCAACGGAGGGAGTTCCGCGCCGTGAACCGCGATTTCGCCTCATCGCTCATCCAGCTCAACAATACGTTCTATCGCGAGCACTCCGCCTCCTTCTCCGATACGCGCCAGGCCCCGTGGCCCGGCTGGGTGCGCACCATGGACATCGCGCTCGGGCAGCTCGACGTCGCCACGATCGAGCATCCCGTCCGCGTCTTCGACCTTGCCTGCGGCAATATGCGATTCGAGAACTTTGCCGCCGGCGGCGCACTTGCCGCCAAGGGCGTCGACGGTGCAAATCCCTCGGCAGATGCCAGCTGCCCGTTTGAGTTCTATGGCGTCGACTCGTGCCAAGACCTGGCCATCGATGCACATGGTCACGCCCTGCGCATTCCCAACCTGCACTTCCAGGAACTCGACGTGCTCGATGCCCTTATGAAGCTCAACCCCGCCGAGACACCCGACGTGCTTTTCGACGCCCCGCTCGCCGACATCTCGGTCTGCTTTGGATTTATGCACCACGTGCCGTCGTGCGAGTACCGCGTACGCGTGCTCGACGCCCTGGTGCGCCAGACGCGCCCAGGCGGCATCATCGCCATCAGCTTTTGGGAGTTTATGAACGACGAGCGCATGGCGCGCAAGGCCGTTCGCGCCGAGGCCCGCGCCGAGCTCACCCCGCCGTTTGAGGGTTACGATTCCGCGCAGTTTGAAGCCGGTGACCACCTCATTGGCTGGCAAAACGACCGCCACGCCTACCGCTATTGCCATCACTTTGACGATCAGCAGATCACCGACCTGGTGCGCGGCGTCCGTACGTTCTACAAGAGCGGCGAGGTCCCCGTGCGCGAGCTTGAGCGCTTCCATGCTGACGGTCGCAGTGGCGATCTCAACCGCTATGTGATTCTCAAGCGCCTGTAGGCACCGACGACTCGCCACCGAGCCGCATCGCATCTTTCGGGCAAGCTATGCCCACCCTTTTTCAACCCATTGACGGAACGCGCAGCTATGCGTTCCATACTTATGACCAAGGAGCCTCATGGGAGCCGTCCACGTTCGCACGCCTAAGAACTTTGTGCTCGAGGAGCGCCTGGAGCGCTACGCCGATGCGATTGAGACGAACCCCGAGAACTATGCCGGACACTGGTGTGAGGTATGCACGCCGGCTGGCGACAAGCCCTTCGCTCGCCTTCACCTGGATCTGGGATGCGGCAAAGGAACCTACTTGGTTGAGCGTGCTCACCGCGAGCCCGACACCCTATTTATCGGTATGGACCAGGAGCCCATCTGCATCGCCTATGCCGCGCAGAAAATCTGCGAGCAGGAACTATCCAACGCGCTCGTCCTGCCCCGAGGCGCCGCATCGCTGCCACAGCTGTTTGCCGAAGGCGAGCTCGATGCCATCACCATCAACTTTCCCACGCCGCAGCCCAAGGCCAAGTACGCCAAAAAACGACTCGTCCACGTCGATCATCTGATGCTCTACCGCCCGCTCCTTGCAGCCGGCGCCACCGTCACACTGCGAACCGACAGCAAGCCATTGCGCGACTACGCCCTGGGGCAGTTTGCCGCGGCCGGCTACGACACACTTTGGGTAAGTGACGACGTTCGCTGCGACCATCCCGAGCATCCTGAGACCGAATACGAGCGCCGCACGCGCGAGATGGGTGCCGCCGTCTATGGCATTTGCGCCACACCCGGCGAGAAGCCAACCGACGAACAGCTCACAGTGGGCCGCGTGCAGGAGCAAAGCCTTGCCTGCTACCTACCCGATAACCTCGATGAGCTCACCTATGTACCTCTGGGCATGGAAGAGGCCGTCGAGAACTTTAGAAACCGTGCCCGCAAGGGCAAGAAGCGCTTACCGCAGGAGTCCTAGGGGCTTCTTATGGTCGCAGCGTCGGCAAACAAGCGCAAATAGGCGCCAGCAAACGACCCTCAAACCTAAGTGAGTAGACTTTTTTGCAATAGCCAAGCGCAGCCCACATAGCGAAACATAAAACCGCAGGTAAAGCCCTTGCGCAAAAGCCATGTGCTCGCGATATTGCAAAAAGTCTACTCACTTAGCTGGCAACTGCACCAAACGGCTGGGCAGAACGCCCATTTCCTGCATTTTCTCGCGCGCTGGCACCCCGCGCCGCCGCTACGCCATAATAGTTGGCGGACAAACGCGAGAGAAAGCAAACCACATGGCACAGACCACGACAGATACTTCCGCCAGCACCGTTTCCGGCGCCGGCGCCGCCAGCTCATTCTCGGGCGGCACGGGAACCGAAGCCGAGTTTGGCTCGCTCGGTGCGCTCTCCCCCACCTGGTGGGAGCCCGAGGATGGCAGTGAGCCCGAACCGTGGCTCACGCCCGATCAGGCCTTCGAACGTTTCTTTGAATGGACGAGCGACCGCGGCATTGAGCTGTGGGACCACCAAGAAGAAGCCCTCATGGACCTGGCTGCCGGCGATCACGTCATTTTGGGAACACCGACCGGATCGGGTAAATCGCTCGTCGCGCTGGGCATGCTCTTTATGGGCATGACGCAGGGCAAGCGCTGCTACTACACGGCTCCTATCAAGGCTCTGGTCAGTGAGAAGTTTTTCGACCTTGTGCAGGTGCTCGGCCGCGATAACGTCGGTATGATCACCGGCGACACGCATATCAATACCAAGGCGCCCGTCATCTGCTGCACGGCAGAGATCCTTGCCAACGACGCGCTGCGCGAGGGCGAAGATGCCGATGTTGGCTGCGTCGCCATGGACGAGTTCCACTACTTTGCCGACCCCGATCGCGGTTGGGCCTGGCAGGTGCCGCTGCTCACCCTGCCCCACACGCAGTTTATGCTCATGAGCGCCACGCTCGGCGATGTCACTGCCATCGCCGCCTCACTCGAGGAACACACCGGCGCTACCTGCGACTTAGTCGTCGATGCCCCGCGCCCCGTGCCACTGAGCTACGACTATGTGACGACCTCGCTCGAGGGCACCGTCGAGCTCGCCATGCGCCGTGGAGAGGCCCCGCTCTATATCGTGCACTTTAGCCAGGATGCCGCCCTTGCGACGGCACAGTCGCTCGCCAACTTTGGCATTGCCAGCAAGGAGCAGCGCGAGGCCATCAAGGAGGCGGCCAAGGGCACGAGCTTCTCGACGGCCTTCGGCAAGATCCTCAAGCGCTTGCTCGGCTGCGGCGTCGGCGTGCACCATGCTGGCATGTTGCCGCGCTATCGCCTACTGGTCGAGCGCCTGGCGCAGCAGGGCCTGTTGCCCGTCATTTGCGGCACCGACACACTCGGCGTCGGCATCAACGTACCCATCCATACTGTGGTGCTCACCGCGCTCACCAAGTTCGACGGCTATAAGATGCGTCGCCTGCGCGCCCGTGAGTTCCATCAGATCGCTGGTCGCGCCGGTCGCTCGGGCTTTGACACCGAGGGCATGGTCATCGCCGAGGCCCCGGAGCACGAGATCGAGAACGCCAAACTCATGGCCAAGGCGGGCGACGACCCCAAGAAGCTCCGCAAGATTAAAAAGAAGAAAGCCCCCGAGGGCTTTGTCACCTGGAACAAGCAGACCTTTGAGCGCCTGATCGAGACACAGCCCGAAACGCTCAAGCCACGCCTTCGCATCACACACTCCATGGTGATTAGCGTAGTCGAGCAGGGCGGCGACGCTCGCACCCGCGTGCACGACCTCATCGAGACAAGCCTGCAAACGCCCGAGGAAAAGGCAAAACTCGATGAGCGTGCCGACGAGATCTTCGCCACGCTCATCGATTCAGGCGTCGTCGTTCGCACCGAGGTGCCGCCCGCGCCCGACGCTCCGGCTGACGCCGCGCCAGACATCGACTACGCGCTGACGGTCGACCTGCCCGAGGACTTTGCGCTCGATCAGCCGCTCTCGCCGTTTTTGCTTGCCGCCCTGGAGCTGCTCGACCCCGAGAGTGAGACCTATACCATGGATCTGATCTCGATGGTCGAGGCTACGCTCGAGGACCCCAAGCAGGTGCTGCGTGCACAGGAGCGCGCCGCGCGCGACCGCGCGATGGCCGAAATGAAGGCTGACGGCGTCGAATATGAAGAACGCCTGGAGCGCATCCAGGATGTCACCTACGAAAAGCCGCTCGAGGACTTGCTCGATGCCGCCTTCGACAAGTACTGCCAGGAAGTACCTTGGGCCAACGACTACCAGCTCTCGCCCAAGAGCGTTCTGCGCGACATGCTGGAGAGCGCGAGCGACTTTAAGGGCTATATCCAAAAGCTCGGCATCGCCCGCTCCGAGGGCATTCTGCTGCGCTACTTAGCCGAGGCCTACCGTTCCCTCGATCGCACCGTGCCCATTGAGAAGCGCGATGAGCGCTTGCGTGACATTATCTCGTGGCTCGGCTTTGTGGTGCGCTCGGTCGACTCGAGCCTGGTGGACGAGTGGGAGAACGCCGGCAACCCCGCTGCACTCGACGCCACACCGCCGCAGGGCATCGACGAGGTCGTTGCGGACCGTCGCGGCTGCACGCTGTTGGTGCGCAACGCGCTCTTCCGCCGCGTGACCCTTGCCGCTCGCGAGCACGTTCGCGACCTGGGCGAGCTCGACGAGGACTGGGGCATGAGCGAGGTCCGCTGGCAAAAAGCGCTCGATGCCTACCACGAGCAGCACGAGGAAATCCTCACCGACGGAGACGCCCGCAGCGCCGCGATGTTTTCCATCGATGAGTCCGACGAGAAGACCGCGCACGTATGGCACGTGCACCAGATCTTTGCCGACGAGGACGGCGACCACGACTTTGGCATCATGGGCGATGTCGATCTGGACGCCACGCAAGACGGTGGCGAGGTCATCTTTAAAAACTATCGCGTCGGCTTTATCGAGGACCTGCTCGAGGACTAGCCGTACATACTGGAACGGAACAAGCGGGGCCGTTGGCAATATCGCCAGCGGCCCCGCTTTTGCACTATACGCTATGCCTTACTCGGCGTCCTCGACCTCATACGAATCCGCCTCGGCGGGCTCATCGTTTGTCTCTGGCGCAGCCCCGCGCGCCTCGTCAAACGCCGCCTTCATGGTCTTGTTGCCCCACGTGAGCTTGCGAATGGTAAGATCGTCGGCCTTCTTGTTGGCCAGGCGCAGATTGTTCTCGGAGGACAGCAACGCCTCCTTGGTTTTCTGCAGATGGCTAATCGTCTTGTCGATCTCATCGATCGCCGTTTGGAACTTGCGGCTCGCGATCTCGTAGTTGCGACCGAAATCGTTCTTGAACTTTTCCATCTTGGCTTCGAAGTTCGTAACGTCGATATTCTGCTGCTTGTACTCCGCCAGCTCCTGCTTATAGCGCAGCGAACCCATGGCGGCGTTGCGAAGAAGTGTAATCATGGGAATGAAAAACTGTGGGCGAATCACGTACATCTTCTCGTAGCGATAGCTCACGTCGACTATCCCTGCGTTATAGAGCTCGCTCTCGGGCTCGAGCAGCGTGCAGAGCACCGCGTACTCACAGCCTTTCTGGCGACGATCGTGATCGAGTTTCTTAAAGAAGTCCTCGTTTTTATGCTTGGTCGCGGTCTCGTCGTTCTCGTTTTTCATCTCGAACATAATCGAAATGACCTCGTTGCCGCTCGCATCGCACTCGCGGAAGATAAAGTCGCCCTTGGTGCCCTCGGACGCATCGTTATCTTTCTCGAAGTACGCGTTAGGAAACGCCGTCATGCGCAGACGGTTAAACTCGGTCTCGCAGTGCTGCTCGAGCGACTCGCCCACCATCTTGGTGGACAGGCGAACCTTCATGTCCTTAAGGCGCTCAATCTCTTCGTCCTTGTAGCGAATCAACTCGTCGCTCACGCGCTTGGCCTGCGCAAGCTCGAGCTCGTGCGCTGCTCTGGCCTGTTCCTCGCGCGAATCGCGCACCGCCAGCTCGCTCGTCAGTTTGGCACGTGCCTCGTCACGCTCACGCTCTGCCGCGGCGACCGCCTCCGATAGGTTCATTTTGGCCGTCAGCTCCTGTTCGCGCAGCTGCGCACGCAGGCCCTCGGCCTCCTGCTCAGACTGAGCCTTTGCGGCGGAAAACTTCTCTTGTACCTTCGCGCGATAGTCAGCAAGCGTGCGCTCAGCCTCGCCGCGAGCAGCATCGATCTCACGCTGCGACTCGGCCGCAGCGGCGGCAAGCGCCATCTCCTGGGCCTTGTCCGCCGCGGCAAGCCTGGCCTGCAGCTCGGCAATCTGGGCATCACGTGCAGCCAAATCGTTTTGAGCAGCATTGCGCGCCGAAGCCTCGGCAAGCTTGGCTTCGTCATCCTTGCGTCCCAGCTGCGCACGCAAATTGTCAATCTCGCGCTGAAGCTCGGCATTCTCCTTTTGAGCGTCGGCACGGGCCTCAACCGCCGCGCGCTGGCTTGCACTCTCGCACTCTGTGGCAGCGCCCTCGAGCTTGGCACGCAGCTCAGCAAGCTCAGCATCGCGCTTGGCAACCTCTTGTGCCAACTGCCGAGCTGCAGCATTCTTCTGCTCGACAAGCTGAGCATTGCGCTGAGACTCTGCCTTTTGCAAGGCGGCCGTCGAACGCGAGCGCTCAAGTTCCAGCGCCTGCTCGCCCTCGCGTTGGACTGCCTTCACACGCTCATCCAGGTCGCGCGAAAACTCAGCATCGCGCACTTGTTTGACGATATCCGCATAGCCGGACGCATCGACCTTAAAAACTTCGCCGCAATGCGGGCACTTAATCTCGTTCATAGCAGCTCCTCGATGGACGCAAATTTCAACCGACTACACTCTACCGCGCCGCACGGACAAAAAAGGCGCCGCTGCCATAATGGCAACGGCGCCAGAACCACCACAAAGGTGCCTGTCCCCTTTGTGGTGGTTCGAGAATTACAGTCCAAAATAGCCGAGGATTTGATCACGACTTACAGGCTTGTAGTCATTGGCGTCGAGGCCCACATCGTAGCGGTAAATGGGGCGCTCGCGATCGCGGTTGCGTGCGTTGGTGCGGTTACCCCTGCTGTGGATATGCCCATGCAGCATAATGGCGCCACGTGCCTTGCCGTTCCAGCTGAGCATGGGGTAATGGCTCATAACCAGACGATGGCCCTTGGCATAGCCAGGAGCAATCTCCAGGTAATCGCGCACGTCTTCCCAAATCCGCGGTGCGTCGGGATCTTCCCAGTCGCCGTCATGGTTGCCACGGATGAGCGTTACGTTTTGGCATTCGATGCGCTCGCGAAGACGCACGGCATCCGCTAGGGGCAAACGATAGGTAAAGTCTCCCAGGATGTAGAGACGGTCATCCGCAGCCACGCACTCATTGATGGCATCAATGACCTTGCGGTTCATCTCCTCGACCGAGCCAAACGGCCGGTCCATGTCGTGCAAGATATTCGTATCGCCCAGGTGCAGGTCGGCGGTAAACCACATCATCGTCTATGCCCTCATTTCACAACGTGTCCAACTCGTGCTAAGTATACAGACGCAGCGATGCGGCGGTTATCCAAAGAACCCGCCGAACAGTCCGCGGCGGCGCTTGTCTTGCTTTTTCGAAGCGTCACCCTGGGTATTCTTATCCTGCCGCTTCTTACGATCCCGCTCCAACTCATCGTCATCGAGTAGCATATCCCACTCAAACGGATCGTCTGTCAGATCGAACTGGCCCTCGTCATCAAACATGGCAGTCCCCTTTACCGACTAGCGAGCATCCACCACGTAGAGTCCAACGCGCACCTGATGCCACGGACTGCGCTCGGGAGCAACTTGTTGCACGCGGGTCTCAAATACGTCCTCATGGCCGTAATACATCATCAAGGACAGCGGGCCGACCTCGTTTCCCGGAACATAGCCAAGCTTGGTGTTGCCGAAGTAGATCGCAACCGCCTCGGGATCATGAGGGTTATCGCGCTCGGCACACAGTTTCAGCTTATCGCCAACCTTAAGATCGCCTAGGACCAAAGCGCCGTCGGCATATTGAAATCCCGCGATGTGAAACGACAGAAGAACACGTGAAGGCTCGTACATAGCAACTCCTCTAACGGCCGGATAAACCGGTGTGTAACCTTATTGAGAAGTCTACGGTCCCGTGCGGACACAAATACATCCTGCCTGCGTCCTTCAATCGTTTGCCTCAACGCTTGCGCTACAGAACGCTTGCAGATAAGATAGGAGCACGGATGGCACCCGTTGCCGCGGGTCTTGCCAACTCCGATACACGTTTTCATCGTGAGAAGTGGCCGTCTTCGCTTACGCGGGGGCGGCTATTTCATTCGGCCGATAAATAGGCCGAGTTCGATAGCCGCGATCAACAACGCTAATAACGAAATAACATCGCTTAGGTTCATACCAAATCCCTTCTAAAGGGAGTTGGCCCATCCGTGCTCCATAACAGTAGTCTAACGCAAAATGCAGGTAATAGGAACACTTGTTCGTATTACCTGCGCCCTTTTCTAATGCACAAACATGCGTACGAACTTGTGCTTCCAGCTTGCGTAAGGAGCATAGCGGAATGGCACGTCCAGCCACGTTGCCTTGTTCACGATGCTCTTCTTGTGGCTAAACGTATCGAAGCTCTCGCGGCCATGGTACTGACCCATACCGCTCGCACCCATGCCGCCAAAGCCCATATGGCTCGTAGCCAAATGCATGATGGTGTCGTTGACGCAGCCGCCGCCAAAGGGCACGTAGCGCACAAAGCGCTGCTGAGCCGCACGGTCCTGGCTAAAGACATACAGGGCCAGCGGCGTCGGACGATCCGTAATAAACGTCTCGGCCTCGTCTAGGCTCTCAAACGTCAACACCGGCAAGATGGGGCCGAAAATCTCCTCCTGCATCACGGCGTCCTCAGGCGCCACGCCGTCTAGAATCGTCGGCTCAATCTTGAGCGATGACTCGCGCTCCGTACCTCCCAGCACAACCTTGTCGGGGTCGATCAGCCCGCGTACGCGCGCAAAATGCTTGGCGTTGACAATATGACCGTAATTCTCATTGTCGAGCGGGTGCTCGCCAAACATGCGCCGGACCTCTTCCTTGATGAGGCCCAACAGCTCATCGTGCACGCGCACGTCGACCAGCAGATAGTCGGGCGCCACGCAGGTCTGCCCCACGTTGAGCCATTTACCAAATGCGATACGGCGTGCCGCGACCTTCAAGTTTGCCGTCGCATCCACGATGCAGGGACTCTTTCCGCCCAGCTCAAGCGTCACGGGCGTGAGGTTTTTGCTCGCGCGCTCCATGACGAGTTTGCCGACCGGAACGCTACCGGTAAAGAAGATCTTGTCCCAGCATTCATCGAGCAACGCTTCGTTCTCGGCACGCCCGCCTTCGACGACCGTCACCAGGCGCGGATCAAATGCTTCCTCGCAAATCTGCCTGAGCACCGCACTCGAAGCCGGCGCATAGGCACTCGGCTTGATGACCACGGTGTTGCCTGCAGCGAGCGCGCCAGCGAGCGGCTCGAGCGTCAGCAAAAACGGGTAGTTCCAAGGCGCCATGATGAGCGTGACGCCATAGGGTACGGCT
>URNM01000048.1 GCA_900549185.1 uncultured Collinsella sp. | reverse complement strand
TACACTCGACTAGTCGTCGGCAGCGTCAGATGTGTATAAGAGACAGTTTCTCATCCTCCAAAAAGTGGAGCGGCGCGTCGTTTGCGCAGGGCTCCTATGTGATGGGTGCGGCGCAGTTTGTGCTCTCTGATCGTGTGTTCGCCCAGGTCGAGAACCGTGTCGCCGAGCTTGCCGATACCTGCCGCGTGCTCGTGGTGGCGCGCGTGGACGGCTTTACACCCGATGGCGATATGATGGGCGAGGCCGAGCCCGTGGGCTTTGTAACCATCCGCGACGAGATTCGTACCTCGGCGGCCGAGACCATCGGCTACTTTAACGAGCAGGGCGTGACCCTCAACGTGATCAGTGGCGACGACCCGCGTACGGTGTCGTCGATCGCGCGCGTGGTGGGCGTGCCGGGGGCGGACGCTTATGTGGACGCCACGACGCTCGATACGCCTGCCAAGCTCGATGCCGCAGTGGACCGCTACCATGTCTTTGGTCGTGTGACCCCGCAGCAGAAGCGCGAGCTCGTGCAGGCGCTCAAGCGCCGTGAGCACACCGTGGCCATGACGGGTGACGGCGTCAACGACGTGCTGGCGCTCAAGGAGGCCGACTGCTCCGTGGCCATGGCGGCCGGCTCCGATGCCGCGCGCAACGTGGCCGAGATCGTACTCGTCGACAACGACTTTGCCTCGATGCCCGCCGTGGTGGCCGAGGGCCGTCGCTCCATCAACAACCTGCAGCGTTCGGCCTCGCTGTTCCTGACCAAGACGCTGTTCTCGATGGGCCTGGCGGCGCTGTGCATCGCGCTGCCGCCGTACCCCTTCGAGCCCATCCAGATGACGCTCATCAACTTCTTCTGCATCGGCGCGCCGGGCTTTGTGTTGGGCCTTGAGCCCAACAATGCTCGCGTGAAGGGTGCGTTTTTGACGAACGTACTCAAGCGTGCGCTGCCGGCGTCGATTGTGGTCATTTTGGCTGCGGCGCTCGATATCTTTGTGGCGCGCGTGTTTGGCTTTAGCCAGCTCACGCTGTCTACGATGTGCTTGCTTACGTCGTGCGCGGCGAGCGTCAGCCTGATCTGGCGCATCTCGCAGCCTCTCACGCCCTTACGTGTGGTGCTCTTTGTGTTTGTAGTCGCCGGCATCTTGGTGGGCGTTATCGGATTCCCGGAGCTGCTGTCTATTGCCAACCTGTCGATGGGTCAGATGGTTATCTTGGCTGTCATCGTGGTCTTTACCTGCTCGGTGTTCTTTAAGCTTGCCACGATGATGGATTCGCTCAAGCCGCGTCGTCGTCATGCCGCAACTGGTTTTGGCCGCGGTGTGCGTGTCCGCCTGGGTCGCGGTGGCGGCAAGGTGAGCTCGACGGGTTCGACGGCCGAGCGTTTTGCCAAGCGCGTCGCCGCCGATATGGCGCAGCGCCGCGAAGACCGCATCGTTCGCGAGGCCGAGGCCCGCGCACTCGAGGGCGTGGCCCAGACCCAGCCCAAGAAAAAGAAGGGCGCCGGTGCCAAGCGCTCCCGCGTGACCAAATCGGCCCAGGGCATTAAGGTCTCGATGCCAAGCAAGAAGAATAAGCCCGTAAAGAAAGACTAGCCCCAACGCCTCCCTAAGTTGCGGTGAAATAGGGACTGTTTAAGCGTTTTAACCTCCTATTCAGTCCCTATTTCACCGCAACTTAGGGGTGAGCGGGGATGTTGAATTGGTGCCTTGCGCTTGTGGGGCCGTGTCGATGTTATGCTCTAACCTCAATTGTTTGAATTGCTTCGGAAAGAGGATGCCGTGATCTGCCCGCATTGCCTAAAGACCATCGAGGACGGCGCCTCGTTCTGCCCCTATTGCAACGCATACGTTGGTCCGGGCGATGGACCCGAGCATACCGAGTTCGTGTTCTGCGACGGCTGCGGCGCCCGTCTGTCCCCGCATGACCGTACCTGTCCCAAGTGTGGACGCCCCGCGCCAGGCATCCTTTCCGAGGACGCGGCCGCATCCGACCTGGCCGCAGGGCGCACGGCCGGCTTTCCGCGCCTGACGCAGGAGCAGATCGATACCGAGGTGCCCCACGCGCCGGCGTCTGCCGCCGCGGTGCTCTCCGACGCAGCCGACCCCAACGAGACCTGCGTGCTGCCTGCCTTCGATAAGGACTTTGGCATCCCCAAGGTCGATATCCCCACGCCGGTGTCCCTGTGTGATGATGCCCAGCCCAAAAAGCAAAAGGCCAAGCGCAAGGTCCACCCCGACGAGGATGCCTATCACAAGCACAAACGCCATATCCCCAAGCCGATCATCGTTATTGCGGTGCTCGCCGCCGTGTGCGGTGGTGCCTATTGGTTTGTGACTGCCGATCCCATGGGCGTCATGCCCGGCTTCTACGACCAGTTTGGCCAAGCAGCCAAGACTACCTTCCCGTCGCGCCAAAAGGGCGAGGCCACCGAGAAAGAGTCCAAGCAGGAGGATGCGTCCGAGGTCGTTCAGGAGGAGACCGTCTTAACCGACGACCAGCTCTATGCCAGGCTCGACGGCCTGTACCAGACCATCGTGTCGTACAGCGACGAGGATCAGATCGGCGAGGTCATCGATTCTTTTAACAACGGCTATCTTCGAACGCCGCTGTCTACCCGTCAGGAGCTGTCGCAGAGTGCCTACGCCCTGCGCGACCAGATCAAAAAGACGCAAGATGAGCTTAACAACCTTAAGTATCAGGACGATACGGTCTATGCGGACGACATCGCCCACTTAAAGCAGCTTGCCGAGTGGATGTTCGAGCGTGTCGACGTGATCTGTCAGAGCTGGGATATCTCGCTGGCCATTCCCGATGGCGAGTCGATGAGTTCCCACCAAAGCGAGATCCTGGCGCCCATCGCACAGGGCGGCAATAGCGCGCTGAATCAGTACGACGCCAACGTGGGCTCCTGGAAGCCGCAGCAGCGTTCCTAAAATTAGTTCGCCATAGTCGGCATAACCTACGTGCGCAATTGATGTAAGCGCATGCTTATTGCTACAATTCGTACAAATATGCTTTAAACGCACGAGGAAGGAACCACATGTTTGGTTTTAAGAAAGAGCTCTACACGCCCGAGTATCAGCTTGCCGGCGACGAGTGCGCCGTTATCGAGACGTCGAAGGGTACCATCAAGGTCAAGTTTGACGGCGAGGGCGCTCCCATTCATGTCGCGAACTTCTGCGAGCTTTCCACGATGGGCTTCTATGATGGTCTTAAGTTCCATCGCTATGTGCCCGGCTTTGTCATTCAGGGCGGCGACCCCAATACTCGCGATATGTCCGGCGCCGACGTCGCTGCCGGTCTTGAGGGCCCCGACGGCATGCCCGGTACCGGTGGCCCCGGCTACTGCATCAAGGGCGAGTTTGCCACCAATCCGCGCAACAGCCATGTCGATGGTGCCCTTGCCATGGCACGCTCCATGGACCCCGATTCCGCGGGTTCGCAGTTCTACTTCTGCTTGGGTGCCCAGCATAACCTCGATTCCGGTTACACCGTCTTTGGTACCACGGTCGAGGGTCTCGATGTGATTTCGCAGCTGCGTGCCGGCGACAAGATCGTCCATGTCGAGATCGTTCACGAGTAAAGGGGACTTCCTTGAATAGCCAGCTGATCCAACAGGGCCGCGCCGCTTACCGCGCGGGTGATTTTTCCGCTGCAGCCCAGATGCTTGGGGCGGCAAAGACTCCCGATGAGATTATGGGCGAGGCCGATCACCTTCGTGGCAACGCCTTGATGCACCTGGGCATGTATGCCGAGGCCGCCGAGGCTTATGCTGCCGCCCTCAACGACGGCACCTACGGCAAGCGCGGCGCGCTGCTCACCAACCGCGGCAAGGCACTCGCCGCCGTGGGCGACTACACGACGGCCGCTCAGGCGTTCTCTGCTGCTACGCAGGATGCTTCCTATGCCACGCCGTTCAAGGCCTATCTGGGCCTGGGTAACGCGCTGTTCCAGTCGGGCGACTATGCCAACGCGGGTACTGCCTTCCGTCAGGCTGCCATCGACGGCGCCAATCCGGCTCCTGCCGCCGCACTCGGCGAGCTTGGTCGTTGCTTCATTAAGCTCGGCCGTCCGGCGGATGCCGTGGAGACCTACCGCACGGCTATCGACTTTGCCGGCCCCCGCGACGACACGCGTGCGCTCAACGCCGGCATGGGTCAGGCACTTTCTGCCGCCGGCCGCCCCTCCGACGCACTCGACGCCTTTAACGCCGCTACTGCCGATGGCATCTACCAGCTCACCTCCGAGCAGGCCGATGAGCTTGCCCGCGTGCACGATTCGCTTGCCGCGCTGTCTGCCCAGACGGCTATGGCCACGGCTCCGGCGCCCGCGATGGACGCTCCTGCCGTCGATCCGCTCGATCCTACGGGCGCGACCGGTCAGTTTATGCCCGATCCCTCGGACACCGGCTTCTTTACGCTGTCCGAGTCCGAGATGGTCCAGCAGGACCGTCAGGATCGTAAGCAGGCCAAGGTTCGTCGCCGCCATCGCCACACGGGTCTCAAAGTCTTCATCGTGCTGCTTCTGCTCATTTTGATCGCCGCGGGCGGTCTGGGCTTTGCCTACACGCGCGGCTTTGGCTTCCCGTCCCAGGAGTCTGTCGTTACCGATCTGTTCCAGGCTGCCGGCGACGGTGACACCGCAAAGGCCGAGTCTTGCCTGGCCTCGAGCCTGTCCGAGGACGCCAAGTCGATGATCATCTCCTCGATTCCGCAGGGTGCCACCGTGTCCGTCGAGGGCATGGATCAGTCCGTGACCGAGACGACCGCTAAGGTTAAGGCATCGCTGTCCAAGGGCGGCGAGCAGGAGTACACCGTCAAATTCGTGCGCTCCGATAACCATATCGGCTGGGCCGTTTCCTCGCTCGATATGGATTTCTCGGCTGCTGACAACCAGTAGTGACCTTATGGGATTTAGCTTTGCCCGGCGCTTCACCGCAAGTGAGGTGCCGGGCTTGCGCTAGTATGATGAGCTAGTAGTTTTCCAGCAATCATCCAACACATCAGGAGTTGCGTTGTTTTCTTTGATGGATATGTTCTTCGGTAGCTATGCGGGCGATCTTGCCATCGACCTCGGCACCGCAAATACGCTTGTCTCCGTGCGCGGCAAGGGCATCGTCATTCGCGAGCCCTCTGTTGTCGCCATCGACAAGAACGACGAGCGCATCCTGGCGGTCGGTATCGAGGCAAAGCGCATGCTCGGCCGTACGCCCGGCAACATCGTGGCCGTTCGTCCCCTGAAGGACGGCGTCATCGCCGACTTCGATGTTACCGAGGCCATGCTTCGCTACTTTATCGACAAGGCGTCCGAGAAGCGCTATCCGTGGACCCCGCGTCCGCGCGTTGTCGTCTGCGTTCCTTCCGGCGTCACGTCGGTCGAGAAGCGAGCTGTCTTTGAGGCTACGATCCAGGCCGGTGCCCGCCAGGCCTATCTGATCGAAGAGCCTATGGCCGCCGCTATCGGCGCCGACCTGCCCGTCGAGGAACCCACCGGCTCCATGGTCATCGACATCGGTGGCGGTACCACCGAGGTCGCTGTTATCGCCATGGGCGGCATCGTCGTCTCGCAGTCCATCCGTATTGCCGGTGACGAGTTCGACCAGGCCATCCTCACGCACGTTCGCGATGCCTACAACCTGGCCATCGGCGAGCGTACGGCAGAGGACATCAAGATCAAGGTCGGTTCCGCCGTGCCGCTCAAGGACGAGCTCGACGTCGAGGTCAACGGCCGCGACGTGATCACCGGTCTGCCCAAGACCGTGCGCATCGAGAGCGAGGAGATTCGTCGCGCACTCAACAAGCCACTCGACGAGATGGCCAAGGCCGTCAAGGACGCACTCGACGCTACGCCTCCCGATCTTGCCTCGGACCTTATGTACTACGGCATTTTGCTGACCGGTGGCGGTGCGCTGCTGCGCGGTCTCGACGTGCGCCTGCGCGATGAGACCGGTGTTTCGGTCAACGTCAGCCCCACGGCGCTCGATAACGTCGTTAACGGCTGCGCCCGCGTGCTCGAGGCCAATGCGTTTGATGGCGGCTTCGTCCAGACCAATGCTTAATTTCCAAAAGGTGGATTCCATTTGGCACGATCTTCGGGTTTCTCCACAAATCTGAATACCAAGCGACAATCAACGGGTATGCGCCCGTTGATTGTTTTCAGCCTGATTTCGGTGTTGCTGCTCACGTTTTACATCCGCGAGGGCGAGGCAGGGCCGATTTATGCCGTGCGTTCGGGCGTAACGACGATTACCTCTCCGGTGCGCTTTGTGGGCTCGGCTGTGGCGGCTCCCTTCAATGCGATTGGCAACGTGTTCTCTAACCTTACGGCGTCGCAGGACACGCTCGACGAGCTCAAGAAGCAAAATGAGGAGCTGACCTCTAAGGTTGCCGAGCTCTCCGAGGCTCAAAAGACTGCTGAGCGTCTGGAAGGGCTGGTCGGCCTGCAGTCGACCTATAACCTCAAATCGACCGCTGCTCGTATTGTCGGTGCCTCCGGCGATGCCTGGACTTCGACCGTTACCATCGACAAGGGCTCTGCCGACGGCCTTACCATCAACATGCCCGTGACGAGTTCTGCCGGTGTTATCGGCCAGATTATCGAGGTATCGGCCAAGACCTCCACCGTGCGCCTGATCGGTGACGAGAACTCGGGCGTGTCCGCTATGGTGCAGGACACGCGCGCCCAAGGCATGCTGCAGGGTCAGGCTGACGGCACGCTGCGTCTTGAGTATGTGAGCGTCGACTCCGACGTTAAGGTTGGCGACATCATCGTGACCTCGGGCATTGGCGGTGTGTTCCCCAAGGGTCTACCGCTTGGCACCGTCTCGTCGGTTGAGAAATCGGCAAACGACGTGTACTACACCATTGTGGTGCGCGCTCAGACCACGGCCGAGAACAACGAGGAAGTGCTGGTCATTACCTCGCTGACCGACGAACAGTCGGCCTCGGATGAGGACGTGAGCACGGCCAACAGCACGCCGCAGGGAACGTCGCGCGATGCTGCAACCAAGACGAAGGACGAGGGCTCGGATGACAGTTCCGACACGTCCGAGACGACCGATTCTGGCTCGAACGAATAGGGGGCATGTCCATGGATCTACACGAGCAGGGGATGAGCTCCCGCACGTTTGTGATCGCCGCCATTGTGTGCGTGCTGCTGCAGGCAGGCCTGGCACCGCAGATCTCCATTGCGGGCGGTCGCGTCAACTTCATGATTATCTTGGTGTGCCTAAGCGTGTTCTCGGGCGACCCGACCCGTGCCGTTGTGTGCGGTTTTTGCAGCGGGTTGTTCTATGACCTGTCCGCTGCCGTGCCGGTGGGCGTTATGTCGCTCCTGCTGACCGTGGGTTCTTTTGCCCTGGTGCACAGCGCCGTCGGTCAGACGAGCGGTACCCCGAGTGCGCGCGGCGTCACCGTGGGCGCCTTTGCGCTCGTCATTAATGTGATCTACAGCATCATCTTGCTGTTTATGGGTTTGGAGACGAGCTTTGTTGTGGCGATCTTCGGCCATGCGCTGCCGTCCTCGATCCTGACGGGTCTGGTTGCCATTCCGTTTTTGATGTCCGGCGTCGTGCCGCAGTCCGGCTATGGATTCTCCGCACGTGGCGGACACCAGACGGGTATGCGCTTTAAGCCCAAGACCCGCAAGCTCAAATAGGGGAGGCCCGTAGATGTCTTCCCAGATGACGGTTATTATCGCCGGTATCGTGCTGGTTGTGGCCATCGTGGTCGCGCTGGTCATCATGCGTCGTGGCGATTCCCGTTTTACCTACGATACACAGCATGGAACGGCCCCGCGCGCCACCGAGGGCGAAGGCAATACCGCGGCGACCGCCTTTAAGGGCCGCTTTTCCATCCTCACCACGGGTGTGGGCGCGATGTTTGCGGCACTTGCCGTCAAGCTGTGGGGCATGCAGATGGTCTCGTCGGACTATTACGAGAAGCAGGCCAATAGTAATCAGACTCGCACCGTTACCACACCCGCTGTGCGCGGTCGCATCCTCGACCGCAATGGCGTGGCACTTGTCCAGAACCGTCCCTCACTTGCTGTCGTGGCCTACCGCGACCTTGCCGAGGATGAGGTTCTGGTTCGCCATCTTGCCAACGTGCTTGGAATGCCTTATGTGGCGGTCCTTCGCAATATTCAGGACAATACAGAGGGCGCTCAGAGCCTGCATACCATCGCGACGGACGTCCGTCGCTCCACGGTTGCCTATATTCAGGAGCATGCCGGCGAGTTCCCGGGCGTCAAGATTGCCGAGCGTACCGAGCGCCAGTATCCATACGGCGAGACGGCATGCCATATCTTGGGCTATACCGGCACCATTACCTCCGAGCAGCTCGAGGCCCAGAATAAGAAAACTTCTGGCGACGATGATGCTTCTGCAGGCAAGATTACGTACCAGTCGGGCGATATCGTGGGGCAGGCGGGCGTTGAGAGCTACTACGAAAACCTGCTGCAGGGTATTCGTGGCGAGCAGACCGTCAAGGTCGATGCCTCGGGCAACGTGACCGGTCAGGCCGGCGCCGTGCCCGCGAAGGCCGGCTCTGACATTAAGCTCACGCTCGACCTAAAGATCCAGCAGGCCTGCGAGACGGCGCTGGCGAGCGCTATCGAGCTTGCCAAGACCACTGGCTACAGCAATGCCGGCAACGGCGCTGTGGTGTGTCTCGATCCCAACAATGGCGAGATCCTGGGCATGGCGAGCGAGCCCAAGTTCGATCCGTCCGTCTTTATCGGCGGCGTCTCAAATGACGTGTGGACCGAGCTCAATGATGACAAGGGTTCGCACCCGCTGCTCAACCGCGCCATTAGCGGACAGTACATGTCGGCCTCGACCATCAAGCCGCTCTCGGCACTGGCCGGTCTTGAGTTTGGAACCTACACGTCGGGGCAGACGACCAACTGCACGGGTTATTGGACGGGTTTGGGCAAGTCGTGGGGCAAGTACTGCTGGCTGCATTCCGGCCACGGCACCATGACGCTGCAGTCGGGTATCGCCAACTCGTGCGACCCCGTCTTCTACGACATGGGCAAGGCGTTCTTTTATGACGAGCAACATCCCGAGGGCCTGCAGGAGGTCTTTCGTCGCTGGGGTCTAGGCAAGACCTGCGGTATCGATCTGCCGAGTGAGGGCGCGGGCCGTATTCCCGATGCCGAGTGGAAAGAGTCGTACTTCACCGACGCCTCTGCCGAGGACCGCAAGTGGAATGCCGGCGATATGACCAACATTGCCATCGGTCAGGGTGACATTCTGGTGACGCCCCTGCAGATGGCGTGTGCCTATATGGGTCTTGCCAACGGCGGCAAACAGTACGTGCCTCACGTGTTTTTGTCTGCCGTGTCGCGCGATGGCGACGGCGATGCCTATAAGTACAACGGCAAGGGCAAGAAGAAGCGCTTGGTGGCCAAGATCAACAGCGATTCGGATTTGGCTCTTGTTCGCAACGGCATGCACGACGTGATTTACACGGCATCGACGTCCCTGGCGGCGCACTTTGGCACCCTGACGCCGCAGGTATACGGCAAGTCGGGCACGGGCGAGAAAAGCGGCGAGGACGAATACGCGTGGTTCTGCGCCTATGCACCGGCCGATGACCCCAAGTATGTCATCGCTACTGTCCTGGAGCAGGGCGGCGGCGGCTCAGATACCGCGATGCATGTCGTGCGCGACGTGCTCGGCGTGATTTATGGCGAGCCCGATACCTCTTCGGCCTCGGGCGATTCTTCGGTTCGATAGGAGGTTGCGATGGATTTTTCTCCGGCGGATCTGTTCCGTTCAACCAAGACCGGCTCTCGCAGCAGCCTGGACCGCGTCAACAAGCAACTTTCGGCCTCGCGCGGCACGTTTCGCCAAAAGGTGCATATCGGTGTGCTCGTGGCTACTGTGGCGCTCGTCGCCTACGGTGCCATCATTATCTGGTCGGCTTCGCAGTTTAAGGCCGATGCTTCGTTCTCACGCCATCTACTGGGAATTGGCATCGGAGCGGTGCTGGCGGTGCTGGTCTGGCGTACCGATCTGCGCGGTATTTCCAATTTCTCGACGGCGTTGCTCGTCATCGACCTGATCGTGATCTTCTCGCCCAAGATTCCGGGTCTGTCCTATACGGGCGGTCTGGGCATGACGGGCTGGATCAAGATTCCCGGTATCGGCTTGACATTCCAGCCGGTTGAGCTTGCCAAGCTCATCACCATCTTCTTTATTGCTACGCTTGGCTCGCAGTATAACGGTCGCATCGATACCGTTCGTGACTACGTCAAGCTCTGCGGCATGCTGTCCATTCCGTTTTTGGCTGTCGTTGCCATGGGCGACCTGGGCTCGGGCCTGGTCGTGCTGGTTTCGGGCGCCATCGTCATTTGTATGAGCGGTGCACGCCGCGAATGGGTGCTGTCGACCCTGGCCCTGCTCGTGGGCCTGGTGGCCCTTGTCCTGGCGCTCGATTCGGTCTTTGATTCGTTGCTCGGCCACGATGTGCTCATCAAGCAGTATCAGATGAACCGTCTGACGGTCTTTATCGACCCCGATAATGCCGATTCGGACGATGCCTACAACCTGCAGCAGTCGCTTATCGCCGTTGGCTCGGGCGGCTTCTTTGGTAAGGGTTTGGGCCATGCGACGCAGTCGGCCGGCGGCTTTCTGCCTGAGTTCCACACCGACTTCGTCTTCGCCTTCCTGTCCGAGACCTTTGGTTTTTGCGGTTCCTTTTTGCTCCTGTGCCTCTACGTGCTGCTGATCTTTTCGACGATTCGCGTCGCCTTTAAGTGCGAGTCGCTGTTTTTGCGTCTTTCGTGTGTGGGCATCGTTGGCATGTGGGCGTTCCAGACCTTCGAAAACATCGGCATGTGCATCGGCATGATGCCGATTACCGGTATTCCGTTACCGTTTATTAGCTTCGGTTCGTCTTCGATGATGATCCAGCTGCTGACGGTGGGCATCGTACAATCCATATGGCGGCATCGTTCGGGCGCCGCGTAACCGCTGGAGGGGTTTGCTATGAAAATTCCCGTAGATAAGCTGACCCGCGCTTTTAAGATGGGCGCGTCCGTTAAGAAAGATTCCGATACGCCGGTGCGCGTCTCGGTCTATCTGGATTCGTCCGCCTCGCGCTCTCTGGCCGAGACGGTGCGTGACGCCTTTGTGCCGCAGACGACCTCGGGCATTGTGCGCGTCGAGCGTCTGGGGGAGGAGCGAATTGCTCCAAAGACCGATACCGATGTGGTACTGGTGCTCTCGTGTGGTTCCGACCGCTTGGAGAGTGCCGTGCAGGAGCTCGTGATCGCCGGCGCACCCGTGTGCGTGCTTGCCGAGTCTGCTGTGGAGGTGCCGTTTATCGAGGAGTCCACGCCCATGCTAGGCGTGGTAGCGGCAACCGATAAGACGTATCTGCTCGAGACGCTTGCCCGCTGGATTCTCGATCGCACCGACAAGGAAACGGCTTTTGCGGCGAACTTTGCCTTCATGCGCATCGCGGCGGCCAATCGTATCATCACCTCGTGCGCGCTCACCAATATGGCGACCGGTGCGCTGGTGTTTTTGCCGGGCGCCGATTATCCCGTTATGGCGCTGGCGCAGGTGGGCATGCTCTTTGAGCTCGCTGCCGTCTTTGGACGCGGCATTAAGCCAGAGCGTGGCTACGAGGTCGCGGGCGTGCTTGCCGGCGGTCTTGTGATCCGCGCGGTCACCCGCGCGCTCGTCAAGCAGACGCCGCATATTGGGTTTGCCGTCAAGGCGCTCACTGCCGCCGCGGGTACCTATGGCATGGGCCGTGCGCTCGTTTCGCTCTACGAGCGCGATGTTGACTACAGCCGTGCCAACGAGGTGGTCACTGCCACGTTCTCCCGCGTTCGCGATCTGGTGACCACGGTCGCGGGTGCTACCCGTCCTATGGCGTCCTACCAGGACGCATCCGATCTCGCAGCTTAGGGGTTTTCCGTTGCGCGTTGCATACCAAGACTGTTTTCATTTAATTGAGCCGCTGCTCGCCAAGGTCGAGAAACCGAGCCGCTATATCGATCACGAGTGGGGCACGCTTTCCAAGGCCGATGCCGACTACCGTTGCTGCCTGATCTACCCGGATGTGTACGAGGTCGGTCTGCCCAACCAGGGCATCGCCATCCTCTACAACATCCTTAACCAGGCCGAGGGCATCTCCTGCGAGCGCGGCTATGTGCCGTGGCCCGATATGGGTGACGCCATGCGCGAGGCAGGCATTCCGCTGCTCTCGCTCGAGGGTGCAGCGCCGGTTGCTTCGTTTGATATCGTCGGCCTGCATGTGCCGCACGAGATGGCGGTAACGAACTTCCTCGAGGCACTCGACCTCGCTGGTATTCCGCTGTTAGCGGCTGACCGCACCGAGGACGACCCCATTATCATCGCCGGCGGCCCCTCGGTGTACAACCCCGAGCCGTACGCGGCTTTCTTCGATGCCATCCTCATCGGTGAGGGCGAGGAATCGCTGCTCGAGACCTGCCAGCTGCATCGCCGCCTGCGTGACGAAGGGGTCCCGCGCGCGCAGATTGTCGAGCAGCTTGCATCCATTGCCGGCAACTACGTGCCGTCGCTCTATGAAGTTCGTCACGACGAGCCCTGCTCGCCGCATGGCTACACCGTGCCGCGTGAGGGCAAGGATGCGCCGACGGTGGTCTACAAGCGCGTCGTCGAGGATTTCGGCGCCACGAATCCGTTGTCGCAGTCGTGCGTACCCTATGCGCAGCTGGTCCACGACCGCCTGTCTATCGAGATCCTGCGCGGCTGCGCCCGCGGCTGTCGTTTTTGCCAGGCCGGTATGACGTATCGCCCGGTGCGCGAGCGCTCGGCCGACCAGATCGTCTCGTCGGTAATTCAGGGTCTGGAAAAGACCGGCTATGACGAGGTGTCGCTGACCTCGCTCTCCACGACCGACCACTCCTGCATTCGCGACGTGCTCGGCAGGCTCAACCGTCGCCTGGAGGATACGGGTATTCGCGTTTCTATTCCGTCGCAGCGCCTGGATTCGTTTGGCGTGGATATGGCCGAGTCGGTTGCTGGCGAAAAGAAGGGCGGCCTGACGTTCGCGCCCGAGGCCGGTAGCCAGCGCATGCGCGACATCATTAACAAGAACGTGACCGAGGAGGACCTGGACCTGACTCTTATACACATCTCCGAGCCCACGAGACACTGAG
>URNM01000047.1 GCA_900549185.1 uncultured Collinsella sp. | reverse complement strand
CCCTTAACCAGCGCGAGTGCATCGGCGGGTGAGGCCACCATGATCAGAATCAATTGGCGCGGCGTTGCGGTATGAATGATGTCGATGGCCCTTTGCACCGAGAAAAACCGTGTCCACACGCCCTCGGGCACCGCGACCCTCATAGGCGCCCACTTGCGCGAATCCGCCGCAATCTCGTCGTTAACGATCAGGACGAGGCTGGAACCAACCGCCTCATTCCACAGCTCAACGTCTTGCCCGTAAATAAACCGATCATCGATGCGCGCGAGAAGAATCTTGGGTTGAATCATCACTGCCCCATTCTGCTTGAGACCCGTAAGAGCAAGACATCACGTCTCCAATATTAGTGCATTTAAAGTGAGAAAAGCCGTCAGAACACTTGCGCGGATGTGCGATGTCCCGTATCATAGACAGCCGTTGACGCCTCAGTTGCGTCACCACATGGTCGCCAGCGTAGCTCAGTTGGTAGAGCACCGCTCTCGTAAAGCGGGGGTCACCGGTTCGAGCCCGGTCGCTGGCTCCATTGCACAAGATAGCCGCCTTCGGGCGGCTTTTTTTGTTACCGATTTCAGGCGCACATCCGCCGGAATTCGCCCACTCGGTGGACTTCGGGTTTAATGCTTAGGGGCGGGGATTTACCAAAGTGAAATTTTAATGAAAAGAAACCCAGCTGCAACAATTGCCATGGCGAGGGCTCGAATTGGCCATATAGATCTAAAATAGTCACGATACCTTCTCTTTTGCTGGAACGATATATCTATACAAGGTTGTGAGCGGAAAACAAAAAATACGTCGATTGCTATCCGACAAACGGGTCTGGAATTGCATTCACCGGCATTTCGGGGCAGATTGATACACATGTACGAAAGGGAACCTATGTGGTGCGTTGGGTTGGAGCTGCTGCAGGCCCGATATGGATTGCGGTCTTGCGCCCCGATGTCCAAATAGGTTTCTCTCTCTAGACGGGAAGTTGCTCATGGACGCCATATATGACGGAGATGACTGGGTCGATCATTATACTTGGCGCCTGGTCGGCTCGAACGACAATGGGGATGTGGTGTTTGATGGACTATGTCCAAAGCATCTCCATCCTTTTGTCTCGTCGCTAATTGAGAGTTCCGCTCGTGTTGCCCCCTACAGCTCGGCATCGCTTCATGATACGGACGTTTTGAAGACCATAAGGGAATCAATTGACGATGGCACGATGAGCGGCCCGCTGTTTTCTCGGCTTGTGGGGCTAGATAAGATTGGCTCGAAACGACTGCTTGCGGGCGAAAAAGTGGAACTCACTTATCGGTCGATGATTTCAATCCTGCGGCTAGCCGATGTTCTTCGCAAATAAATCCAAGCAAAACGCCGCCGGCAACTCCCCTACTCAACAAAAAAGCCCCGCCAACCGCAATCCCCAAGGGAACCGCGATTAACGGGGCTCAGGCGCGCTCCTCAATGGAATCACGCCAGCATACGAACAGCTCAGCCGAGCAGCGCGTTACTCCTCCCAGTAAGCATCTGCAAGCAGCTTAAAGCAGATCTTCTTGACCGGCTGCGCGCCATCGCCCGGGAACTCGAGCGTGGGCATATGAGGCTCGCCGGCAACGAACAGTGCGAACTTGTCGTCAGCGAGATCGCCGGCAATCGAAGCGTCGGAATCGACCAGATCGTAGTCGTCCTTCTCGTCAAACTCCTGGACCAGTGTCAGGCTACCCGTAGCGACCTTAAAGGCCTCGCGGCCCTCGACGTCGATCTGCAGATCATGATAGCGCTGATGCGTCTCATAGTGAGCCTCGGCCTCGGGACGCGTCGTGGGCGCCATGACGTTCGCAAAGACCTTGTCGCCCAGAATCGGATGGCTGCCGACCTCGAGCTCCGCCGGGTCGTTCTCCTCGAGCCAGTCGATCAGCACGTCGAGGCCCTTGAGCATTCCGCGATACTCCTCGATATCGCCCAATGCACCGTAAATCATCTAAATCCCCTCTCGGATCGCTTCTTTGGCGGCTACTCGGCAAACACGTTACCGACGCTGTTGCCACCCACATACGCCTCGACCAGGGTAAGGTCGGGATTGAACACGACAAACTCGGCGTCGCGCCCCAGCATAATGCTACCGCACTTGTCGTCGACATGAGCTAGCAAGCAATGCCGGGGCCGACGCCCAGGCTTTTACAGCTCGGTCACGACAACGCCGTTGTAGACCTCGTCCCAACGGTCCATGACCAGATGGCCGGTCATGGGATCCATGGCATTGAGCTTGCCGCAGGTGTTGGCGGTACGCAGCACCGTCTCGTCGTCCGCGCCAGCAGCAATGGCATGCGCGAAGCCAGCGATAGTGGAGTCACCAGAGCCCGTGGCGTTAACGGCAGGGATGTCGGGCGTCTTTGCGCGGAACGCACGGCCATTGTGGAAGCCAACGGAGCCGGCAGCACCCATGGACACGACGACCCAGGGGATATCGGAGAAGCGGGCATCAGAGGCGAGCGCGGCACGGAGCTCGTCCACATCGTCGGTGGTAAAGCTCGTACCCAGAAGGCCGTTGATCTCGGTCAGGTTAGGCTTGACCAGCTCGGGCTTAATTTCGGACTTAAGGGCGGCCTCGAGAGAGGCACCCGAGGTATCGAGCAGCACCTTGGCGCCGGCGTTCTCGGCAATGCCCGTGATCTTGGCGTAGTAGTCCGCCTCGACGCCGCGGGGCAGCGAACCCGAGATGGTAACGACATCGGCCTTGCTCGCAAGCTCGGTAAACTTGGTGGTAAAGGCATCGAGCTCCTCGGGGGCAATCGTCGGGCCGCTCTCGAGCAGCTCGGTCTGGTTGCCGGCGTGGAGGATGTTGAGGCAAATGCGAGTCTCGCCCTTGATGGGCACAAAATCATTCTTAATGCCGTTAGCGTCCATGAGCTCGGCCATATAGGCGCCCATATGGCCACCAAGCAGGCCGGTTGCCACAACGTCGTCGCCCAACTGACCAAGGACACGGGCCACGTTGAGGCCCTTGCCGCCGGCGGTCTTTTCGGGCGTCACACGGTTGACGTCGTCGATGACGAGCTCATCGAGCTGATAGCGCGTATCGACAGACGGGTTCATCGTAACGGTGAGGATCATTTTTAGCTCCTTATCTCGCAGGCTCCTTGTGCCTCGCGATGCGAGTCGACAAAACGGAATTACAGAATCTCAATCGTGAACGAGCGAACGACGGTCTCCTTGGGCTTGGCGACAAGGCAGCCGCGCTTATGCTCAAGCACATCGTCCTCATCGGAACAAGTCGAAAGACCGCCCCAAGGCTCAACCGCCACAAAATCGCCCTCGGGCTTGCTCCACACAATGAGATATGGGAAGTCCTCAAAGCTCAGGCGGACGCCCTTGTCCTCGCCCTTTTTGGAAAGCGTGACCTGACGGCTCTCGAGCACGTCAAAGATGGTCTCCGCAAAATCGAAGAGCTCATGTGACAGAGGCAGCGTCTTCCCCACCATGGGGTTCTTGGAGCGGTTTGCCACGTCAATCAAGCCAGTCGAAGGGACAGCGGTGCAAAGCTCCGCAGCCTCGTCTTTCTCAAAGCGCAACTCGTAGTCCGTATAGGCCTCGCCCTCATCGAGCGGACACCTAAAGCCGGGATGACCGCCGATAAAGAACGGCATGTCCTCGGTACCCTCGTTGGTGACCTCGTAGGAAACGCGCACGGCGGCGTCCTCAAGCGTATAACGAGCGACAAGCTTAAACGGGTACGGATAATCGCTCAGCAGCGCGGCGTTATCCTCCGAAGCCAGGCACATCGCCAGCTCGTTCTCGTCTTGGCTCAGCAGCTTCCACTCCTGTTTGCGCGCAAACCCGTGGCGAGCGAGCTTCACGTGATGCCCGGCAAACGTCATGGCGCTGTTGTCGCGCAAGCCTCCGCAAATCGGGAAGCAAATCGGTGCTTGGCCGGACCACACGGCGGGATCGCCCTGCCACAAGTACTCGCGACCTCCAGCCTCAATCGAGGTAAACGAACCACCAGCCGTGGACACCTTAATAGAAATCGAATCGTTGGAGAGAGCGTATTCCATTGCCCATCCTTTCGAACAACTGCTTTTTGCTCGCAAGTACCCGTCTCGGCCCTAACCAAAGGACAAACCCGCACGTTCATCGATGCGTCCGGTATCCCAGCCATGTAACGGGGTACCATACAGACATTGATGCAATTACAGCTGAAAGGCCTTCTTATGCGAACCATCATCCTCTACGCCTCGCGCCATCACGGCAATACGAAAAAGCTCGTGGACGCCATCGTCGAGGCACACCCCGAGATCGATACCCTCGACGTCAAGGCGCTCGGCAAAAACGAGTATCCCGACCTGCACGAATACCATCTGATCGGTGTCGCCACGGGCATCTATTACTCCGAGATCGACAAGGACATGGCACGCGTGCTCACGAACGTGCTGCAGCCGCAGGACAAGGTGTTTGGCCTTATGACCTATGGCGGCAAAAACAAGTGGTACGGCAAGGATATCGATGGCATCTGCCGCATGAGGCAGGCCATCTTTATGGGTGTCTACGGCTGCCCCGGCTTTGATACGTGGGGGCCGTTCAAACTCACCGGCGGTGTCCAAAAGGGACACCCAACCGCTGAGGAAATTAAGGGCGCCGTCGACTTCTTCGACAAGATCGAAGACGAGTATGGCGACATCATCGTCGAAGAGTACGCCAAGCGCGAAAAGCGCCTAGCATACGAGAAGGAGCATCCTGCGGGAGGCCTGGTGGCCGGCGTTAAGCGCACGGCAAAGAAGATCGCTAACAAGCTGTAACTGTGAAGGTGCTTTTGAGCGTTTAACCCATACGGCGGGTCCGAGCAGATTCGGGCCCGCCGTCTTTTTCTATCGTTACTCGGTAAAGGCGTTGCCGACGCTCTGGCCGCCAACATACGTCTCGACGAGGGTGAGCTCATGGTCGAACACGACAAAGTCGGCGTCGCGACCCGGCATGATGCTGCCGCACTTATCCTCGATGTGCGCGGAGCGTGCCGGCACCTCGGTTGCCATGCGAATGGCGATATCGGCGCTGGCGATGCCCCAGTCGACGATGTTCTTAACGCCCTGGGCAAGCGTGAGCACCGAACCGGCAATGCTCTTGCCGTCGGCGAGCCAGCACAGGTTGTCCTTCATGATGACGTCCATGCCACCACTGGTGTAGCTGCCCTCGGGCATGCCGCCGCAGCCCAGACAGTCAGTGATGAGCACCGTGTGTTGCCAGCCCTTTGCCTGTAGCAGCGCCTTGATGGCGGCAGGGTTAACGTGCTTGCCGTCACAGATGATCTCGGCGTAGGTCTCGGGCGTGGACATGGCAGCGCCCACGACACCGGGCTCACGGTGATGCAGCCCGCGCTGACCGTTATAGGTATGCGTAAAGCAGCTGGCACCGGCGTTGATGGCGGCGATGCACTCATCGTAGGTGGCGTCGGAGTGACCGATGCTGGTCACCACACCCTTGGCATTCAGAGCAGCCGCATAAGCAGCGGCACCGTCGCGCTCGGCCGCCATGGCGCTCTTGACGATGCGACCACCCGCAGCCTCCTGCCACTGATCGAAGACCTCCTCGGAGGGATCGATCAGGTAAGCGGGGTTCTGCGCGCCCACGTGCTTCATGGTAAAGAAGGGGCCCTCCAGGTAGATGCCCTGAATGCGAGCACCGCAGAAGTCGGGGCCGCGACCCTCGTCCGCCTGAGCGATGGCGGCGCAGGCGTCCTTGATCTGCTCGACGCCATCGGTGAACGTCGTGGGCAGCCAGCTGGTGGTGCCGCGACGGGCGAGCTCGGTCGAGCTGATATCGATGCCCTCGGGATCGTTATCGGTAGTTGAGTGGTTGTAGAAGCCATGGATGTGAGTATCGACCATACCCGGTGCGATCCACGATCCCGTGTAGTCCTTAATCTCGCAAGAGGGCTCGTCGGCCTGCCAGGCGCCAAAGACGCCATCCTCGACCATAAGATAGCCGCCCAGTTGCGGGCCTGCCGGCAAGAAGAACTTGTCAGCCTTAATTGCGTACGTGCTCATATGCACTCCTTGCTTTAAAGCAGTTGACTGTGGTGATGCTTATACCCAGCTCACGTAAAACAAAAAGCGCCCGCCCGCCGTTATGAGCGGACGGGCGCCCTTACAGGGGGACGCGATTAAGCGGTGAAGGGGTGAATCGTCACGCCCTTAACCACGCGGTTGACCGTGCCGGTGGGGCTCGGCGTATCGGGCGTGTTGCCCACGCGCACGGAGTTGAGCAGGCTGATAGCCTGGGCAAACATCACGAACGGCAGAGCAAGGTAGCCCTCGGGAAGTGCCTCGTAGCCCTTAAAGGTGAAGGACTCACCCTCATAGACGGTGGCACCTTCCTGCTGAACGGCGATGGTGTGCTGAGCGATCTCGTCGCCACCGATCTCGTTGAGGATGTCGATGTCGTACTGACGGGTGTAGGCGTCGTTATTGACGAACACGAAGACGAGCGTCTTATCGTCGACGAAGGACTTAGGTCCGTGACGATAGCCCATGGAGGTGTCGTAGGAAGTAGCGACCAGACCGTGAGCCAGCTCAAGGATCTTGAGCTGGCTCTCCTGGGCAAGGCCACCAAAGGAGCCAGAACCTAAGTAGGTCACGCGGTTGAAGTCGCCAGCCAGGTAATCGGCGATCTCGGGCTCACGGGAGATGACCTCCTCGCCCATCTTGGCAATCGTCTCGACCCACTCGGCCTTCTGCTCGTCAGAGGCAGTGTCGAAAATAAGGGTGGAGAGCAGGGTCATGCAGGAATAAGAACCGGTCATGGCGAAGCCCTTGTCGTTGGCGCGCGGAATGAGCAGCGTCAGCGCGTTGGGATCATCGGCAGACTCGACGGCGAGCTTGCCCTCGGGAGCGCAAGTGATGTTGAGGAACTTGACGTTGTGGACGAGCTCCTTGGCAACGGCAACGGCGGCAAGGCTCTCGGGGCTGTTGCCAGAGCGGGCAAAGGAAACCACGAGCGTGGGATCCTCGGCGCGCAGGAAGTCGCGCGGGGCGCTCACGATGTCGGTCGTGGCGATGGGCTTAAAGTCGTAGAGATCAGTGTTGCCAGCGTGACGCAGGTACGGGGCGCAGGTATCGCCAACATAGTCGGACGTACCGGCACCGGTGAAGACAACGGACAGACGGCCCTCGCCCATAGCGCGAGCCTCGGCCAGGAAGGCCTCGATGGCCTCCTTGTTCTCGCGATAGATGTTGAGCGTATCACGCCAAAGCTCGGGCTGCTGAGCAATCTCGGCCGTGGTGATCTGGGCGCCGAGCTCGGTGAGCTCCTCGACACTCTTCTCGAACATTTTTAATACCTCTCTCTAGAAGTAATCCTCTGACGTGCAATTATACACTTCGGTTGGTTATCTGGTAGTAACCAGTTAAATGCAAAGAATCACCATATGGAAACGATGCGAGCACTAGTTGCTGCGCTGGTGGTAAACCTTGTATTTAAACTGATCGGCACGAGCAACCGAGAGTGTGTACTCCACAACCTCGTTTGACTCGTTATACGTAGTCCTGACCAAATCGAGCACAGGCGAGCCCTCGACAATTCCCAAAAGGTGGGCGTCGGTGGGGCGGGCTATGCTCGCATAGAACTCCTCTTCGGCCACGCGTATCTTTTGCTGAAAGTCTTGCTCAATCACATCGTAAAGCGGCTTACGCTCCAGCAGCGGTCGCTTTAGGGACAGAAATTGACGAACCGGTAGATAGCTGCGTTCGACCATCATGGGCATGTTGTCGGCAGAACGAAGTCGCTTGAGCTTAAAAATGCGATCACCGATACGCAATCCCATATGCTCGGCCAGATTCTTATCGGCCTCCATCTCGCAAAACTCGAGAATCGTGGTCTCGGGGTCGCGACCCATCGTGCGCATCTGCTCGGTAAAGCTGTAGGACTGCATAAGATTGGTTGCCTTTGCCGAACGGTCGGTCACAAAGGTACCGCGACCGTGCTGCCGAACCACCAGTCCTAAACGCTCCAGTTCCTGCAGAGCCAGGCGTACCGTAGTACGCGAGAGACCATAGCGCTCCGAAAGTTCGCGCTCGGAAGGAATCATGTCACCGGCGCGATATTCATGGTCGATCTTTTCGGTCAGAATATCGACCAGCTGATCGTACAGCGGTTGCTTACGCGCTCCGATCGCCATCCTATCCTCCCTTTTGCTCGAATTCGGCTAACTACCTAGGGTGTTTAGCATTATCTGTCTGCCACACCCGAATCATCAAGAAAACAAAAGCCGCGCGCTCTTTCGAGCACGCGGCTTTTAACATACACATGGCTTAAGGGGTCGGGGTGTGAGCCGCGTAGGGACACACCCCTCAAGCTAGAGCCTTACCAGATGCTCGGCCAGAGACCAAGCGGGCCAGCGCCCAGGATGCCAAGGACGAAGAGCAGGAGAATGCCCTTGGTCGGGGTCCAGCTGTGCTTAGCGAACATGTAGTAAAGCAGCAGCGTAAGCATAAGCGGGACAAGCTTCGGGACGATGGTGTTGAGGGTGTCGGCAACAGAGAAGTTGACCGGATCCTCGGTAACGGTGCCGTAGGTAACGGACTCCATGCCGTTGCCCAGATCGGTGACGCCGCACTCGACAGGGTTGCCGTCGGCATCGGTGGCGGTGAGGGAGTCGCCGTCCTCATTAGTCATGGCGATGGTACCGGCCTCAGCGGTCTCGGTATCGATGCCCTCCATACCGGTGAAGTTCTCGGCCTCCTTCTCGGAGACGATCACGGTAGTGGCGGAGAGGCCACGGGTGGTGCCGTTGGGGATCTCGAGGTTGATCTGGGTGCCACCCATGGTGACGACCAGGCAACCGACAACGAAGACGCCCATGATGGAAGCGGCACGCGTGAAGGCCTGCATGTTGGCGGTCAGAGCGTCAATAGCGCTGGTGCCAAGCTTGTAGGACCAGTTCATGAGCCAGAAGCGCAGAGCGAACTGGACGGCGTTGAAGATCACCAGGAAGATGATCGGCGCAGCGGCGTTGCCGTTGATGGCCATGTTGGAGGTGATGCCGGCCGTGATAGGCACGAGCGTCAGCCAGAACAGGGCGTCACCGATACCACCGAGCGGGCCCATTGCGGCGACGCGGACGGCGCGGATCGTGGGGATGTCAACCTTGTTCTGCTCGAGCGAAAGCACGATGCCCATAACAAAGGTGACAAGGAACGGGTGGGTGTTGAAGAACTCCAGGTTGTGGCTCATGGAAGCCGCGAGGTCGTTCTTGTTGGTGTGGATCTTCTCCAGACCGGGGATGATGGAGTAAAGCCAGCCAGCGGCCTGCATGCGCTCGTAGTTGAACGATGCCTGCAGGAAGCAGGAGCGCCAAGCCATCTTGTTGAGGGTCTTCTGGTCGAGCTGCGGAGCAGGAGTGAGATCCTCGTAGTGCTCCGGGATCACATACTCATTAGATGCCATCTTCGAAGTCACCTCCGTCAGAAACAGCTGCACCCTTCAGCTCGGTCTGCTGCTGGAAGTCCCAGAAAGCGATGCCGAAGCCGATGAGAGCGAGGATGAGCAGAGCAGGGGTTGCCAGCGAATCGTTGGCAACGGTGATGAGCGCGAGGCCGAAGCCCATGAGGAAGAAGCCCCACATATCGCGGTTCATCATAACCTTGAGCAGGACGGCGAAGCCGACGAAGCGCATCATGCCGCCTGCAGCGGACAGACCGGTCTGCAGCCAAGTCGGGATGGCAGAAGCGATGGTCTGACCGATGGTAGCGCCAGCGATGAAGAACAGGGTGACGACGACAGCGAAGATCAGGCCGAGCAGAGCCATGGCGAAGTAGTTCAGGCGCTCGATGCCCTTGGTGTCCGCGTTGTGAGCCATGTTATCGGCCGTGGACATAAGCGGGGACATAAGCGTGAAGACCAGGGTAACGCCAAGCTGGCCAAGCAGAGCGAACGGAATGGCGAGGCCGACTGCCGCGTTGGGCTCGAGGCCCGTGGCGATAGCGAGAATGGCTGCCATGATGCCGCCGATGACGGCGTTAGGCGGCTGAGCGCCTCCGATCGGCATGTTGCCGATCGTCATGAGCTGATAGGTACCACCCACGAGAAGACCGGTGTTGAGGTCGCCAAGGATAAGACCGATGACGGCGCCGGTGACGATGGGCTGATAGAGAGACTCGAGGAAGTCAAACTGGTCGATTGCCGCGATGAACGTAACAACGAAGACCAGAGCGATCTGGATGATCGAGTATTCCATCTTGCTCCTCCTTTCAAAATGTATGTACGCACTTTGGATATCACGTACAGAACGTCAGGGTTTCACTCCTGACAACGTGGATCACGAGGATTACGAGAAGAGCTTGCTCGTGTCCTCAACAGGCGTGCTCGGAACGCGCCTGATCTCCAACTCCACCCCCAATTCCTGCAGCTCTTTAAACGCAGCGACATCCTCGTCGTTAACTGCGACGGAGGTGGCGACTTGGCGCTTTCCTTCCGACATGTGCATGTTGCCGATGTTTACCTTCTTTATAGGCACACCGCCCTTGACGAGCGTAAGCACGTCTTCCGGTGTTTCGGCCACGATGAAGATCTTCTGGCGCGGGCTCGCCTTGCCAATGACGTCGATGGTCTTCTGCAGGGAGAAGAAACGCGTAGCGACGCCGGCGGGAGCGGCCATCTTCATGAGGTTCTGGCGCATGGTGTTGGACGCCACGTCGTCGTTGGCGACGAGGATGAGGTTGGAGCCCAGAGTGGAGTTCCACTGGGTGGCAACCTGACCATGAACCAGTCGGTTATCGATGCGGGTAAGAAGAATGTTGGGTTCTGCCATGTTGATCAGCTTCCTTTCGATATTTGCTGACGACAGTTACTTGATCTCCTGAATCGCGTAACGCGAAACATCTACGACGGCTCCGGATCGGACTTTGATCTGGACCTTCTCGCCTTCGATGCCTTTGACGGTTCCGTAGATACCGCCGGCGAAAAGAACCTCCTGACCCGGCTTGAGCTCGGTGTGCAGCTCCTTGAAGTACTTCTGCTTCTTCTTCATGTTGATTTGCGACCAGATGGTGTAAATCAAGCCCATGATGACAAGCAGGCCTAAAAGGGCGACCGAGGAGCTCAGGACGTTGGCTCCGAAATCGGCCATTAGATGCCGTCCTCGTCGCCGAAGATATCCTCTTCCTCGGAGCCGGCAACGGATGCGACCGTCTGGGCGGTGACGCCCGTCTGGCCAACGGTCACGGCCTGCTCGCCAAGCTCGGCGAGCGTGGCATTGCCGCGGAGGAACAGAAGCTCAATAACCATGGGAAGGTTGGTGCCAGTCAGAACCTCGACGTTGTCAACATCCTGGGCAATCATCATCGACTGGTTGAACGGGGTGCCGCCAAGCAGGTCGGTAAAGACGAGCACGCCATCGCACTCCTCGCGCATGGCGGTAATAGCGGCGCGGAGATCCTCACCGTAGGATGCGGCCTGGTCGCCCTCAAAAGGAACGACGGTAAAAGCAGGCTGGTCGCCGGCAACCATAGCGATAGCGCTTGCAAGGCCGGGTGCGAACTGTCCATGACCGGTAAGAATAAAGCCAACCATTCAAATTTCCCTTCCGAAGGTGTGTACGATCTGAGTCCGATGATTTTCGGAAGCCAGCGGGCACTCGCCCTTAAAGCTTCTTAGAAAGCGTTCTTTGAAGACCAGTGGTTTCTAAACTGGTAGTAACCACGCGATGTGTTGTTGTCACTATATCACCCCAGAAGAGATCGCTTTCGCTGATTCAAACAGTAAAACGTTTTTGCACCGCTCACGGTGATATTTCGACCGTTTACCGCTCGTTAACACTTCTACCTGCGGTTTTGAAACCGTTTCGAAACGCTTTGGCAAAAGAACGGATCTTTCCCGGTGTCTAAACAACGCAGGGCGGCTAAAAATAGCGTGTAGAAAAATTGCAGGTCATTGTGAAGATATGTGAATTGGTCTTTTTGACTTAATACCAGTTAGAACCAGTTTTGAGATTATCGGTGAACGGTAGTTTTCGACCGTTCACCGGTCACTTGCAATCGTTTGCAGTTGTTTTCCCAGATGAATTAGGGGAACCCGATGGAGCGCTTGTGCGGGCGCGAGGCCTATCCTATTGATTTCGGCAACAAAAAGCCCGCTAGAACGTTGTCCGTTCTAGCGGGCTCAATCAGGTAGATCGGTTAGCGCGCAGTAGTGCAGGCAAACCTTACGCAAACAGGCCGTAGATGCTGATGTTGGCCTTGGCGTAGAGGCC
Organism: uncultured Collinsella sp.; assembly: GCA_900549185.1. GTDB lineage: Bacteria > Actinomycetota > Coriobacteriia > Coriobacteriales > Coriobacteriaceae > Collinsella. Next base: position 938 of record URNM01000047.1, on the reverse strand, counting down.
GTTAGCATACTCGGTCCACTTGGAGCTAGCGCTCGAAGCCTGCGAGGAATACTGCTGGTAGGCGGTGTAATAGGCGGTCATGGCCTGCTTATAGGTAGCGCTATCGGCCGTAAAGGCATCGTCGGCAAAGGCCTTAGCATAGGTGCTATCGGCGTCCTTCCAGGTGCCCTTTGAGCTATCCCACTCGTCGCCGGCAAGGTTGATGATGTAGTCGGCGTAGTCCTTGCTCGCGGTCTCCTCGTTGCCGTCAGCAGGCTCGGTCGGGGCGGTCGGCATGCTTGCGGAGCTGTCGCCGACCTTCTTCTTGTAGAGCTTCTGCAACGTCGCGGACTGGCGGACGATCTGCTTGGCCTGGTCCTTGGACACGCCATACTGCGTGGCCATGGTCTTGTAGTCCGAAGTGCCGATGGAATCCTCGGCGTACTTCTTCATTTCCTTAGAAGAGACGGTGATGCCCTCGTCCTCGGCAGCATCGAGCAGGATCTTGTTGCGCACGTAGGACAGGATGACATCGGCAGACGGAGCGGTATAGTTGCCATCGCTATCCTTGACGGTATCGAGGCTGTACTGGCTCTCGATGGCCTCGCGCGCGGTGATGTCGCTCTTCTTGCCGTTGTAGCTATAGCTTGCCACGGTCGAATCGAGCTGGTCCTCGGTGAGGGTCGCCGAGCCGACACCCTTGCCGCCAAAGCCTCCATTGCCAATAAAGAAGCCGACCACCGCAGCGATCACGACTGCAACCACAAAGGCGGCAATCATCGTCTTCTTGTGCTTGGATGCATGGTCGTCCGCGTCGGAGTCGTCGTCCTCGTCCTGTTCCTCGGGCATGAGGTTCTCGTCGGCGGCGTCCGCGGCGATCTTTGCCTCCAGGCGGGCGTCCTCCTCCCTGTCTCTTATACACATCTGACGCTGCCGACGACTAGCCGAGTGTAGATCTC
>URNM01000046.1 GCA_900549185.1 uncultured Collinsella sp. | reverse complement strand
CGGTGAAGTTGAGGATGAAGCCGGCAGCGAGCAGGATGGCGAGCAGGACGAGGGCGCGGACATCGAGTTTGCCGCGGTCGGCGGTCTGGACGGTGCGGGGCTGGGCGGCGGTGGTGTTCTGAGACATGGTGAAAATCCTTTCGGAAGAGGAGTGCAAGAGAAAAGCGGAGGCGCGTGATGCGAATGCGATCGGGCTCGAGATAGAAAAAGGCCCCCGGTCGAAACCGGAGGCCTTCCAATCACCTAGAGCGCAAAAACAGGCGTGTGGGACTCACTGTCGACCGATCGTATTCGCATCACGCCACCACCAGTTGTTGAGAGACGTCATCGTGTTCTTCATGTTGGTGGCTCCTTTCGTGATGCCGTGGCGCGGTCGCACCTAGTTGCTGTTGCGCTGCACTATAGCACAGCGAAGTGTGTGCGGGGAAATCTTTTTTGAAAAGATTTCAGGCGGGTTTCCCGCCGGTCAAAAGAGCGGGCTGAGCGGGCGAGGCTGCCATTGCTGCCTTGTCCGCTCAGCTAAGACATGAGGGCCTTAGGCCTTCTTGCGACGATAGAGCACGAAGCCGCAGACGCCGATGATGACGACGGCGCCAACGGCCATGGCGGCCATGTTGTTGCCCTCGGACTTCTCTTCGGTGGCCTCTTCCTTCTCGACCTCGGGCTCGGCTACGTCCTCATCGGAGAGGGCCTCGTCGGCGTAGGTGATGGACTTGACCAGGCAGTCGTTGTCGGCATCGTAGTCGCTCGGGACGAACTCCTCGGAGAAATCCTCCTCCTTGAGGTAGTCGCGCATCTCCTCGAGCATGGCCTTGCACTTGATGTAGGTGTTTTTGGTGGCAGCCTTGCCGGCCTTGTTGGCCAGGGCGGTGCGCGCCTCGGTGTTCTCGGCGGCCTGCATGGCCTCGTCGACGGTCAGGTTCTGCTCGATGAGTTCCTTCTGCAGCGCATCGAGGTAGGCGCGGACGCCGGTGGCGCAGTGGTCGCGGTTCTCATAGGCGAGCGTGTTGATGTCCATGAGGACGTAGTTGATGGAGTTCTTGGGCTCCTCGTTGTTCACGACGTCTTCCTCTTCGCAGTGGTCGAAGGAGACATCCTGATCGCTAAAGTAGGGGCTGACCTCGGTGAGCAGTGCAGAGTAGAGGGGGATGGCGACGGAGAACTCGGCGTTGGAGAGCATCTCCCACTGGATGGTCGCGATCTCGGGATCCATGCCCTGACGGATCTGGAAGGTGTGGATCTCGGTGTTGCGGTTGGAGCCGATGGCATAGGCGCCGTCGGTGTTGGCGTTGAGGCCGGCGACATTCTCGCCGCGGGCGGCGAAGGAACGGATCATCTCGAAGGTGTTCCAGTCGGACTTGCCGGGCTGGAAGAACAGCGGCTGCATCTCGTGGACCAGGGCGCCGGTCGTGGCGCGAGCATCTTCACGCTCGTCCTTCACGATCTCGTAGTCAGTGCCTTCGGCCAGCGGGGCCATGAAGTAATCGCGACCCTGGATATAGCGCGACCACTGGTGCATACCGGCCTCGCCGATCTCCTCGCCGTAGGTTTTGGCGACGTCGAACTTGCCGTCGGTGTACTCGGCAAAGCCCTTCTCCTTGGGCATGGACTCGATGCCCTCGGAATGGAGACAGTTCTCGGTGTCATCGAGGTCTACGTTATAGGTGAGGTTGCCGATGTTGGGGTTGAGCGAGGCGATGTCATCGGCGAGCTTCATAGCAATCCACTGATGGCCGGAAAGCGCGGCGAACAGCCAGGTCTCGGTGCTGTCGGCGATGATGATCTGGTCGTTGGAGCAGACGCCCTGCTCGTCGATCAGGCTGCCGATGAGCTCGACGCCCTCGCGGGCCGTGGCGCTCTCGCCCAGGATGACGCTGGCATAGCTGTACTCGCCAATGCCGGTCTCCTCGGTGATGGGGTCGGCTTCTTCGGCCTTCTCGTTATAGGAGGTGCTCAACGTGGCAGAGCAGGAAACGCCCTTCTCGTTGATGCCAGCCTCGGAATATGCGTCGTAGCGATCTTCCCACTGCGAGGGGTTGTCGCGAACGAAGGTGTAGCGGTAGGTTGCGCCCTTGGACTTGTACTCAAAACCGGACTCGACCGAGGTGTACTCGTTGCCGTCCTTGTGTGCGGGCTCAATGCCAAAATGCTTGACATAGCGCGGACCGAAGTCCTCGGAACGGCCGTAGTACGTGTTGCCGTCTGCCGTGAGCTTGCTGCCCATGTAGATCTGGGTGCAGGCGAGTGCCGAAGTCGGCATGGCCATGATGGCCGCTGCTCCAAACGCAAGGCCGCAGCCGAGCTTTTTGAGCGTGTTGACAGGATGAGTAAACCTCATAATCCCTCCCAACCGTTGAAACCCTGCGGAACCGTGCAGGATTTCAGCTAATAAATACATCTATTAGCCTATAGGAAGTCTAAAGAGTATTCATCTAATTCGATGAAGTACTCGATGAGCGTCCTAAAATATGCGATGAGCGGATAAGAATACTCATTTTGTAGCTTTAGTTAAATAAAGGCACCCTGCAATTACTGTACCTGAATAAAGCGCCTTGCACGGGGCACAAAGAAAAATCCCCCGCTGCTTGGCAAATGCATAAACAGTGGGGGAGACGATAATTGGATGAATATCATGCCAATGTGGAATTACTTCTTCCGGCGGTGGATTACGTTGATCGCATAGCCGACGAGCATGGCCAAAACGATGATGATAAAGCCGAGCAGGGGATTGTCGTTCATAGGGTCCTCCTATTTTCCGAGCGGGGAGAATTCGTCGACGATGAGGTCGAGGCATTGTGGAAGCGCGCGGGCTCCAAAGACGCCCGAATTGCTGGAGATAATCTCGCCATCGAACTGCATGCCCAGCGACGGGGTGCAGGTGATCTTGGCTTCCTTGGTCTGGATGATCTTGAACTGCGGGCGCCCGAGTACCTTGCCGGCGGGGTCAAGCGCAGCGGTGATCACGGTAGGCAACAGCTGCACGGTGCGCACGGGTTCGATGACCGCAATGTCGACCATGCCATCGTTCATGCGGCAGTCGGGGAACAGGTTGATGTCGTTTTGGATGACCGAGGTGTTGCCGGCCATGCAGCAGATGCCGTCGAGCTCCTCGACAATGCCGTCATGCTCAATCGTAAAGTGCGCTACCGTAGGGTTGGGCGTGGCGAGCGCAGAGAGGAAGTAGGCGATCTCGCCGATGTCGTTTTTGGTGGGGGCGGCCTTCATCATGATCTCGGCGTCGAAGCCCGAGCCGGCGATGATGATAAAGCCGTGGCGCTTCTCGTTGCCGTTCTCGTCGAGCCAAAAGAGCTCGCCCATGTCCACTTTGACCGTGCGACCGGCGCGGCAAGCCTTGGCAAGCGCCGCTGCCTCGGGGGCATTGCCGATGTTGTTGAAGAACAGGCAGGCTGTGCCGGAGGGGAAGACGAGCGTGGGGACACCGCATCCGCGCATCTGGTCGAGCACGTTGGAGACGGTGCCGTCGCCGCCCGAAACGACCACGCGATCAAACTCGCGCATGTCTGCCACGGCGTCCTCGGGCTCCATGCCATCGCCGATAAAACGCATCACGACCTCGTCGCCGCCCTGCGCGAGGGCGTGCGTGAATGCGTAGATTTCATCTGAGCTGGGGCCCGATGCCGGGTTGTGGATGATAAGGCAGCGCATACTTACGTTCCCGTTCTGTGACTAACCGAGTATAGTTGTAAGGCAATGCCGATATCCTACCCGTGTTTTTCGGGCCTAACCTTATTCGATGGGTTGATATGTACATTTCCACACATCAGGCTCTACTCGACTTTTGCCAGCGCGCCCGTGAGTTCGACGCGATTGCCGTCGATACCGAGTTTTTGCGCGAGCGCACGTTCCATCCGCGTCTGTGCTTGGTTCAGATTGCCACCCCTGCCGAGAGCGTCGCGGTCGATCCTCTGGTAATCGACGACCTATCGCCGCTGGCCGAGCTTATGGCCGACGAGAGCGTGACCAAGGTCTTCCACGCGTGCTCGCAGGATATGGAGGTCATGCTCCATACTGTGGGCGTGCTGCCACGACCGATTTTCGATACGCAGGTCGCCGCCGCCTTTTTGGGCGAGCGCCAGCAGATTTCGTATGGCGCGCTTGTTCAGACGTTCTGCGGCGTATCGCTGCCCAAGACCGAGTCACTGACCGACTGGTCGCGCCGCCCGCTGACCGATAAGCAGGTTGAGTATGCGATCGATGACGTCAAGTACCTGATCGTCGCCTATACCGAGATGATGAGCCGCCTGCGCGAGCTGGGCCGTGTGGACTGGGTGCTCGACGAGCTGCGCCCGCTGGCTGACGAGTCGCACTATCGCGCCGATCGCCACGAGGCGTTCCGCAAGGTCAAACGCATCAATTCGTGCAGCCGTCACCAGTTGGGCATCGCGCGCGAGCTCGCCGCCTGGCGCGAGGACCGCGCCGAGCGCCGTAACATCCCGCGCAAGTGGGTCATGTCCGACGACACGCTGCTTGCGCTCGTTAAGCGCAATCCCGTGCGTGTTGAGGAGTTCCGCAGCATCCGCGGCACCGACCAGCTGGGGGAGCGCGACGTGGACGGCGCGCTCATGGCCATCAAGCGCGGTGCGAGCTGCCCGCACGACCGCCTGCCGCTCATGGTGCGCGGGCACCGTCAGATCTCGCCGGAGCTGGAGAGCGTGACGGACCTGATGTACGCGCTCATCCGCCTGGTTGCCGAACGCTCGGGAGTGGCGACCTCGGTCATTGCCTCGCGCGATGACCTGGCCGACTATATTGAGCATCCCGAGCAGAGCCCCTTGCGCGAAGGCTGGCGCTTTGAGCTTGTGGGCTCGCGCCTGGACGATCTGCTCTCGGGCAACATGGGACTCACCGTGAAGGACGGAAAGATTGAACTGTTATAGGGAAGCCTAGCCGGCTGAGTGGGTAAAATGCCTCCAACGTGTAACTCGATTCGGAGGAATTCGCATGCCTTATTACTATGGATACGGCTTTGGCATCGACCCGCTGTACCTGCTGGTTGTTCTTGTCTGCACGGTGCTTGGCCTTGCCGCACAGAACTATATCAACTCGACGTACAAAACCTGGTCCAAGGTTCGCTCGGACGGCGATACGGGTGCCACAGTCGCTCGCCGCAGGCTCGATGCCAACGGTTGTAGCGCCGTGGGTATCAAGGGTGTCGCTGGCGAGCTCACCGACCATTACAACCCGCAGGACAACAACCTGTATCTGTCGGATGCCAACCGTTCGGGCGGATCGGTCGCAAGCGTTGCCGTCGCCTGTCACGAGGCAGGCCACGCCGCTCAGCGTCAAAGCAGCTATGCCATGATGAAGGTGCGCACCGCCCTGGTCCCGGTTGTCAACTTTACCCAGAACACTTGGACCATCGTGTTGCTCTTGGGCCTGTTTATGAACATTGCCGGGCTCACATCTCTCGCGTTGGTCTTCTTCTCGTTTAGTGTACTGTTCCAACTCGTTACGCTGCCTGTCGAGATTGACGCCAGCCGACGCGCCGTGGCGTATATTGAGCAGTCGGGCATGAGCTCCAAGCAGGTCAACGGTGCCAAGAAGGTCCTGACGGCAGCCGCACTTACCTATGTGGCCGCAGCGCTCACTTCGATTATTCAGCTGCTCTACCTGATGGCTCGCTACAACAGAAACTCCAACCGATAACAAATTGGGTCGCTGGGCGCCGCGGGAATTTGTGTCCCCGCGGCGCTGTACTATGTGTTGGACTTGAATTTGCGCAGGGCAGGAGCCCTTGTGCACGATGACGAAAGGAGGCTGCGTGGCAGGCTGGAATCTAACCGGCAATGCCGTTTCCGCCGAGTTCGACGGTTCGGATGAGCAGGAGCGCAAGGAGCTCAGCGTGAGCCAGGCGGTAGAGATCGCTGCCGGTGCGCTCGATGCCATTCCGCAGCTGAGCGTCCTGGGCGAGGTCACGGGCTTCCGTGGCCCCAATGCCCGAAGCGGCCACTGCTACTTCCAGATCAAGGACGATTCGGCCGCCGTTGACTGCATCATTTGGAAGGGTGCCTATCTCAAGCGCACGTTCGATCTGCGCGACGGCATGCAGGTGAGCTTTAAGGGCAGCTTCAATCTCTATAAGGCCACGGGCCGCATGAGCTTTGTCGCTCGCTCGTTTTCGCTGGCGGGGGAGGGCCTGCTGCGTCAACAAGTGGCGCAACTGGCCGAAAAACTACGCCGCGAGGGCCTGATGGACGAAGCACGCAAGCGCCGCATTCCGGTGTTTTGCTCGCGTGTGGCGGTCGTCACCTCGCTTTCGGGTGCCGTAATCGACGACGTTAAGCGCACATTGCGCCGTCGCAACCCGCTCGTCGAGCTTGTCTGCGTGGGCGCAAAGGTCCAGGGCGAGGGTGCGCCGGCAGAGCTTATTGAAGGCTTGCGCCGCGCCGCTGCCATTACGCCGGCGCCCGATTGCATTTTGCTCGTGCGTGGCGGCGGTTCCTTCGAGGACCTCATGACCTTTAACGACGAGGAACTTGCCCGTGCGGTGGCAGCCTGTCCCGTGCCTGTGGTGACGGGCATTGGGCATGAGCCCGATACCTCGATCTGCGACATGGTGAGCGACCGTCGCGCCTCCACGCCAACGGCAGCGGCGGAATCGGTGGCACCGGCTATGACGGAGTTGGCCGACGTGCTCGAGACGCGCCATCAGCGTCTGGGCGCCGCGATGGCTTCGATGATCGGGTCGGATCAGGTTGATCTGGAAATGCTCGACCAGCGCGGTCGTCGTGCTTGGGACACCTATACGGCTCGTCTGGGCGATGCGCTCGATGCCGCCGCGTGCCGCCCGTGCCTCAACGATCCAACGTTTATGGTCGAGCGTCGCGAGTCTGAGCTTGCCTTGACGGCCGATCGTCTGTCCGGCGCCATAACGCGTTCGGTTGGGGCCTTCCGCTCCAACTTCGAGCGTCTGCCCGAGCGCTTGATCGCAAGCACCTCAGGACTCGATGGCAAGCGCCATGCGCTCACGCTCGCAAGCTCCCGCCTGGAGCATCAGGGGCGCACGATGCTCAGCAAGCAATCGTCCGACCTGGGCCGTGCGGCGGCTTCGCTCGATGCCCTGTCGCCGCTCAAGGTGCTTGCTCGCGGCTATTCCATCGCGTACAGCGATGACGGTGTGGCTACGAGCGCCAAGACCTTTAAGCCCGGCGACGCCATCCGCGTGCGCATGGCAGACGGTAACGTTGCGGCAACGGTCGATGCGGTCGAGTAGACCGCGTTTCATAGCGATAAACCTTTAGGAAAGGAAACAGATATGGCAGAGAAGACCCCGGTAGAGCAGCTTACGTACAAGCAGGCCTCGCAGGAGCTGGAGCTCATCATTCGCAGCTTGGAGTCGGGTGATATGGAGCTCGAGGAGTCGCTCGAGAGCTATACCCGCGGCGTCGAGCTCCTCAAGAGCCTGCGCACCCGCCTGTCCGATGCTGAGCAGAAGGTCTCGGTGCTTCTTAAGGACGTCGACGGCAACGACGTGCTCGCCGACGGCGAAGCCGCCAACACCGACGACAGTCTCTCGTTCTAACCATCTCGACCAAATATAATTACCTTGGTCTGTGAGAAAGGAACCAACCATGTGTGATTGCATCTTCTGCAAAATTGCCAACCACGAGATCCCCTCGACCGTCGTTTACGAGGACGACCAAGTCATCGCCTTCGACGACCTCAACCCCCAGGCGCCGGTCCACACGCTCGTTATCCCCAAGAAGCACTACAGCGACATCGCCGATAACGTGCCGGCCGAGACCATGGGCGCCATGGCTCACGCCATCCAGGAGGTCGCCAAGGCCAAGGGCCTGGAGGACGGTTTCCGCGTCATCTCCAACAAGGGCGTCAACGCCGGTCAGACCGTCATGCACTTCCACATGCACGTCCTCGGCGGCAAGAACCTGGGCGAGAACCTCATCTGAGGACGCACGGCCCGTCGCCTTGGCTGCCTTTGGAGTAACCTATGCAGTTTTCTCAACTCGAATACCTTCAAGCGGTAGCGAACTACGGCGGCGTGCGCAAAGCAGCTCGCGCCGTTCATGTGAGTCCGCAGGCCGTTTCGTCGGCAATCAAAAAGTTGGAATCTGAGTATCAGATCGTTTTGCTCAACCGATCGGCGGGGGAGGCTGTTTTGTCTCCTGCGGGCAGAGAATTTGCGCGTCGCGCACGCGTGATCCTGGCGCAAATCGACGATCTCAAAAAGTACGCTCAATCGGGGAACGGTGGCGTTTCGCCCGACGGCCACTTCCGTCTTTACGCCCCCTGCCTTCACGGGCGGGGGCGTCTTTTTGCCGAAAACTGGTACGACTCGTTTGAAAGCTCGCACCCTCAGATTCACCTTGATGTGTGGCATCAGCCAACGGCTACATGTTTTGAATCGCTTGTGCTTGGCATTTCGGATGCGGCCATCTCATTTGAGGAGCCAAGGGACAGTGTCCTTTCTTCGAAATACTTGGGTGAAAAGGAGCTCAAGGTTCTTTCTTGCCCAGCGGGTCATCAATCTGTGGGCGCTATGACCGTTCGTGAGTTACTGGGCGGCAGGTTAGCTGTTCCCATTAATTTGTCGCCCTGTCTCAATGCAGTCAATCAATGTCCCGAAGCTCAGCTGGTTAATTTCCGTTTCCGCGACGTCGAATACGGAAACAGGGCGCAGACTGAGTTTCTTCAAGCCGGGGGATTGATATTGGGTTTTTCTGGCTCTTCTCTCGCATCGGATGGATCGGAAGTGAGCGAGTGCTCCATTGAAGCCTCACATGACGTAGCCTTGCCCATCTACTTTTGCTATCGACAAAATGCCTGGACCGATCGACACCAGACGGTATTTCTTCACCTATTGCGTCATCTCGCTTCGTGAGGTCATTTGGCCTCGTGGCGTCAAGTGAATGTTGACGCCTTGTAACACATGACTGACGGCTCTGCCCTCATGCTTTTCCAAGATTTCGGTTTGGGTTATTGGCTCTTGGAGGGCGGAGCATGAACAATCGTACGATTTTGCTTTATATGACGTTCGTTTTTCTGTCGAACTTCAGCACCATTTTGTATTTTCTGACGGTTTACCTTGAATTCGTCGGATTCTCGATGGTGGCGATTTCTAGCATGATGATTGCATATCAAGTGAGCAAGTTCATCCTTGAAGTTCCCACTGGCTATATTGCCGATAGGTTTGGACGAAAGACAAGTGGTCTCGTTGGCGTCGTGGGGATGCTTGGATACTATGTCGCCCTGCTTCTCGTCCGTTCTCCTCTGCTTTTAATCGGCGCGTTTGCTCTCAAAGGTTTTGCCGTTGCATGTATGAGCGGATCCATAGAAGCGATTTACATTGACAGCGTCTCTCAGGACCAGCTCGTAAGACTTAATGTCGTTGAGCGATTCATCTTCTATGCGTCTTATGCCCTCTCCGCTTGTGTGGGCGGTTTCATTTCGTCCGCTGGCGCGTATCTCATTGGGCTTTCGGTCGATATCATCGCAATGGTGCTGACATTGGTTGTCGTTGTCTGTATTCCTGAGGTGAGAAGAGAGGGCACCGCGGTGACACCTGAGCATGGAATTAGCCCGAAGATGATCGGTGCTGCTATTGCGGGTAATGGAATTCTTCGGTCAGCGTTCATCATGGACTGTTCTCAAGCATTTGCTTTTGTCGCCCTGGAAGACTTTTTCTCACTGTTGCTTGCGGGTCGCGGAATGAATGCCGTCGCTTCGGGTGTGATCATTGCGGTCCAGCTCCTTGCCTCGGCCTTCATGGGGCTTATTGTGCCCAGTGTGATTGCTCATGTCGACAAGGGCCGTTTTGCGCGTATTTGCGGCATCGTGCGCCTTTCCCTGACTGCTCTATTTTTGATTCCCTTTACTCCGGTCTATTTGCTGCCCGTGTTCTATGTGTTGCAGACGGTCGCCTACTCGTTATTTGCTCCAATTAAATACTCAATTTTTCAAAATGCTGTCGATTCATCGATGCGCTGTTCGCTGATTTCGGTTCAAAGCCAGATGGTGGCGGTGGGTGCTGTTCTTTTCTATCTGCTCAACTCTGTGCTGAGTAGCGTTGCGGGCATTCGAGTCGTATTGCTTGTTGCGCTCGGGATTTCTTCCCTGGTGTATATCCCCGCGCTATTTCGTCTTACAAGTCAAAGGCCATGAGTATTTAGGCACCGATAACTTATATATCAACGCAATAAACCCGAGCGCGAGGGCGTTTGGGTTTATTATTGAAGCGTATGTAACCTGGCGGCGCCACACCGCCTGTTAGTAGGGAGACACATGAACGTTCTGGTCGTCAACGCGGGATCTTCGACCCTTAAGTATCAGGTCATCGACACCAAGTCCCATAAGGTGTCCGCAAAGGGCTCCTGCGAGCGCGTCTGCTTTACCGGTGGTACCTTCACCCATGCCGCCAATGGCTCCAAGAAGGTGACCGAGAACATCGAGTTCCCCGACCACAAGGTCGCCATCGAGGTCGTCCTGAAGGACCTTGAGGCCAACGGCGTCAAGATCGAGGGCATCGGCCACCGTATCGTTCAGGGTGGCTGGTACTTCGGCGATTCCTCCCTCGTCGACGAGGACGTCCTCGCCAAGATCCGCGAGGTCGCCCCGCTGGCGCCGCTGCACAACAACCCCGAGGCCAACGTTATCGAGTACTGCCTGGAGCAGTATCCCGATCTGCCCAACGTTACGGTCTACGACACCGCTTTCCACTTCAACATGCCCGAGGTCGCCAAGACCTACGCCCTTCCCAAGGATGTTTGCGACAAGCTGCACATCCGTAAGTACGGCGCCCACGGCACCAGCTACCGTTACATCTCCAAGAAGGTCGCCGAGATGACCAACGGCGAGGCTCGCAAGGTCGTCGTGTGCCATATCGGCTCCGGCGCTTCCCTGTGCGCCATCGAGGACGGCAAGTGCATGGACACCACCATGGGTCTCACCCCGCTCGACGGCGTCATGATGGGAACTCGCTGCGGCTCTATCGACCCGGCTACCGTGTGCTATCTGCAGCGCGAGGGTGGCTACACCTTCGACGAGGTCGACGAGATGATGAACAAGAAGTCCGGCCTTTTGGCTGTGACCGGCGGCAAGACCAACGACTGCCGCAACGTCGAGGAGCTCGCCGCCGCTGGTGACCCCGATGCTCAGCTCGCCTTCGACATGTTTGTCTACAAGATTGCCGCTAAGGCAGCCGAGATGGCTACTTCTATGTGCGGTATGGACACCCTGGTCTTTACTGCCGGCATCGGCGAGCACGCTCCGGCTGTCCGCGCTGGCGTGGCCGACCGTCTGGCCTTTATGGGCGTCAAGATGGATCATGCCCGCAACGCCCTGCGTGGCGACGGCGCTTGGTGCCTGTCTGCCAAGGATTCCAAGGTCAAGATTTTCGTCATCCCCACGGACGAGGAGTTCATGATCGCCTCCGACGTCGAGCGCATCGTCAACGGCAAGTAATTGCAAGAGGGGAGGGGCTGGACGACCGAGCGCCGTTCGGCCCCTCTTTTGTGCTCGTTGGGCGATATGCCTGATAGCTATTTATCAAGTTGTGATAACTTCTTATTAAAATGCGGCCGCCTTAAGGGGTCTGCGTCGACCGTATTGCACTGCAAAGGAGTCTCATGAACGTACTTGTTGTCAACGCCGGCAGCTCAAGCCTCAAATATCAGCTTTTGGATACCGATACTCGCGAGGTTTTCGCCAAGGGCAACTGCGAACGTATCGGTTCGGACATGGGCATCTTTGGCCACTCCGAGAACGGTGGCGCCAAGCAGACCGAGGAGGTCCCCTTCCCGGATCATCGTTCGGCTATCGCGCGTGTGCTCGAGGAGCTCGAGAAGACTGACTTTACGATCGATGGCATTGGGCATCGTATCGTTCAGGGCGGCTGGCACTTCGATGATTCCGCAGTTGTCGACGACGAGGTTATGGCCAAGATTCTTGAGGTGGCACCGCTTGCTCCGCTGCACAACTACGGCGAGGCCGCAGCGATTGAGTATTGCCGTGAGAAGTATCCGGAGCTGCCCAACGTGGCGGTCTTCGACACCTCGTTCCACATGACCATGCCCGAGGTTGCCTACACCTACGCGCTGCCCAAGGACGTGTGCGATAAGTACCACGTGCGCAAGTACGGTGCCCACGGCACGAGCCACCGCTATGAGTGGATGATGGCCAAGGAGATCCTGGGCTCGCGCTGCCACCGTCTGCTTTCGTGCCATCTGGGCAACGGCGCTTCGCTCGCCGCCATCGAGGACGGCGTGTGCCGCGATACCACGATGGGCCTCACGCCGCTCGACGGCCTGATGATGGGTACCCGTTGCGGCTCCATCGACCCGGCTACCGTGTGCTACCTGCAGCGCGAGGGCGGCTACAGCTATCAGGAAGTCGATGACATGATGAACAAGCAGTCTGGTCTGCTTGCCATCTCAGGTATCTCCAACGACGCCCGCGACATCCGCACGCGCGCCTCCGAGGGCGACGAGCGCTGCCTGCTCGCCTTCGATATGTTCGCCTACAAGGCCATGCAGCAGGCCGGTTCCATGATCGCTTCCATGGCGGGCGTGGACACCATCACCTTTACCGCCGGCATCGGCGAGAACGACTGGTCGATTCGCAAGGCTTTCTGCGACTGCTTTGAGTGGCTGGGCGTGCGCATCGACAACAACAAGAACCGCGAGGCCGTGGGCAACGGCCCGCAGGTCATCAGTGCCGCCGGCTCTTCCGTTACGGTCATGGTCATCCCCACAGACGAGGAATACATGATCGCCCACGACGTCGAGCGTCTAACCAAGAACAACTAACGCGCGCATTTGCAAGTAGACGAAAGGTCTCCAGAGCAACAGCCCCGGAGGCCTTTTTACTAGCAGGCGGAAATTCCAGTCCCAAAGTGATCGCCACCAGCAACGCCTGCGCTCCCAACAACGGCACCCATCCGTTCAGATTTTTCAGCCCCAGCTCGTAGTCAAGCCGCCGTCCATTCCAGATACCCTGAATGCTACGTGGCGGTAGAAGGCCGTACGGGTTAACCCCTGAAAACAATCCGCAGACCAGAAACGCCCCCGTTCGTAGCTCCGGAGGAGCAGAACGGGGGCGTTTCATTGGTCGAGGACGTTTTCAGGGGTTAACCCGTACGGCCTTCGGGCGAGTGCGTACGCTACTCAGCCATCTGAGCCTGGACGGCGGTGATGGCCACGACACCCACGATGTCGTCGGCAGAGCAGCCGCGCGAAAGGTCGTTAACCGGCTTGGCGATGCCCTGCAGGATCTGTCTCTTATACACATCTCCGAGCCCA
>URNM01000045.1 GCA_900549185.1 uncultured Collinsella sp. | reverse complement strand
GCGGTCCACGTGGGCAGCCTCGCGGCTCGCGTTGTCGTAGCTCTCGATCACGACATCGTCGCGGTCGAGCGCGGTATAGCGGCGCTGGTTGCGGCCGATGGTGAGCGTGGAGCCCGGCTGCACAAAGCGATGGATGGACACGGCGGCCTCGTGACCGGCGGCGATGGCGTCGATGGCAAAGCTCGGACCGGTATAGACGTCGCCGCCCACAAAGATGTCGGGCTCGGCAGTCTGATAGGTCTGGGGATCGGCAAGAGCACCCTGGCCGCGGCCAAGCTCCACCTTGGAGCCAGCCAACAGGTCGCCCCACACAATGGACTGGCCAATCGACATGACGACACGGTCGGCATCGACACGACGCAGATCGTTCTCGTCGTACTCGGGCGCAAATCGGCCCTCGTCGTCAAAGACGCGCGTGCAGCGCTTGAAGGTGATACCGCACACACGGCCGGACTCGTCCAGGTGAACCTCCTTGGGACCCCAGCCGCAGCTGATGTGCGCGCCGTCCTCGATGGCCTCGCGACGCTCTTCCTCGCTGGCGGGCATCTGGGCCTCGCTCTCCAGGCAGAACATCTCGACGTGCTCGGAGCCCAGACGGCAGGCGTTGCGGGCCACGTCGATGGCCACGTTGCCGCCGCCCACCACGATGGTGCGGCCGGGCAGCGCGTCGATCTTGCCGCTGTTGACCTCGCGCAAGAAGTCGACGGCCACGGTCACGTCCTCGGCATCCTCGCCCGGAATACCGGCAAGGCGGCCGCCCTGGCAGCCGATGGCAACATAAAAGGCCTTAAAGCCCTGCTCGCGCAGCTCGTCGAGCGTCACATCGCGACCGACTTCCACGCCATAGCGGAACTCGGCGCCCATCAGGCGAATGATCTCGACCTCGGCCTCGATAACGTCCTTCTCCAGCTTAAAGCTGGGAATACCGTAGGTGAGCATGCCGCCCGGACGCTCGTTCTTCTCGAATACGACGGGCTTATAGCCCTTCTCGGCCAGGTAGAAAGCGCAGGACAGACCGGCCGGGCCGGCACCGATGACGGCGATCTTCTGGTCGAAGCCGCCAGCGCGCGTCGGCGTCACCACGGGCGGGACATAGCGGGTCGCGGCATCAAGATCGCGCTGGGCGATAAACTTCTTGACCTCGTCGATAGCCACGGCGGCGTCCACACGGCCGCGGGTGCAGGCATCCTCACAGCGGCGGTTGCACACGCGGCCGCAGATGGCGGGCAGTGGGTTCTCACGCTTGATGAGCGCCAGCGCCTCGTCATAGCGACCCTGAGCCGCGAGCTTCAAATAACCCTGGACGGCGACATGCGCGGGGCAGGCCGTCTTGCAGGGAGCGGTGCCGGACTCATGCGTCTCGATGCGGTTGTCGTTGCGGTAGTTGGGCGACCACTTGGTGTGGTCCCACTTGGTGGCATCGGGCAGCTCCTGGCGCGGATACTCGGGGACCTGTCCGCCGGCCTTTTTGCTGCAGAGCTTCTGGCCCAGCTTAGCAGCACCGGCCGGGCACACCTCAACGCAGCGACCGCAGGCCACGCACTTGTCCTTTTCGACCTTGGCGACATAGGCCGAGCGCGACAGGTTGGGCGTGTTGAATAGCTGCGAGGTGCGCAGGGCGTAGCACACGTTGACGTTGCAGTTGCAGATGGCGAAGATCTTGTTCTCGCCGTCGATGTTGGTGATCTGGTGCACAAAGCCGTTGTCCTCGGCCTGGCGCAGGATGTCGTAAACCTCGTCGCGGGTCACGTAATGGCCACGATCGGTCTCGACCACGTAGTCGGCCATATCGCCCACGGCGATGCACCAATCGGCCGGGTCGTCGGCGCAGCCCTCACCCATCACGCGACGGCTCGCGCGGCAACTGCAGGTGCTGGCGGCATACTTGCCCTCGTATTTGTCGAGCCAGTGCTCGATATGCTCAATAGGCACCGAGGTGCTCGCGGCGTCAATGGCCTTCTCGACCGGAATGACGTGCATGCCGATACCGGCACCTCCGGGCGGCACCATCGGCGTGGCCTTGGACAGCGGGCCTTTGGATGCCTGTTCAAAGAACTTGGCGTAGACCGGGTGCTCCTCGAGCTGGCCCACGCGCATGTTGAGGAACTCGGCAGAACCCGGCACCAGCATGGGCAGCACCCACTGCTTGGCGCGCTCGGGGTTTTCCCAGTTGTACTCGAGCAGACCCGTGTAGCTCATGTCGTCGAGCATCTTCTCGATATCGGCCTCGGGCATGCCGGTGAGCTTGACCATCTCGGACAGCGTGTAGGGACGGCGCATCTTCATCTTGCAGAGCACTTCGGCCTGCTCGTCGGTTGCGGCCTCGGCAAACGACCAGTACTCGTAGCCCAGCAGCTCGTCGCGATGCAGCAGGCGGTTGGTGCAGTGCTCGCACAGCTTGACGATGGCCTCGCGCGGATGCTCCGGCAGCGGCGGCACGAACTCCGAGCCGATGTCGGGCTCGGTATAGCTAATCCCCGGTCCGTTGAGAATCATGGTTGTCCCTTCTCTTGCCACAGCCCGGCGAGACCGCGGCACCCCTCTTTTTTTGCAGGCCGGGCATGCCCCCATGCCGTTCACCCGCCATTGTTGACATTGTGTCAAAAATAGTATTGACGAACCGTCAACAATATTCAAGACTGTTAGGCGAACGGTCAGGCAAAAGAGGATGAAAGGCGGCAAAACATGGGCAACAACGCAGCAGATACCTCTGTGGTCGATGCCGCCCCCGTATCCGATAGCGCGGCAAAGCGCTTGACGGGCGACGAACGCCGTCGCGAGATCCTCGCCGCCGTGCGCACCGTAAGCTCCGAGCTGGGCGTGTCCCACCTATCGGTATCGGCCGTAACCAAGCGAGCCGGCTGCACGCGCTCGCTGTTCTACCACTACTTCGCCGACATGGACGCCGCCGTCACCGCCGTCATGGACGAGGCAATCGACGGTTTTATCTCCGAGCTCGAGCAGTGGAATGCCAACCGCACCGTCGGCGATATCGAGGGCGCACTCGACACCGTCGCCCCGCTCTTTAAGCGCCTGGTCGCCAGCGGCCACGAGCTGCCGAGTACGCTCACCTCCAGCAGCGGCGCGCTCTACGGCGGCTTTCTGCACAACGTGGTCCAACGCGTGGCGCAGTATATCTGCGACACCACCGTGGTGGATTTTGTCGCCCATCATGAGCTACGCATCGACCATGTCTACGAGACGTTCTACACCCTCATCATGGGGTTGTTGATGTATATCCGCACGCACCCCGATGTGCCCGACGAGACGGTCAAGGAAATCATCGCCTCGACGCTCCACATCGAGGGCTATACCGCCAAGTATCCGGAGCGCAAGCCCCAGAACTGACGACATTTGGCCAAACTGCCCGCGATCAGAAGAGGGGCCGCGGACGTGTGAAAGGAGAGCAGCATGCTGTTCGATGTTTGGGGTAGCGATACCCTTATCCACTGGGCCGGCTGGGCCATGGTCTTTATTGGCCTGATCGTGCTCAACGAGGTCGGCCGCCGCACCAAGCTGGGCGCGGCAATCATCTTTGGCGTGGCTCCGCTGGCCATGACCATCTACTGCGTCGCCATCGCCATCGGCGTCTCACAGGGCGCCGAGTGGGCGCTCACCAACCCCACCCATGTGTACCAGAACAGCTGGTTCCACTACGCCAAGGTGTACGCGGCGCTGGCCGGTTGCTGGGGCTTCATTGCCATTAAGTACCAGTGGGGCAAGATCGGCAAGGCGCATTGGTTCCGCGCGTGGCCGTTTGTGATCGTCGCCATCAACATCATGATCGCCGTCGTGTCCGACTTCGAGAGCGCCTATCACTTCTTTGTCCTGGGCCAGTCCACCTGGGTCACCTCCGAGGGTGCCACGCAGCTTGCCGGCTGGAACAACGTGTTCAACGGCATCGCCGGTCTCATCAACATCTTCTGCATGACCGGTTGGTGGAGCGTCTACGCCTCCGAGGATCAGACCGACATGTTGTGGCCCGACATGACTTGGGTCTACATCATCGCCTACGATATCTGGAACTTCTGCTACACCTACAACTGCCTGCCCACCCACTCCTGGTTCTGCGGCTTTGCGCTGCTGCTGGCGCCCACCGTCGCCGCCTTTATCTGGAACAAGGGCGGCTGGATCCAGAACCGCGCCTTTACGCTGGCCATTTGGTGCATGTTTGCCCAGGTGTTCCCCTACTTCCAGGAGGAGTCCATCTTTGTGACGCACTCCACGCTCGACCCCGGCGCCGCTACCGCGGTCTCGATCGCCGCGCTGATCGCCAACGTCGCCGCAATCATCTACATCGCCTACCGTGCCAAGAAGCTCGGCCGCAACCCCTACAAGCAGGATGTCTTTGAGGGCACCAGCGATTGGGAGAAGGCCACTGCCCGCCGCGCCAAGGTTGATTACGCGCACGCTGAGTAACGCGCTGGTCGCTGTTGGCACTTGGGCATAGGCCCGCCCGCCAGGCTTTTCAATCCAATGTCTCGCAGAGCCCCCGGAAAGCGTTTCGCTCGCTTTCCGGGGGCTTTTTTCATCCCGCTTGCATTCAAAAACACGCGCATATATAAAATCGGATTTCAAATCCTGCGGCGGCCCTATAGGGTCCCGTTTTTGGGTACAGTGTTGTCCCGATATTGAGCTTGGGGGATATATGAAAGATGAAACGATGGGCCAAGAGGATGCGGCCCAAGATGCAGAAGCGTGTGCCGAGGCCCTGGAGAGCCTAGACCAGATCGCGCTGGCCGAGATTGCGTTTGACGATCCGAGCGTTGATGTGCAGGATGAGCCAGAAATCGAGGCGCAGCCCGATGATCGGAATGCAAAAGACGATAGCGCCGCGCCCACCGAAGACGAGGCGGGGCACGAGGAATCCGAATGCAAGGCCGACGACCAGCCCGGATCCGACACGAGCGAGGAAACCATCTTGCTCGGCAGCTTGCCGGCCGAAGATTCGCTGACCCGCGAGCTCCCCGGCCTGGGCTCTGCGCCTGCCGTGGACGAGACCATCGCCATGGGCGATATCCCCCTACCGTCTGTTCCTTCGGCACGCGAAGCCGAGGTTCGTCATCGTAAAATGCCGCCCAAGCGCCGCAACCTGATGGTTGCCGGCGTTGTGGCCGTCGCGCTCGTCGCCGGCGGCGCAGGCTATGCTGCCTGGAACGGATATCAGCAAGAGCAGGCTGCCGCTGTCGCCGCCAGTGCGCACACGATGATGTCGGTGCAGATTGGCGTGCATGCCGCGGGCCTCGACTGCTCAACTGGCTCCAAGATTCCCGTGCAGGTGAGCGGCCAGGATTCCGACGGTTCTTCCGTGAGCGAGACGCTCTACGTTGACGAACATGGTCGCGGCATCAAGCTGCTACCCGGTGACTATACGCTCTCCATCGCTGGGTCCCCCATCGCAGCCGACGGTACCATTTACACCGTGCCGACCACCAAGGCGCAGGTCACCATTAAGAACGATGGGCAGGATTTGAGTGCCCAGGCCACCTTTAAGCTCAAGGTGCCTTCGGCCGACACGGTGACTGACGACCAGATCGATGCCGCCGCCAAGTATGCCGAGGAAGGCGGCGCGAGCTCTGCCGCCGCGGCAAAGATACTCCAGCAGGCGGCAATTACGCGCCGCGATGCCGCCGCCAACGCCGTAAGCGCAAGCGAGGCACAGTCCGCGCGCGATGCCGATGCTCGGCACAAGGCGACGGATCTGTATCAACTCGATATTCCGGTTGAGTGGTACGGTAAGGTTGCCACCTGGCAAAACGGCAGCACGCTGTGCATCTATCTGGGCGATGACGCCAATACGCCAATCGTGACGCTTGTCGCAGTGCGCGACGGCGAGACTTTTACGCCCGACGACGGCGATACGGTTTTGGGCACGGTCAGCCTAGGCAACGGCTACACCGTCTACACCAGCGGCCCTGTTTATCCGTACGTGATTCCGCAAACCATCAACGGGCGCACGCAAGACCCCGTGTCGACCTACCCCATGGACACGGCCATTGAGCTTGTCGAGCTTACGGCCGGCAACCGCTACACCTATAGCCAGATCAAAAACGACCTGGTCGGTAAAGACGGCAAGGCCGACGCTGCCACCAAGCTCGAATGCGACTACCTCGCCCAGATTCTCCTGCCGAGCATCAAAGCCCAGGACTAGCCGGGCGCATCATGGTGCTCCCCAACCGTGATGAAGGGGCCAGGAGGTCCTGGCCCCACGATCCGTAGATGATTAGGCAAGGAGCCACTTCCATGCGGGCACAACGTGTACCACACCGTGCTCGCATGGAATATCGGCCTGCTCATCCATGGTAACGATTGCCGACTCGCCAAGATCGAACTGGGCCATCGAGGCATCAAGCGCGGCAATTTCGCGCTCGCGCGTTTTCTCACTTGCCATATCCACACTCACCTGAATCAGGCTATAAGCCCGCATGAGAAGTGCGTCCCCAGCCACAAAGTCCACCTCATGGCTTTTGCTCTTCTCTTTGATCAGCAGGCGGCAGACCGATCCGATCCTCACCGCGGGAGTCCTTCTTCTTAGCGCGTTGAACACTGCGGTCTCGAGCCTCTGGCCCTGGTCCAATGCCGATGCGGGAGAGAATGCTCCAAACATCGCAGGATCGACAGCGTAGACCTTAGACGCAGACCGCATGTTATTTGCCAGTGAACGCGTGAACTCCGGCACGGAGAACAGCAGGTAGGCGTCCTCATAATACTCAAGTAAGTCGCTGAGCGAATTACGACTGACGGGTATCTGCCTGCTCTTGAACTCGTTGTACACTTTGTTCACCGACAGCTCTCGTCCCGAAGATGCCATACACCGCGTTAGGAACAGCGATGCCAGGCGAGGGTTCTTGACGTCGTAACGCTCAATGACGTCCATAGCGACCGTTCGCGAAGCATATTCCTGTAGCAGCTGAATCGCGTCTGCGGGCGTCTGCTCAAGCGTCGCGATGAATCCCCCTCGTTCAAGATATCCGATCAGATGATGTCGAAGCAGCGCTGCATCGCTTGGGGAAAAGGTCGCATCTGGCTCGAAAACGCTCCCCGTCTTATACCGAACGTATTCCGAAAAACTCAACGGAAAAAGCTCCCGTATAAGAGAACGACCCCTGAACTCGCTCTTAAGCTCTGAGGACAGCATCTTAGAAGAAGATCCCGTCACATAGACGGTCGCTTTCTCCGTATCGACTACACGCCGCAGAAACGCACCCCATTCGGGAATTTCCTGGATCTCGTCAAAGAAAATGTAAGCGCCCTCGGTTCGAGCAGCAGGATACAGCGCATAGAACGTGTCGAGCACGTCCGCCAGCAGCGATGGCTCATACGGGCGCAAGCGCTCGTCCTCAAAATTAAAGTAAAGCATCCGGTCAAGCTCGACGCCCCGGCCCTGAAGCCGCTGCATCTCCTGATACAGGCGATACGTCTTTCCACAACGGCGGGCCCCCACAACCACATTTACGATGTTGTCGCGCTTTGGCTCCTGTGGGTTTCCCAGATCAAGGTCTCGCTCAAAGACCTGCGGAACCCCCTGCTGTTCAAAGTCCTTTATTTTCTGGGCAATCAAGTCGTTGAATGCCATGATTCTCCAATCTTGCTCTCTAGCTAATCAAAATTATACTGATTCTTGATTAATTAGAGAGCAAGATTGTGTGTAGCTTGATTAACACTTAAGCAAGTTTTTTCACCATTATTGCTCCGAAGGATATCGAGTGGCTAAGAGGACAACCGAGCTCGAATGCGACTCCCCGAGCAGTCAATTTGGGACGGGGCTTTTTTGACTACCCTCCCCCTGTAGAAAAATCCCTAACGCAGTTGCGGTGAAATAGGGACTGTTTTTGCTGGTCAAACCGCAAAACAGTCCCTATTTCACCGCAACTTATTGGTGGCCTTTTGGGTGACACTCAGCGCCACGGGTCGGCTTCGAACATCGGCTCGCGCTCGGGGCGGCGATCGCTGTAGGGATCGTAGCCGTCGTCGTCCTCGTTCTCGGCACGGATGTAGGGGTCGCGCGGCTTGGGCGCCGGCTTGGGCGCAGGCTTGGGTGCGGCGGGTGCGGCATCGGTCGCCGGCGTATTCGTCTTATTCTCGTCTTTCATCTGCATAGCTCCTTGCCATGTACTCACGTTCAACATCATCGATTGTCGCACGAAAAAGGGCGGCGGACCCAATTGGATCCGCCGCCCTTGGCGTTTAGAGACGACTGACAGATTTTAAGGCATGGCCCAAAATCTACTCGGCGTCGGGAACCTCGTAGGTGGCCGCCGGCGTGTTGTCGCACACGACGGTAAAGCCGCCGTCCTTGTCGACATCGACCGTCACCTGATCGCCCTCGCGCACCGTGCCGTCGATGATGGCGGCGGCGATGGCGTCCACGACCTCGCGCTGGACCAGGCGCTTGAGCGGACGGGCACCGAACACGGGGTCCAGGCCGCCCACGGCGAGCATCTGCTTGGCCGCCGGGGTGATGGCAAGCGTCATGCGCTCCTTGGCCAGGCGTGCGCGAACGTCGGCGAGCTGGATGTCGACAATCTTCTCGATCTGCGCCATGCCAAGCGGATGAAACACCACGATATCGTCGATACGGTTGAGGAACTCGGGGCGGAAGGTCTGAGCCATGGCGGCGTCGACCTGATGGCGCATCTCCTCCTCGTCCTTACCGGACAGATCGGCGATAGCCTTGGAGCCCACGTTGCTCGTCATGATGATGATCGTGTTCTTGAAGGACACTTGGCGACCCTGGCCATCGGTCAGGCGGCCGTCGTCGAGCACCTGCAGCAGCACGTTGAAGACATCCGGATGGGCCTTCTCCATCTCGTCGAGCAAGATCACGGAGTAGGGACGACGGCGCACGGCCTCGGTGAGCTGGCCGCCCTCGTCGTAACCCACGTATCCCGGAGGTGCACCGATCAGACGCTGGACGCTGAACTTCTCCATATACTCGGACATGTCGATACGCACGAGCGCACGCTCGTCATCGAACAGGCACTCGGCAAGCGCCTTGGCGAGCTCGGTCTTGCCTACGCCGGTGGGACCCAGGAAGAAGAAGCTGCCGATGGGCTTGTCCGGATCGGAGAGACCCGCACGGCTGCGGCGCACGGCCGCGGCAACGGCGGAGACGGCCTCGTCCTGACCGATGACGCGCTTATGCAGCTCGCCCTCCAAGCCCTTCAACTTGTCGAGCTCGCCCTGCATCATCTTGGAGACGGGCACGCCGGTCCAGGCGCTCACGACCTCGGCGATCTCATCGGAGGTCACCTGTTCGTTGAGGCCCTCGCCGTCCTGCTGCTTTTGTGCCTCGAGCGCGGCCTCGGAATCCTGAATCTGCTGCTGCAGGCCCGGAATCACGGAGAAGCGCAGCTCGGACGCACGGCCCAGGTCGCCGTTGCGCGTCGCGCGCTCCTCTTCGCTCTTGGCCTCGTCAAGCTGCCCCTTGAGCTCCTGCACGTGGTCGATGGCGTTCTTCTGGTTGAGCCAGCCAGCCTTTTGCACGTTGAGCTTTTCCTGGACCTCGGCGATCTCCTGGCGCAGGGCTTCCAGACGCTCCTTCGAGGCGTCGTCGGTCTCCTTCATGAGCGCCTGCTCCTCGATCTGCAGCTGGGTGAGCTGACGCGTGGTGGCGTCAATCTCGACCGGCATGCTGTCGAGCTCCATGCGCAGGCGGCTTGCGGCCTCATCGACCAGGTCGATGGCCTTGTCGGGCAGGAAGCGGTCGGCGATGTAGCGATCGGAGAGGTCGGCGGCGGCCACGAGCGCGCTATCGGTGATATGCACGCCGTGGAAGATCTCGTACTTCTCCTTGAGGCCACGCAGGATCGAGATGGTGTCCTCGACGGTGGGCTCGCTGACCATCACGGTCTGGAAACGACGGGCGAGCGCCGCATCCTTCTCGATGTACTTGCGGTATTCGTCAAGCGTAGTCGCGCCGATCGCGTGCAAGTCGCCACGGGCGAGCGCCGGCTTGAGGATGTTGCCGGCGTCCATGGAGCCCTCGGTGGCACCCGCGCCCACGATGGTGTGGAGCTCATCGATGAACAGGATGACCTTACCTTCGGACTTCTGTACCTCCTTGAGCACGGCCTTCAAGCGGTCCTCGAACTCGCCGCGGTACTTGGCGCCGGCGACCAGCGCGCTCATGTCGAGCTCGATCAGGTCGCGGTCGCGCAGGGTGCTCGGTACGTCGCCGGCCACGATACGCTGAGCGATGCCCTCGACGATGGCCGTCTTGCCGACGCCCGGCTCACCGATGAGCACGGGGTTGTTCTTGGTGCGACGGGACAGGACCTGGATGGTGCGGCGAATCTCATCGGTACGGCCGATGACCGGGTCGAGCTTGCCGGCACGGGCCAGATCGCAGATATTGCGGCCGTACTGCTCCAGTGCCTCAAACTGCGTCTTGTCCTCAGCAGACGTCACGCGGTCATCGCCACGCAGCTCCTCGTAGACCTGCTCGATGCGCTCCTTGGTCACGCCGGCATCGCGCAGCACGCGGCCCGCCTCGCCCTTGTCCTCGGCAAGTGCCATCAGCAGATGCTCGGTCACCACAAAGCTGTCGCCCATCTTGGTGGCCTTCTTCTCGGCCTTTTCGATGACGCGGACGAGCTCGTTGGACAGGCCCATCTGCTGACCCTCGCCCGAAACCTTGGGTGCGCGGTCGATGGCATCTTGCGTGGAGCGTGCGAGCTGAGCCGGGTCGGCACCAATGCGCTCTATGATCACGGAGATATTGCGCTCGCCGGCACCGAGCAGGGCGGACAGCAGGTGAATCGGCTCTACCGCGCCGGCCTGCGCGTCGGCAGCCGTGCTCATGGCGGTCTGCAGCGCCTCGCGCGACGTCATTGCTAGCTTATCGATTCTCATGGAATCACCTCTCTTGGGGCGGCCGCCCTACGGGGCGGCTTCACGTTGTTCGAGAAGTATTGTTGCCAGCTTTGTACGATCTTATACACAAATCTAAGTCTCTATATATAAGATTTTCTGAGTGTTCCCACGACATGTAAACCACCACAAAGGGGACAGGCACCTTTGTGGTGGTTGCAGCCTCTATTTACTTGCCGAGCCCGTGCTTCCCGATTCGGCGTTCCAGGGCATCTCATCCTCGAAGAGCCATATACGGGCAGACCCACTATCGCGTGCAGTCTGCGGGTCGGGCAAGCAGGTCTGTTCATAGGCATCTTGGATACACTGACCCATAAAATCGTTGAGCTCGGCCTGGTCGCCCTCCATGACATAGGCTGCATCGCCGGCCATGATGTAAATACCCGGACCCTCATTGCCCTCGTAACCCGGATCGTACGAGACATCACATAACTTTGCGCCGTTTGCAGTGTCCAGCTCGATGGAAGAGTGGCATCCGCCAACCATGTCGTTCGCTTTTGCCCGATAGGACGCATATCCGTACCAACGCTTAAATGTTTTGCCCTTGAGTAGCTCGGACGCCCTATCGATCAGGCTTGTATCCGTGGTATAGCGCATGGCCCCAAGCTGAATACTCGGATAATTGCTAATACCCAGCACAGCCGGCTGCTCATCAAAATCAACGGTAATGGTCTCGGGCTTGTCGTCGCCGGTCAGAAGTTCGACAGATTGAGCCACAGGCTTGACCAACGGCTCCGTCACCGCAGCAGGTAGAAATGCCATACCGACAGCGCCCGCGCCAACCACAGCGATCGCAAGCGCCAAGACAATCAATCCAATACGGGCAGAACGGCTCACGGCAAAACACCCCACAATGCAAACCTTCGCCACCTGCACTAATGATACCGCCAGCTAACACTATTACCAAAAGAAGCCGCGCGCTCCTCACCACCACAAAGGGGACAGGCACCTTTGTGGTGGTTTTCGACGCTAACGGTCGACCATCTCGCGCCATGAGATTAAACTTGAATTGTTCTCTGAACATATCCATTTCTGCCTATCCTCAACAGATCTTTGTCTCGAGGAGCGCATATGAAGCCGTCTCATTCCACCGGCCGCAACGTCATCGCCATTCTCGCCATACCCATCGTGATGCTCTTCCTTATCGTCATCACGCCCTTTTCTTTTGGTATCGCCTCGCCCTTCGATCTTTGCGGGATGATCGACGCCGGCTCGCGTGCCACCTCGCTCTCCTTTGTCTGCCGTGGCGTGTTCTACGAATATGCAATTCCCACCGGAAGTTGGCAGTCCAAGTTACCGTTGCTCGGCAAGGTCGACGGATGCTCCCCCTATTTCTGCCTTGAACCTCAGGCGCTAAACTATCTGATCGACGACCAGCCACTCGACTCCATCACCCTCGCCTACGACTACGCACCAAACACCGATGAGCGCCACATGAACCAAGTCCTCGACAAGCTGCTTGGACAGTGCGGGCTCACCGCGGAAGCCGGTCGAACCATCTATAGCAACCGGAAATTAAAGCGAACAGAACTCCGCCGTGTCGGAAAAATCAAAGGGCGAAACGGGGCCGCCTACTGGGATGCCTGGGCAACACGCGACAAGGGCGAATTCGGACACAGCACCTATATGGTCACTGTCTACACCAAAGACGGAATTAAGGACAATGTTGACGATTTCGCGTCATCCAAACTCGGCATCCCCAAAACAACCAAACCCGCCAGCCCGGATGAAATCCTGTAGGGACGCTCATTAGAATGTCGTTCAACGAGCACGGCAACATCGAGCTCGTTCCCCACCGCCACAAAGGTGCCTGTCCCCTTTGTGGCGGTTTTCGACAAAAAGAAGCCGCCCCGATAACAGAGGCGGCATCAAGCAAGTCTATTTATTAGCGTCCCTCAAGACCCAACGAGAACGCAGAAATGTAGCCCGAGGCTTACCCTTTCCCGAACGCAACCCTCGCGAAGCGCGTGAGCGGGCGGAAAAGGGTAAGCCCCGGACGGACAATTAAGTGCGTTACTCGGCAGCGGCCTTGAACTTGTTGTAGTTGATCAGGCAACCGGCCTTGACGATGGCACGCTCCTCGGCAGTCATATCGGAAATGTAGAGCTCAATCTGCTCGACCGTGCCGTCGGCGCGCACCACGTAGGCGGCGATGTCCTTCAGGTCGCCATCGAGCGCGGCGCGGATACCCGGCACAAAGACGTAGTCGCCCACCTCAAAGTTGGGCTCGGCCTCCATCTGGAAGGGCACCATGCCCCAGTTCGTCACATTGGAGCGATAGCGCTTGGTGGCGTACTCGTGGACGATGTTTGCCAGGCCGCCAATCACGCGCTGGCAGCTCGCGGCCTGCTCGCGGGCGGAACCGTCGCCGGGCTTCTTGGCATAGAGCATAGAGCCGTACTCGGTCGCCTTGGCATCGGCCGTGACACCCGCGCCGGCCAGTGCCTCAAACACGCTGGCAAGCTCAGCATCGAGTGCCGCCAGGTCGCCCGCGGCTTCACCGGCAACGCGGCGCTTCTCCACCGCATCGACCTCCTTGGAGCTGTCTCTTATACACATCTCCGAGCCCACGAGACACTGAGCGATCTC
>URNM01000044.1 GCA_900549185.1 uncultured Collinsella sp. | reverse complement strand
AGCTCAGCAGCGGCGGACGGCTGACCATAGCGCGGGCGACGGCAACGCGCTGCTGCTCGCCACCGGAAAGCTGGTCGGGCAGCGAGTCCATCTGATCGGCCAGGCCGACCAGACGCAGCACCTCGGGCACCTGGCTGCGAATGACGCCCTTGGGCTTGCCGATGCACTGCAGGGCAAACGCCACGTTTTCGTAGGCGGTCTTTTGCGGCAGAAGCTTAAAGTCCTGGAACACGGCGCCAATCTGGCGGCGCAGGAACGGAACCTTGCGGTTCTTGATCTTCATGAGGTCCTGACCGGCAACCAGGATGCGGCCGCTCGTCGGCTTGACGTCACGGTTGAGCGTCGACAGCAGCGTGGTCTTACCCGAGCCGGAGTGACCGACCAGGAAGACGAACTCGCCCGGATAGATCTCGATGTTGATGTCGTCGAGTGCAGGCTTGTTGGGCTGTGCCGGATAGATCTTGGTGACATGCTCCATAAGGATGACGGGCTCGACACCGGCCTGCTTGGCCATCTTCTTGCGGCTGGCCTGCGGATCGATGGGCGCAAACACCGACGTAAAATCGGGGTTGTTGAGCGCGTTATCGAGGCTTGCGGCCTCGGCTGCCTGATCGCTCTCGACCACCGGGGCAGCAGGCTGCGTGGGGTCGGGAATAGCGGCAAAGAGACCGGACTGCGCAGGCTGAGGAGCCGGCGTCGCAGGGGCCAAGGGGTCGGGAATGCCGGCCATGGTAGGCTGCGGCGTGGCGGCGCTCATCTGAGGCTGAGCCACACGGGCGGTCACCGTCTGAACGGGCTCAAAGCCAGCCGTGCCGGAAAGCGCAACATCGTTGTTGGGGTTGTAGGCAAAGGGATCTGCCGCCGGCTGTGCCTGATCTGCCGGCTGTGCGGGGATCGGGCTAAACAGCTGATCCTCTGAATCCGGAGTGGCGAAACGATTGCCCGCGACGCTCGGCTGCGTCTTGGGGGCTTCATCGCCCGCACCGGAGGTACGGAAGTGGTTACCCACTGGTGCTCCTTATCGTCGTGCGTTTAAACTACATGAGCGCTTTGTATTTTAGCAGGATTGCCTTTGCTGCACATAAGAAGCATGGCGGCTTTGGGATCTGTCCGGCCGGGCACAGGGTTACCTCCCAAATCGTCCTCGCGCATGGCCGGCATTTGTCCTGCTCCTGCGGAGCTGCGGACAAACGCCGGCCTGCGCTGCGGATAGATTTGGGAGGTAACCCTGTGCCCGGCCTGCGGCTACTATGGGGCCTCTTTAGAAGTTGCGGTGAAATAGGGACTGTTTTAGCAGTTAAAAGCCCTCATCAGTCCCTATTTCACCGCAACTTATGTTGGGGCTCATTGTTGCGCAACTTGGGGTGGGGTTTTCGCTTTACAGTTGGGCTAGATGGGTAGCTCTAGGCTTGCTGGAGGTTGGTATGGTTTGTCCGTATTGTGGTGCTGAACTTGCTGATGAGGCTCGGTTTTGCGTGGGATGCGGGGCCGCGCTTGACGGGACACAGGCTATACCCGTAGCCAACCCTGAGGTTGCGCCGGCACCTGTGGGTTCGCCCGCCCCCAGCAAAAAGCCCAAGAAAGGCGTCGTGATCGCTATCGTCTGCGCGGCGGTAATCGTTGTTGGCGGGGGCGGTGGGCTGGCGTATCAACTGTATCAGCAGCATGTTCAGGAGCAGGAGCAGTATGAGTCGGCGCATTCCAAGCATGCGCTCGTGGTGAGCGTAAAGGCTGAAGGGTGGGACACCGATAACGGCGCCTCGCGTGTGCCGGTGCGCGTAAAGGGCAAGACGGTCGACGGGAAGAAGATCGATAAGGTCGAATATGTCGCATCCGACGGCTCGGGCATCAAGCTTATCCAGGGCAAGTACACGCTCAAGGCGGCAGGCTCCCCCATCGCCGCCGATGGCACTATCTACCAGGTGCCTTGCACAAAGGCCGAGCTTACGATCGACGACGCTTTTGCTAAGGGCGAGAAGATCGACTTGGCAGAACTCGCCGAGCAGGATTCGGTTTTGGACTTTACGCCCATCGATGCTGTCGACGTGACCGACGACGAGATCAACGACGCCGTGACACTCGCCATGGCATACAAGGGTAAGAACGCGCCCAACGTCGATGCGCTGCAACACGCCGCAACGAACCGCCGCGACACCGCCGTCGCGGCCAAGAAAGCCGCCGAAGAGGAAGCGGCGCGCCAGGCCGAGGAACAGCGCAAAGCCGCCGCACGCCACATCGAGGCCCAAACCTTCAGTGTCGACCTGCCCGAGTACTGGGACGGCAGGGTCACGGCGAAGGTCGAGGGGGATTCGATATGCTTATATTCGACTGCCTATCCAGATAAGTACATCGGTAGTCTCACCGGATACGGCCACGAAGCACAGGTTGCTGGCGATGTCAGTGGTTCGTTGGTAAAGGACATCAACCTTGGCAGCGGTCGCTATGTCGATATTTGGATTCGTCGCTGGGCCTACGAAGCCGCGACGTCCCATCTTTCCAAATTCTCATCCAGCTCCAGCATCTGCTCGGATGATGCCGCTCGCGAGACCCTCGATTTACAGTCCTTGGGAGCCATCTCATTCGACACCATCGTCTCCGAAATGAAAGCCGCAAACGCACCGGATTCTAAAACGCTCTTCAAAGCAGACGACATCTTCGCCAACGCCCTGGCCCCAACCGTGAAGCTCCTCTAGTTTCTTATCTGCCTCCCCCAAACACAAAGCCGGGGTGCCCCCACACGAAAGGCACCCCGGCTTATTTATTATCCAGCGCGGGAACGGCTCTCAGGTCAAGGCCAAAGCAAAATGCCTTAGGCCAAGAACTCCTTGGTGGTCGCCACGATGTTGGCGGCATCCAGGCCGTACTTGTGCAGGAGCTCGGCACCCGGGCCGGACTCGCCGAAGGTGTCGTTGACGCCAATCTTCTTGAGCGGCGTCGGGCACTGCTCGCACAGGACATCGGCAACGGCGCTGCCCAGGCCACCGATCACGGAGTGCTCCTCGACGGTCACGACGTGGCCGGTCTTGGTGGCGCTCTTGACAATCAGGTCGGCATCGATGGGCTTGATGGTGTGCATGTTGATGACCTCGGCATCGATGCCCTCGGCAGCAAGCTGCTCGGCGGCCTCGAGCGCCTCGCCGACCATCAGGCCACAGGCGATGATGGTGACGTCGGCGCCCTCGCGCATGACAATACCCTTGCCCACCTCGAACTTGTAGGTCTCAGGGTCGTTGATGACCGGCGAGGCCAGACGGGCAAAGCGCATGTACACGGGGCCGTCGCACTCGTAGGCGGCACGCGTCACGGCGCGGGCCTCGACGTCGTCGGCGGGAACGATCACGGTCATGCCGGGGATGACGCGCATCAGGGCGATATCCTCGCAGCACTGGTGCGTGGCGCCGTCCTCGCCCACCGAGATGCCGGCGTGCGTGGCACCGATCTTAACGTTAAGGTGCGGGTAGCCGATGGAGTTGCGGACCTGCTCAAAGGCGCGGCCGGCGGCGAACATGGCAAAGCTGCTCGCAAAGGCAACGCGACCGGTGGTTGCGATACCGGCGGCAACACCCATCAGGTTGCTCTCGGCAATGCCCACATCGAAGAAGCGGTCGGGGCAGGCGGCCTTAAACTTGCCGGTCTGCGTGGCGGCGGCCAGGTCGGCGTCGAGGACCACAAAGTCATCGTGCTCGTTGGCGAGCTCGACGAGGGCCTCGCCGTAGCTTACGCGCGTGGCGATTTTCTTGACGTCTGCCATCCTAGAGCTCCTCTCCGGCGGCCGTGAGCTCTGCCATGGCCTGCTCAAACTGTTCATCGTTGGGGGCCTTACCGTGCCAACCCACCTGGTTCTCCATAAAGGAGACGCCCTTGCCCTTCATGGTCTCGGCGATAATGGCGGTCGGCTGACCCTTGGTGGCGCGGGCCTCGGCAAAGGCGGCGCGGATCTGATCGAAATCATTGCCGTCGGCGAGCTCCACCACATGGAACTTAAAGGCGCGGAACTTGTCGGCGAGCGGCATGGGGTCGTTGACCTCCTCGACGGGGCCGTCGATCTGAAGGCCGTTGTGGTCGACGATCACGCAGAGGTTATCGAGCTGCTGGTTGCCGGCAAACATGGCGGCCTCCCAGACCTGGCCCTCCTCGCTCTCGCCATCGCCCAGCAGGGCGTAGGTGCGATAGTCGTCGCCCCAGTGTTTGGCGGCAACGGCCATGCCCACAGCGGCGGAGATGCCCTGGCCGAGCGAACCGGTGGACATGTCAACGCCCGGGGTGTCGTTCATGTTGGGATGACCCTGCAGGTGGCTGCCGATGTGGCGCAGCGTCTCGAGATCCTCCTTGGGGAAGAATCCGCGCTCAGCGAGCACGGCGTACAGTCCAGGCGCGCAGTGACCCTTGGAAAGCACGAAGCGATCGCGGTCGGCCTTGCGGGGGTCGGCCGGGTCGACGTTCATTTCCTCAAAGTACAGATAGGTCATGATGTCGGCAGCGCCGAGCGAACCGCCCGGATGGCCGGACTTGGCAGCGTGCACGCCGGTGACGATGCCCTTCCTTACCTCGTTGGCAACCTTTTTGAGCTCTTCGTCGCTCATTGTGCCTTCCTTTCATCCTCTTTAGACAAGATGCGCACGGCACAGAAGGTCGTCCCAACCCAGCCGCGATGCACGTACGCCATTCATTATGCTGGAAACTGGAAGCTTTACCAGAGTATTTATCATTATTTGAGCAATTTAGCAGGCAGAACCGCTGATGAAACGGTTTACCAATGTGAACGTCTTTTGGATGGAACGCAGTCGGCCCTACGCGTTAATGTCCTTGAAGCCCTCACCGAAGGTCTCCGTAACGTCGGCGACCGTCACAATAGCACGCGGGTCGCGCTCACGCACAATGGTTTTGAGCGTGTTGAGCTCGCGACGACTCACGATTACCATGATCACCGGCTTCTCGGCACCCGAGTACATGCCGGTCGCCTTAAACTTGGTGCAGCCGCGACCCAGGCCATACATGATGTCGGCCGCAATATCGGGAAACTTGTCCGAGATGATGAGTACCATACGGCGCCTGTTGCCGCCGTCGACCACGGCATCGATCACGTAGCCGCTAATGACCATCGAAAGGCCCGCATACAGCGCGTTTTCGACCGAGAAGACCGGGGCCGAGAGAGCACACACGGCAACATCGATCGCCATGACGGTGGAGCCCACCGGTAGCGACGTATTGCGCGAGATGATCTGGCCGATCGTGTCCGAGCCGCCGGTGTTGGCACCGGCGCGTAGCACCATGCCGTAGCCGATGCCCGTGATAATGCCGCCCCACATGGCGGGCAGCATCAAATCGGCATGTGCCAGCGGCGCCACAAACGGAGCGAACAGGTCGGTGAAAAAGCCCAGCAGCACAAAACCCGTCGCCGTCTGCACCACGTAGAACATGCCGCCCTCGCGCATAACGACCAGCAGCAGCAAGGCATTCATCACGATGGTCTGGATACCGACGGGAAGCGATATGCCATGCGAGGCGCCGACCGCCTGGATAATCGTGGCGAGACCCGTAACGCCGCCGGCAGCAAGACCGTTGGGGATCAAAAACAGGTCCGTCGCGATGGCTGCCAGGGCGCAGCCCAGCATAATCTTGGGCAGATCGTGAAAGAAGTTCAGCGAAAGAATGCGCTTGATGTCCAGACGATATGCCATGCTGCCTCCCTCAAAAAAGCGCACCCAAACGAGTGCGCTTTGAACTTCTTGCTATATTCGATTCTACCGATTCATCGAGCAAATACCACCCCTGCGAAGTGTTTGCATCGACCCGGAGCCAACCATGTGCCTAGGCGTCCGAGCCTTCCGCATCGGCGTTGCCGGTAGCCCAGCGATGGTAGCCGATCACAAACGGATCCAGATCGCCATCGTCGAGAACGGCCTCGACGTTGCTGGTCTCCACGCCCGAACGCAGGTCCTTGACCATCCGATACGGGTAGAGCACGTAGCTGCGAATCTGGTTGCCAAAACCGATCGTGGTCTTGGGTCCGCGGATCTCGTCGAGCGCCTCGGCACGCTTCTCGAGCTCGATCTCGTACAGACGGGCCTTGAGAATCTGCATGCACGCGGCCTTGTTTTGAATCTGGCTGCGTTCGTTTTGGCAAGTGACAACGATGCCGCTGGGAAAATGCGTCACGCGTACGGCGGAGTCGGTGGTGTTGACGCCCTGGCCGCCCGGGCCGCTCGCGTGATACACGTCCACGCGGATATCGTCGGGACTAATCTCGATGTCGATATCATTGGGCAGTACGGGAATAACCTCGACGCCGGCAAACGTGGTCTGGCGGCGCTTCTTGTCGTCGGTGGGGCTAATGCGCACCAGACGGTGGACGCCGGCCTCGGCGCGCAACATGCCAAACGCGTCCTTGCCCTCGACGGTAAAGGTCGCACGGTCGATGCCGATGACCTCAGCCGCGGGGCAGTCGTTAATGGTGACCTTCCAGCCGCGACGCTGGCAGTACTTCATGTACATCTTAAAGAGCATGAAGGTCCAGTCCTGCGCCTCCAGGCCACCCTGTCCGGGCTTGATGGTCACAATCGCGTCGCCGTGATCGAACTCACCGGTAAACCAGCTCGAAAGCTCGAGATCGTCGATTGCGCGGGCCAGGCGTTTTGCCGTAGCGGCAGCCTCCTCGCGCAATGCGGCAGCATCGGGGTCGTCGCCCATCTCCTCGGCAAGCTCCAGCGCCGCACGGGCGTCAGATAGCTCGCCGCGCGCGGTATCCACGGCAGCGATATCTTCCTTGGCGCGAGCGATCTCCTCCATGGTGGCGCGAGCGGCGTCGGCGTCATCCCAAAAGCCGGGGGCCACGCTTTTGGCCTCGAGCTCGGTCACACGCGTGCGCTTCTCGTCCAAATGAAGATACGACTCGACCTCGCCGAGCCGGTCCGCAAACGCGTCCAGCTCGGCGGGCGTTACCTCTAAAGCCTCGGCCATTAACGATTCCTGCCGTGGCAGTACTTGAACTTCTTGCCGCTGCCGCAGGGGCAAAGGTCGTTGCGGCCCACGTTGACATAAGGGTCATCGCTCTCGGACTTGCGGTAGGTGGTCACCTTGCCGCCGTTGTTGACAGCAGCCGGGCCTCCCTGGACGGCCGTACGAGCCTGCACCTGTGCCTGCTTGCGCAGCACCGAGTTGCCGTTGTCGCCATCGACATCGGCGGGGCCGGAGAAGCGCGCACCCTCGAGCGCGGGGTCCTCCTTGTGTTCCACGGCGTGCGGGGCGGCCTTGATCTCGATGCGCAGGACGGTGCGCAGGTAATCCTCGTACATGGTGTCGACGAGCATCTGGAACGCGCCATAAGCCTCAGTCTTGTACTCGACCAGCGGATCGCGCTGACCAAAGCCGCGCAGTCCGATACCGGTCTTGAGATAGTCCATCTCCTGCAGGTAGTTCATCCAGCGGGTATCGATGACGCGCAGCATGACCTGGGTGTTGAGCTCGCGCATGAGGTCCTCACCCAGGCGCTCGGCCTTCATGTTGTAGCACTTCTCAACGTAGGCCAGGACATCGGCAGCAAGGGCCTCGAAGTCCTCGTCGGGGAACTTCGGCGTATCGATATGGCCGGTGAGCTCAACGACCCACTTGCGCAGGCCCTCGAGATCGCGCTCGCCCTCGTGGCTGTCCTTGGTGCAGAACTCCTGCACGCAGCGGTACACCGTGTCGTGCATGACCTCGGTGATGTGGTCGGTCAGGTCCTTGCCGTCCAGAATCTTGTTACGCTCGGCGTAGATGACCTGGCGCTGCTTGTTCATGACGTCATCGTACTCGAGGACGCTCTTACGCATGGAGAAGTTGATGCTCTCGACCTTGTGCTGGGCGCTCTCGACGGCCTTGGAGATGATCTTGTGCTGGATGGGCATGTCGTCGCCCATGTCGGCGGTGACCATCATTTTGGAGACGCGGTCCATCTTGTCGCCGCCGAACAGGCGCATGAGGTCGTCCTCGAGCGACAGGTAGAACTGGGTCTCGCCCGGATCGCCCTGACGACCGGAGCGGCCGCGCAGCTGGTTGTCGATACGACGGGACTCATGGCGCTCGGTGCCGATGACGGTCAGGCCACCGGCGGCAAGCACGCGCTCGCGCTCGGCCTTGCAGGTCTCCTTGGCCTCGGCGTTAAACTGCTCGAGCTGCTCGGGCGTCACGTCCTCCATGGTCAGGCCCTCGTACTCAAGGCGCTCGCGCACCAGCTCGTCGGGGTTGCCGCCCAGCAGGATGTCGGTACCACGACCGGCCATGTTGGTGGCGATGGTCACGGCGCCGTAGCGTCCGGCCTGGGCAACGATATGAGCCTCGCGCTCGTGATGCTTGGCGTTGAGGACCTCGTGCGCGATGCCGCGCTTGGTAAGGGCGGCCGACAGCTTCTCGGAGCTTTCGATGGAGACGGTGCCCACCAGGACCGGTTGGCCCTTGGCGTGACGTCGCTCGACGTCGTCGGCAACGGCGTTGTACTTGGCCTGGACGGTGCGGTACACCAGGTCCTCGTGGTCAACACGCTGCACGGGCTTGTTGGGGGGGATGACCTCGACGGGCAGTTTATAAATCTCACGGAACTCGGCGTCCTCGGTGAGTGCCGTACCGGTCATGCCGGAGAGCTTGTCATAGAGACGGAAGTAGTTCTGAAGGGTGATGGTGGCCAGCGTCTGGTTCTCCTCGCGCACGAGCACGCCCTCTTTGGCCTCGATGGCCTGGTGCAAGCCCTCGGAATAGCGGCGGCCTTCCATGATGCGACCAGTGAACTCGTCGACAATCTTGACCTCGCCGTTAGTGACCACGTACTGCTTGTCGCGGTGGAACATGTACTGGGCCTTCAGCGCCTGCTGCAGGTGGTTGACCAGCTGGCCGGAGAGATCGGCATAGATGTCATCGATACCCAGGCGGCGCTCAATCTTCTTAAGGCCGCGCTCGGTGGCGGCGATGGTGTGCTTGGCCTCGTCCATGACGTAGTCGCCCGTGGGCTCGACGTCCTCGGTGGCGGTGAGCATGTCGTGCGACACGTCCTCGCCGCGCTCAAGGCCGCGCACGGCACGCGCGAAGTCCTTGTAGGTGCTGGCGGACTTGGTGCCGGCGCCCGAGATGATGAGCGGCGTTCTGGCCTCGTCGATCAGGATGGAGTCGACCTCGTCGACGATGGCGTAATGGTGGCCGCGCTGCACGCGCTGCTCGGGGCGGGTGACCATGTTGTCGCGCAGGTAATCGAAACCGAACTCGGAGTTGGTGCCATAGGTGACATCGGCCTGGTAGGCCGGGCGCTTAAGCTCGAGCGGCATGTTGTTCTGCAGCAGACCGACGGTCATGCCCAGGTACTTGTAGATGCGGCCCATCCACTCGGAGTCGCGCTTGGCCAGGTAGTCATTGACGGTAACGACGTGCACGCCCTTGCCGGCGATAGCGTTGAGGTAGCCGGCCAGCGTGGAGACCAGGGTCTTGCCTTCGCCGGTCTTCATCTCGGCGATATGCCCCTCGTGCAGCGCCATGGCGCCGATGAGCTGTACATCAAAGTGACGCATGCCCGTGATGCGCTTGGAAGCCTCACGCACGGTGGCAAAAGCCTCGGGGAGCATGTCGTCGAGCGACTCGCCGTTGGCGTAACGCTCACGGAACTTATCGGTCTGGGCGCGGAGTTCCTCCTCGGTCATCTTCTCAAACTGGGGCTCAAGACCGTTGATCTGGTCGACGATCTTGTAGTAGCGCTTAAGGTCCTTATCGGATCCAAAGGACAGCAGCTTTGACATGAATCCCATGTGGTTTTCC
Organism: uncultured Collinsella sp.; assembly: GCA_900549185.1. Taxonomy (GTDB): domain Bacteria; phylum Actinomycetota; class Coriobacteriia; order Coriobacteriales; family Coriobacteriaceae; genus Collinsella. The sequence continues at coordinate 3,763 of URNM01000044.1, read as the reverse complement.
TTTTTGGCCATCGCCCACGCCATGCAGCCTTGGGCGAGTTAAACACAGATAAATGTACTTTAGCCAAACAAGGCGCGGCCTATACGGTCGACCTCGACCGCCACGTAATAACTACGACCAACCTGCCAAAAAGGGACAGGTTTATTTTGGCAGGTTTTATCTGGGAAAACGCTGCCACTCTGCAATTTGGCGCAAACCAATCCGTCCCCTTCGTACCAATCTGGTGCCATGGAGACAGGTTCGTTTGCACCAATAAAAAGAAAAGGGCCGCGCACCCAAACGGATGCACGGCCCTTATGCCATGAATGCGAGCGATTCCGCGGCGAGCTATTTACTCAGCAGCCTCGGTGGTCTCGGCCTCGGCAGCGGCCTCCTCGACGGGAGCCTCTGCGGGAGCCTCGGCGGCCTGCTTGGCAGCCTCCTCGGCGAACTTAGCGGCACGCTTAGCCTTCTCGGCAGCCTTAGCCTCAGCGGCGGCCTTGCGAGCGGCCTCGGCCTCAGCAGCCTTGGCGGCCTTGGCAGCCTTGGCCTCCTCAGCCTTCTTGAGCTGGGCGGCAGCGGCGCCACCGAACTTGTCGGCGAAGCGCTGGACGCGTCCACCGGTGTCGACGAACTTCTGCTGGCCGGTGTAGAACGGGTGGCACTCGTTGCAAAGCTCGACCTTCATCTCGGACACGGTAGCGTGCGTCTTGAAGGTGTTGCCGCAGGAGCACGTCACCGTGCACTCGACATACTGGGGATGGATACCCTGCTTCATGGTAGGACTCCTTATTAGTCAGGCGCTGGTTACCGATCAGCGCATAAGGCGTCTTGGTTTCCGACCAAGACAACAAACTTGGTTATGTTACCACGGCACCGCACGTCCCACAAAAGGTTCACGGTCTTTGTGCAATGCGGCGTGGCCAACCTCAGCGAGCACGCACCCCATCGAACCTTCATCCATGTTGCAGACGTGTAACGCCGCAGCAAGCACACTCCTTTTGGCGCCAGACAGGTACAATGATGAACACTGTACCGTAGCGGAGCGCCCCCGCACGCCGCAACCACGCGAAAGGGTTTCCCATGGCCGAGATCTCGTCCTCCCGTATCGTCATCACCGTCCTTGGCAAGAACCGCCCCGGCATCGTCGCCGGCGTCACCCGCGTCCTGGGCGAGGCCAACGTCGACATCCGCGACATCACGCAGTCCATTATCGAGGACATCTTCACCATGACCATGCTGGCCGATACCGCCGAGTCCAAGCTCGACTTCGCTGAGCTGCAGAAGGCCCTGGCCGAGGCCGGCGAGCTTTCGGGCGTCAACGTGTCCATCCAGCGCGAGGACGTCTTTAACTTTATGTACCGCCTGTAGCGAACAAGCCGCTGGGGATAGCCTGACGCGCGCATGCCCATGCAAGCCACCCCGATGCGGCCCGGAGAGGAGCGCGCATGGCCTACGACGCCAAGAAAATCTATTACCGCTTCGATGACCACTTGAGCCGACTGGTTCTGGATTACGAAGCAAGCCGCCAGATTTCGTCTGAGAGCGAAAGCCTCTACCACGGCCTGCCGACCGACCCTTATGACGAGGGCTTGTTCGAAGAGCACAATGTCAAGCGCGGCCTGCGCAATGCCGACGGCTCGGGCGTGGTCGCGGGCCTCACTCGTATCTCGGATGTGCACGGCTACAACAAGGTCGACGGAAAGGTCGTGCCCGATCAGGGCAAGCTCACGCTTCGCGGCTACAGCATCGAGGATCTGGTCAACAATGCCCAGGCCGAGAATCGCTACGGCTACGAAGAAGTCGCCTATCTGCTTATCACGGGCTCGCTGCCCAACAAGGAAGAGCTCGACGGCTTTTGCGAGCGCCTGGGCGCCTTTAGACATCTGAGCGACGAGTACGTTAAAGAGTTCCCTATGACCACGGTGTCGTCGAGCATCATGAACGTGCTCCAGCGCGCCGTACTGCTGCTCTACGCCTTCGATGCCGAACCAGACGTGATCACGCCTGAGCACGAAATCGACGTCGCCATTTCCATGCTCGCACGTCTCCCGCGCATCGCCGCCTTCGCACACATGGCCTCGGTCGCCAAGCTTCGCGGCTCCGAGGTTCACGTGCCGCACCCTACGCCCGGTCTCTCCACCGCCGAGACCATCCTACAGGTCCTGCGCGGCGGCATGGCGTTCACCCGCGATGAGGCGATGCTGCTCGACGTTATGCTCATGCTGCATGCCGAGCACGGCGGCGGCAACAACTCCACCTTCGCTTGCCGCGTGCTGTCGTCTTCGGCCACCGACCCGTATTCCGCCTACGCCGCGGCTATCGGCTCGCTCAAGGGCCCGCGCCACGGCGGCGCCAATGCCAAGGTCGTGTCTATGCACGAGGACATCCGCGAGCATGTCTCCAACTGGGAGGACGAGGACGAGGTCGCGGCCTACCTGGGCAAGATCCTCGACAAGCAGGCCTTCGACGGCACGGGCCTCATCTACGGTATGGGCCACGCCGTCTACACGCTGAGCGACCCGCGTGCCGAGGTGTGCCGTCGTTACGCGCGCACGCTTGCCGCCAAGAAGGACCTGGGCGAGGAGTTCGCGCTCATCGAGCGCATCGAGCGCCTGGCCCCGCAAGTGATGCGCGATCACGGCATGACCAAGCCCATCTGTGCCAACATCGACCTGTACACGGGCTTTATCTACAAGATGCTCGGCGTGCCCGAGACGCTCTTTACGCCGCTGTTCGCCGTCGCCCGCATGGCCGGCTGGTCTGCGCACCGCATGGAAGAGCTCTTCTGCGCGCACCGTATCATCCGTCCCGCGTATCGCCCGGTTATCGAGCCGCTGGAGTACAAGCCGCTCGCCGATCGTTAGGACGCAGACCGTTATAGAACCCGAGCGTGGCCAGGGCATCACCGCCCTCGGCCACGCTTTTTGTGCCAGTAGAAAGGATTGCAGCGAATGATTGTGTTTTCCGATATGGATGGAACGCTGCTGACGAGCGATAAGCAGATGAGCGACGCCACTTGGGCAATGCTCGACGAGCTCGCACGTCGTGGCATCGAGTTTGTTCCCTGCACGGGGCGTCCGCTGTCGGGCATCTTTGAGCCCATTCTCGCCCATCCCTCCGTGCACTACGCGGTCTGTGCCAACGGCGCCAGCGTCTGGCAGCTCGACGAGGATACGCCCACCGATGCCTCGCGCGCCACGTGCATCTTGAGCCGACCGCTCGATTGCGGCATTGCCCACCGCATCCATCGCATTGCCGCCGGCCACGATGTGACCTTCGATATCTTCGCGGATGGACAGTGCTTCCTCCCCCGCTCGCTTTACGGGCGCCTGGATGAGTTCTGCGGCGGTGACCCCCACATCGCGGCTTCGCTCAAGCGCACACGAACACCGATCGACATGGATATCGACAGCAAGATCGACGAGGTCGAGACGCTCGAACGTATCGCCATGTACTGGCACGACCCGGCCGATCGCGACGCCATCGCGGCGGCGCTCGACACGCTCGGAGGCATTGAGGTCACGCGTTCGTACGCCATGAATATCGAGGTCATGGGTGAGGGCGCCACCAAGGGAACGGCCCTCACGTGGCTATGCGAGCACCTGGGCGAGCGTCTCGCCGACGCTTGGGCGTTCGGCGACAACATCAACGACATCCCCATGCTGCAGGCAGCGGGCCACGGCATGGCCATGATCAACGCCGAGCCCGAAGACCGCGAGGCCGCCGACGCCATCACCGAATACGACAACGACCACGACGGCGTCGCCCGCACCATCATGGC
>URNM01000043.1 GCA_900549185.1 uncultured Collinsella sp. | reverse complement strand
AACTGCGGGAGCGAGCCATCAGCTCAATGTGTTCGGCTGAGATCGGAAATCAACCTTACATTTTTATGACCTGGCAAACGGCGGTAATGGAGCCGCGGGCGCGTGGTTATGGGCGCATTCGTTAACAATGACGAAACGCTAACAGTCCCCCTCCCCGCAGGTCATCGAGCGTTCTAACGCTCCAAGACATCGCGAACGGCGTTTGCCGCCGTAACGGGGCGATCGCGCAAACCGTTATGCGCGCCCGGGATCGTCACAAGGGGGCAATCGAGATATTCGGCAGCCGCTCGCGTACCAGCCTCGCGGGGTGTACCAACCGAAATCTCGCCCAAAAACACAGCCGACACCGCCTTTGATTCGCGGGCGCGCTCCCAGTCGGGAGCATGTGTCATATTTGTTCCGTATTCATTGGCCATAAAGCAACGACCATTGCGCAGGGCATGCTTGGCTTCCGCTTCGGTCGTCCCAGGAGCCTCGGGGTCCAAGTCGCCGAGGGCTCCCAAGAAAAGCCGGAGCGCCCTTGAAACCTTTCCCGCCGCAATCATATCGAGCAAAACCGGAGCTGCGCCCATACCGACACCTTTGGCCGACACAGCCGGCTCATGCAGAATCGCACGGGCGACGAGATGGGGTTCGGTGCGAAGAAGCTCCAGCGCAACCAACGTACCGGCACTATGCGCAAGCACATTTGCCGGAGCGCCAACGTGTTCGATCACGGCTTGCAGGTCGGCGGCCTGAGCGGCAAGATCATAGCTGCCGTCTGCCGCATCGCTGCTGCCACCGCAGCCGCGGCGGTCGTAGGCAATTACGCGGTAGTTGCGGCTGAGCTCACAAGCGATACCGTCGAAAAATGTGCCGTCGACACAAGCGCCGTGCACGCACACCAAGGCAGGAGCATCAGGCGACACATCCGGGCCGGCATATTCGCGACAGGCAATCGTGGTGCCCGCATTCTCGACCGTAAAATCCATGTTGTGCCCCCATCATCAACGCCCATCCAGTTGCACGTCAGTACGGTTGGATGGGCCCGCATTGCCTTACGCCTTGTTAACAGATTAACTGTACCCGACCCGAGGCTTTTCATGGCACCGCATAATGAGCGACGTGAAAAAACGAAACTTGTAAAGCAAGGGCCCGCACCTTGCTTTGGAGCCGATGCTATGCTTAGGCACAATTGTCTTGAGGAGCATATGCCTATGTCTACGTTTTTGAATGCCAGCCCCATCTTTGGGCCCGTTCGCAGCCGTCGCCTTGGTCTCTCGCTCGGCGTCAACATGATGCCGGCCAGCGGCAAAATCTGCACGTTCGACTGCATCTACTGCGAAAACGGCCTCAACGCCGAGCGCCCCTGCCATGAGCCGTACAACACAGCCGCCGTGGTACTCGGCGCACTCGAGGCAAAGCTGCGCGAAATGGCAGCCGAGGGCGAGCTCCCCGATGTGATCACCTTCGCAGGCAACGGCGAACCAACCGCCGCACCTGAGTTTCCGCAGGCCATCGCCGGTGCCATCGCGCTGCGCGACCAGCTGGCCCCAAACACCAAGATTGCCGTGCTTTCCAACGGCACGCGCGCTGACCGTCCCCAGGTACACGATGCGCTCATGATGGTCGACGACAACATCCTCAAGCTCGATACGGTCGACCCGGCTTTTATCCAGCTGCTCGACCAGCCCGTTGGCCCCTACGATGTAGAGCACCAGATCGAAACGTTCGCGAGCTTTAACGGCCACGTCATTATCCAGACGATGTTTTTGAGCGGCGAGTACCGAGGCAAGTCTCTCGATAACACCGGCGAGGAGTACGTCGGCCCTTGGCTCGCGGCGCTCGAACGCATTCGCCCGCAGGAGGCGACTATCTACACGGTGGCGCGCGAGACACCGGTCGCCGGCCTTGCTAAAGCGGTGCCCGAGGTGCTCGACACGATTGCCGCACGCGTCCAAGCCCTCGGCATCCCCTGCCAGGTGAGCTACTAGCAAAACCACGCAGCAGCCAGTGCCCGCCATCCCGCCCCATCAGTTGCGGTGATATAGTTCCTATTTGTGCTGTTAAACCGCTTAAATCGGAACTATATCACCGCAACTTTTATAGACGCGTGGGTGGGCTATACTAGCTGCGGATGAAAGGAAGTTAGCCATGTTTGACAAAGGACCCGTGCCCGGCCGCAACGACGCTTGCTGGTGCGGCAGCGGCAAAAAATATAAGAAATGCCATAGCACCTTTGATGAGCGCCTCGAGCGCTTGTGGGAAGAGGGCTGGGAGGTTCTGCCCCGCACGCTCTACAAGACGCCCGCCGATATCGAGGGCATCAAGCGCTCCGCCGCCATCAACGTGGGCGTGCTCGACTACGTAGGCGAGCACATCGCCACGGGCATGACCACCAACCAGATCGACCAGATGATCTATGACTACACCGTCGAGCACGGTGGCACGCCGGCCGACCTCAACTACGAGGGCTACCCCAAGAGCGTGTGTACCTCGATCAACGACGTGGTCTGTCACGGTATCCCCTGCGATACGGACGTGCTGCACGAGGGTGACATCATCAACGTGGACTGCTCCACGATCTTGGACGGCTACTTTAGCGACTCGAGCCGCATGTTCTGCATCGGCGAGGTCTCTGCCGAGCGCCAGCGTCTTGTCGACGTCACCCGCGCCAGCGTGGAGGCGGGCCTGGCGGCCGTCAAGCCGTGGCTACCGCTGTCCGTGATGGCCGAGGCCGTGCAAAAGACGGTCGAGGACGCCGGCTTTAGCGTGGTGCGCGAGTACGGCGGACACGGCATCGGTAAGGAGTTCCACGAGGACCCGTTTGTGGGCTTTACCACCGAGGCACCCGATGTGGACACCATCATGGCCCCGGGCATGGTCTTTACCATCGAGCCCATGGTCAACGCCGGAGCGCCCGACATCAAAATCAGCAAGGGCGACGGCTGGTGCGTGCGCACCAAGGACGGCAGCGATTCGGCCCAGTGCGAGGTGCAGCTCGTGGTGACCGAGGACGGCTACGAACTGCTGAGCTGGTAGCCGTGGATGCGCCGGGCTTCGCGATGGATATGTTAACCATCGCGAAGCCCGGCGTTTTATTTGAACGTTTTGCCTGATAAAACCTGCCAAAATAAACCTGTCCCTTTTTGGCAGGTCGAGCGGAGAGGACTGCTTGTGAACATCCTGGTTTTGCTGCCCGTCAATGACCGCCATCGCGCAATTCTTGAGTCGAGCGCTCCGGGCGAGGACTTTATCTACACGAGCTCCGACGCCGCCACGCGCGAGCAGGTCGCCGATGCCGACGTGATCTTGGGCAACATCGACCCTGGCATGCTCACGGCATGCGAACATCTCCAGCTGTTGCAATTGCAGACCGCCGGCTATGACGACTACCTTGCCGCCGGCACCGTGCCGGCCGACGCCAAGCTTTCCTGCTCGGTGGGCGCCTACGGCCAAGCCGTGAGCGAGCACATGTTTGCCATGGTCCTTTCCATGATGAAGCGCCTGCCCGACTATCACGACTTGCAGCGCGAGCATCGCTGGGAGGATTTGGGGCCGGTCACCTCGCTCAAAAACGCCAATGTGCTGGTGCTGGGCGCGGGCGATATCGGTGGCCACTTCGCCACGCTCTGCCGCAGCATGGGCGCACACGTCCGCGGCATCAAGCGCCATCCGCTCGTCTACCCCATTGTGTTTGAGGACATGGACGGCATGGACGCCCTGCCCGAGCGCCTAGCCGAGGCTGACATCGTCGCATCCTTTATGCCCAGCACACCCGAGACCCGCGGCCTGGCGAACGCCGAGTTCTTTGCCGCGATGAAGCCGAGCTCCTTCTTTGCCAACGGCGGCCGCGGCGATCTTGTGGTCGCCGACGACTTGGTTGCCGCCTTGGAGTCGGGACATCTCGCCGGCGCCGCGGTCGACGTCACCGACCCCGAGCCGCTGCCTGAGACAAGCTCGCTGTGGGATGCGCCCAACATGCTCATCACGCCACACGTCTCCGGCTGGTTCCACCTGGCAGCCACGCTCAACAATGTGGTCGACATTGCCGCGGAGAATCTGCGTCACCTGCAGGCAGGCGAGACCCTGCGCTGCTGGATCGAGCACTAGGGTTCCGCCGTTCTAACGAACGGCGGACCGGTCGACGCTGTGCGCCGCCCAGAGCGACAATTTGCCATTCAAAAGGCAAGGCATGACCAGAAGGTCTATGCCTTGCCTTTTTCATGCCAACTTGTTCGCTCTGGACATCGCTCGCTGACGTTTGCCCAACCTGCGGTGTCTTAACAATTCTGTCCAGCTGTTGGCATTGCGGCATTTTCCCAGATAAAACCTGCCAAAATGAACCTGTCCCTTTTTGGCAGATTTTAGAGCTCCACGCTTTCGGCGCCGTTGATGGTTAGGTTGCGCTCGTAGAAGGCGGTGAGGGCACGGATGGCGTACATCACGTCGCGCACGCCGCCGGTCTCGTAGCTCGAGTGCATGGCCAGCTGCGGCAGGCCCACGTCCACGGCGTGCATGCTCGCCTGCATGTTCGACAGGTTACCGAGCGTGGAGCCACCCGCCATATCGCTCTTGTTGGCGAAGGCCTGCGTGGGCACGTCGGCGTCATCGCAGATGGCCTGGAACACCGCACGGCTAAAGGCATCGGTGCAGTAGTGCTGGTTGGCGGCTTCCTTGATGACGATGCCGCCGTTGAGTACAACCTGATTGCGGGCATCGCACTTCTCGGCGTGGTTGGGGTGTACGGCATGCGCGTTGTCGCAGCTCACGAGCATCGATGCGGCAAGGGCACGATGATACGACTCGTCGTCAAAGCCCAGCGATCCGTTGATGCGGCGCAGCGCGTCGGCCAAGAACGTCGACATGGCGCCCTGCTTGGTCTCGGAGCCAACCTCCTCGTTATCAAAGCAGCAGAAGACCGAGACGTCATGCGCGTTCTCGGCGCCCAAAAATGCCTGTAGCGAGGTATAGGAGCAGGCCAAGTCATCAAGCTTGGGCGTCGAGATAAACTCGTCAGCCCATCCCCAGATGCGTGCATCCTGACGATTGACCAGGAACAGATCGCGGCCCAAAATTTGTTCGGGCTCAACATCCAGCTCTTCGGCGATCAGGGCATCAAAGTCGCCCTGCTTAAGCTCGCCGGCACTGATGAGCGGGCACAGGTCGACAGCTCGGTTGGGAGCAAAGCCCTCGTTGACGCCACGGTTCATATGGATAGCAAGGCTCGGGATAATAGCGACCTCGCGCTCGGTGGCAAGCAGGCGGCTCTCAATACGGTCGCCCTCGCGCACCAGCACGCGGCCCGCGAGCGCCAGCGGGCGATCGAACCAGGTGTAGTCAATCATGCCGCCGTAGGCCTCGGTGTTCAGGCGCAGCGTCTCGCCCGCGCCGTCGAGCTCGGGCACGGCCTTAACCTTAAACGTCGGCGAGTCGCTGTGCGACGCCGTCAGCTGAAAATGATAGTCGCCGGCAACGCCGTCCTCGCCCCACGTCGCGGCCAGGTCCTCGCCCACCTTAAAGGCGATGACACTCGAGGTATTGCGCTGCGTGTAATAACGCCCGCCCGGCTCGATATCCCATGCCGCGTTCTCGGGCAGGTAGGTAAAGCCCGCCTCGTCGAGCTCGGCCATAATGGTCGCCGCCGTATGGAACATGCTGGGGCATGCCTCGATAAAGTCGATGAGGTCGTTGGCGGCCTCGATATCGTCGGCAGTCACGTGCACGCGCTCGGGCGTTTCCTGATCCGTCATGCTCTCCCCTTTCGCTGGGTTGATGGTCCCCTCCAGCATACCCCGCCGCGCCAGCGCCGCGCCTTTCATTCCATGTTTAATCCCACGCCGCTCGCCAAGTTGAGCCATCATGCCCGCGCTCCTTTTGCGACAATTGCGCTAACAGGACGAGAGGAGCCGTCATGAAGCCACGTAACATTGCCATCGCCTGCGGTGTCGCGGGAGTCACCGTCGGTCTTGCCGCTGCCGCCGGTATCGTTTACCGCAAGCAAATCAAGTCCGTCGCGTCGCTCAAACGCTTGACCTGCTACGCGGATGGCTATGACCTGTACGCAATCGACATCGCCTACGACTACGATCTTGATCGCATCATCGCCGCCGATGTGCGCGACGATCAGGCCTACATCGATGCTGTGGTGGCGCAGGTGTTGCCCGGCGTGCCGGCGCATGTCCAGGCGCCCCAGTTTGCCTGCAGCGCCTTTGCCGCCGTAGATGCCGAAGGCCGCGTGCGCACCGGTCGCAATTACGACTTTAAGGACGACACCTCGGCGCTGCTGGTGCGCAATCACCCACGCGGCGGCTACGTCTCCATCGGCTTTGCGGCCCTTAACAACCTGGGCGCCAACACTCCGCTTGATTCCGTCGCCGGACGTGCCGCCGCACTCATGGGCCCGTTTGCCCAGCTCGACGGCATCAACGAATGTGGCGTGTCCATTGCCGTACTCACCCTGGATTCCAAACCCTGTGACCAGGACACGCAGCGCCCCGTCATCAATACCTCGCTCGCCATCCGCCTGGTGCTCGACCGTGCCGCCACCACGCAAGAAGCTGTCGACCTGCTTTCCGCCTACGACATGCACGCCATGGCAGGACGCGATTACCACTTCTTTATCAACGACGCCGCCGGTGACGCGCGGGTGGTGGAGTGGGATCCGCGCGATCCGGACCGCGCTTTCAAAGCGACTCCTGTACGCCAGGTTACGAACTTCTACGCCTGCTATGGTGACGAAGTGCTGCCCAACCAAAAGAATGGCGAGCTGGGCCATGGTAAAGAGCGCGCCGTCGCAATCGCTGATGTCCTTGACGCCCATGTCGGTGCCCAGGACGAGGCAGTCGCTTGGAAGGCCCTACGCGCTGCGGCGCAAGAGCCCAATCCGGAAGACATCACCAGCAACACGCAGTGGTCGGTCGTCTTTGACAATACCGAACCCGCTGCCGCCATCACGCTGCGCCGCCACTGGGGCGACATCGACGCCTTTGTGCTGTAAGGAGCTGGCGCCGTCGTCCTTACGCTCGCCTGACGTTGCTTACATTTCTATACATTTGAGCTAACACGTTTTACCCCCGTATCAACAGTGTGCGGGGGTAAACTTATGCGCATGTTATAACTTGCCCGGAAGGATTCACCATGCTTAGAATCGGTCTTCTTACTAGTGGCGGCGACTGCCAGGCGCTCAACGCCACCATGCGCGGCATCGTCAAAACGCTTATGACCAATAGCGAAGAGCCTATCGAGATTTATGGCTTTGAGGACGGCTACCAGGGCCTTATCTACAGCAGGTTCCGCGTCATGACGCCCGCCGATTTTAGCGGCATCCTCACCCGCGGCGGCACCATTTTGGGCACGAGCCGTACGCCGTTCAAGCGCCTGAACATTCCCGAGGCCGACGGCGTCGAGAAGGTGCCCGCGATGGTCCACACCTATCACAAGTTGCAGCTCGACTGCCTGTTTATGCTGGGCGGCAACGGCTCCACCAAGACCGCCAACCGCCTGCGCGAAGAGGGCCTCAACGTTATCGCTCTGCCCAAGACCATCGATAACGACACCTGGGGCACCGAGCTGACGTTTGGCTTTACGAGCGCCATCGACGTCGCCACCAAGTGCATCGACGACATCCACACCACCGCTTCGAGCCATGGGCGCGTATTCGTTATCGAGATCATGGGCCACAAGGTTGGCTGGATCCCGCTGTACGCCGGCGTCGCGGGCGGCGCGGATGTCATCTTGATTCCCGAGATCCCCTACGACATGGACAACGTCATCAAGACCATTGAGCATCGCATGGAAACCGGCAGCCGCTTTACCATCGTGGCCGTCGCCGAGGGCGCTATCTCCAAGGAGGACGCGGCGCTGTCCAAGAAGGAGTACAAGAAGAAGCTCGCCGAGCGCACGAGCCCGTCGATCGTCTACGACATCGCCAAGGAGATCGAGGCCAAGACCGGTCGCGAGACCCGCGTCGCCATCCCCGGTCACACGCAGCGCGGTGGCCAGCCCGACGCTCAGGACCGCATCTTTGCGACCCAGTGTGGCGTCGAGGCGGCGCTGGGCTGCCTGCGCGGCGAGTTTGGCTACATGATCGCCCTGCGCGACGGCAAGATGTGCCACATGCCGCTCGAGGATGTCGCCGGCAAGCTCAAGTATGTCGATCCCCAGAGCGATCTTGTGCACGAGGCCAAGGCATTGGGCATCAGCTTCGGCGACGAATAGCCTCAGCCGAAATTCATCCCATCGGGCCCTCCGACCCCGCCCGACGTATTTCGATTTGGCTCCTCCCTTGACTCCGTCAAAGGTCGCCAATCGAAATCGTCGGGCGGGGTCGGAGGGCCCTGCGTTTACATACTCGCCGAGGTTATTCGTCTTCTTGCTGCGGGTGCCTGGCCTGAAATTCAGTTGCGGTGAAATAGTTCCTGCTTAGCCCGCAAATGGCTGAATTTAGGAACTATTCCACCGCAACTTTTGACCCGGGCTCTTAACTGTTGCGCGCACTGACATTTGTCACATAATTGCTGGTCATGATGGTTGCTACCGGTAGTTGCGGTAGGGTTGGGGCAGATTCTAACTAGAAATGGTGGTCGCTACCGGTTGTTCTCGGCATACTCGGCCCATTCGATTACGGTCACCACATGAAAGGAACTGTCATGGATCTTGCGATGGCGCAGCGGCTCGTTAATCGCCGCAAGGCTGCCGGGCTTTCTCAGGAGGCGCTTGCCGCCCAGCTGGGTGTGAGTCGCCAAGCTGTCAGTAAATGGGAGCGCAGCGAATCCTCGCCCGATACCGATAACCTTATTGCGCTCGCCGCGTTGTATGGCGTGTCGCTGGATGAGCTGTTGTATGGGGAGGCGGTGGATAGCACTGATGACTCGCAGGCTGATGATGAGGCACGGGACAGCGACGCCGGCGCCAAAGCTTCAGATAGGGCTGAGGAGGCTGAGGCTTCTACTGAGCACGCCGATTGTGGCGACAAACCACTTGTCGATATTTCCCTCGCGCGCGGCATCCACGTCATTGATCCCAATAAAGGCGAGGAAGTCCATATTGGCTGGAGCGGCATCCATGTGACCAACGAGCGCAAGGGCGAAGAGGTGCATGTGGGGCCGGGCGGATTGCATATCGATACGCTTGAGGACGATGGACATAGTGTGCACACCAATGACGACGGCACCGTCACCATCGACGGCGAGACGTTTTCCAGCTGGAAGGAAGCACACGACAAGCTCGACCATCATGGCAAGCATTTCCACACCAAGGTCGGACGTACATGGAACAAATTCCCCTTCCCCGCGCTTGTCGCCCTCGCCTATCTGGTGCTCGGCATTGTCTACGGCACATGGGCTACGGGACTCTTCCTCGTCTTTCTGATTCCCATCTACTACGCGCTTGGCGACTTTATCGACCAACGCCACTTATCTAAGCTGATCGATGTCGTCTATTCAGTCAGTGCCGAGGCATGGTTCCTCTACATGTGGCTCTACCTGGGGCAACCCCATCCCGCCTGGGTAATCCTCATCACCATCCCGGTCGTAAAAGCACTCATGCGTTGGTGCCGTAAACAATGGAAGCATCGCAAGCGAGCCTAAACCATCCCAGCCCGACAGCAGCACCCAACTAGTACTCCCCCGCCCATCCCTCCTAAGTTGCGGTGATATAGTTCCGGTTTTAGCCTTGAGTAGTCGAGTTTAGGAACTATTCCACCGCAACTTACGAATGATCGGAGCGGCTACAGCACAAGCGTCGGCGTTCGTTTGATGGTCCGCCACGAAAAGGGCCCATCTACTACGTTTAACTCGAAGAGGCCAACCATGACCGCATTTTTCGAAAATCGACAGGCCTTCTACCTGCGGTTTTATTTTTCGTTTTCCCGGCATAGTTGAGGGTATCCAATTAAACGTAGTAGATAGGCCCGTTTTGTGGCATACGACCCATTCAAACCCAATCTCGAAGGCTAAAGAGAGCCTCTCATCCACGCCTGCGAGCGAAAAGCAAATAGAATGAAAGGCAAATGAAAAGCCCGTTTGACGAGCGGAGGACATATGCGCGACGTAGCCGAAAGCGACTGGAAGCTGTTTAAGAAAATGCTTCCTCAATGGCAAGAACGTTATATGGAAAAGCTCATCGGCCAGTACGTTGAGATACTGAATGGCGACAGCGAAGCGTCCAGTAGATTTTGGGCACTAGAAGAGAGCCTCAATAGAGACAAGCTGTCCTCAGGCGTAATTGCAAACGACATTCGCCGCAGCACAATGCACCGCGAGATAGCCAATTTGCTTATCGACAGCGTGATTACCCTTGACGACCTTGACGGTTTTACCGAGGACATTAAGAGCTATGCGCAACACTGGATTGGCCAGTAAGAGCACCGAACGACAAACATCCCTAGCAAAACGGGGCAAACGCCGGGCCACCTAATGGTTGTCCGGCGTTTGCCCAAATAAAACCTGCCAAAATAAACCTGTCCCTTTTTGGCAGGTTACTCGGCGCTCTTGAGGGCGCCGACCATGTCGATCTTATTGAGAGTTCGGTTGGTGGCGAGGTTGACGATAAACGTAAAGGCGAAGGACAGCACCACGGCAAGCACATAGCTCAGCGGCTCGACTTCAACGTCAAAGTACAGCGACGGCATCTGCAGGATGTACGTAAAGCTCTCGGCCAACGCACCACCCAGTGGAACGCCCAGCGCGGCACCAATCGCCGTCAAAATCAACGTCTCCTTGTTGACGTAGTGGTGCACCTCGCCACGGCGGAAGCCCAGCACCTTAATGGTCGCCAGCTCGCGCTCGCGCTCGGAGATATTCGTGTTGGACAGTGTAAACACAACCACAAACGACAGGCACGCCGCCATAAAGGTCACGAGCGCCACGACCGAATTGATAATCGTAAAGTTCGCATCAGCGTTCGCCTGATGCTCGGCCGTACTCGAAATCGTAAGCCAGCCGTCACTCTTAATCTTCTTGCTAAACGCAATCTGGTCGGCCGACGAGCCCTTCAGCAACGCAAGGACACCGTTAAGGCGCGCGCTTCGACCAAACGAGCGCTCATAGGTGCCCTGCGTCATATAGAGTGTGTTGCCAAGATAGTTGAGCGAAATGTCGCTGACTTTGACCTTGGCAGCATTGAGCGACGAATCCTGGACGTGCGCCGTATCACCCGGCTGAATCCCCAGCGCCAGCTGTGAACTCTTGCTCAGATACACATCTCCGTCACGCAAAGACAGCGACTCTTTGGACTCGTCCTCAAGGCGCACGTAGTCGTCCAGATCGTTCACGCGGTCATCGGGCACCACGATTAACAGTACTGTCTCGCTTTTGCCGCCAAATGTAAAGGTGACGTTATCGGTCGTAATCGGCAGCGTCGAAGTCACGGTCGCACCGGAATCCTTGACCGCGCTTCGCTCGTCGAGCGCCGCGCACGTCTGCGTAAAGTCGTCGGGATTGGCGACCGCCAGCAAGTCGTAGCGCGTGATATGCCCGTACTGTTTGGGCGAAAGCGCTATCGACGTATCGCGGATGCCCAGAGCGCAGATCACGAGCGCCGTGCAGCCGGCGATACCAAAGATGGTCATAAGGGCACGCTTTTTGTAGCGGAACAGGTTACGCGCCGCCACCTTGTTCAAAAAGCCCATACGGTGCCAGATAAAGCCGATGCGCTCAAGCAAAATGCGCGAGCCGGCACGCGGGGCCTTGGGACGCATGAGCGAGGCTGGGGTCTCGGCCATCTCGTGGCGGCAGGCGATAATCGTGGCGCCCACCACGCCCACGGCAAACAGCGCCACCGAGACGATTGAGGACACGATGTCGTACGAAAGCAGCATCTGGGGCAGTGAGTACATGTCGTCGAACACCGTGAACAGGAACAGTGGTAGGCCCACAAATCCGACAATGTTGCCAAGCACGCCGCCGATCAGACAAGCCCACAGTGAATAGTTCACGTATTTGGACAGGATACGCCCGCGTGAATAGCCGAGCGCCTTGTACAGACCAATGAGCGTGCGCTCCTCCTCGACCATGCGCGTGGCGGTGGTAAGGCTAATGAGCACGGCGACGACAAAGAAGATGAATGGGAAAACCGTGGCGATGGCTTCGATCGAAGAGCTGTCGCTCTCCACGCTCGAGTAGCTTGTGATGCTATCGCGGTCCTGGATGTACCAAGTGCATTCGCCCAGATCGGAAAGCTCGGCACGGGCATCGGCAAATTGCTGGTCGGCGGCGGCGCGGCGCTGGTTCAAATCGGCCTGTGCCTGAACGCGCTCCTCGCTGCCCTCGGCCATGCGATTGATGTTGTCCTGCTCAATCCCAAAGAGCATATTCGCCTGGCGCTCGGCCGCATCCAAGCTTGCCGGCGTGTCGACCGTCAGTTCCTGAACACGCGCCTTCTCGCGCTCATCGCGGATCTCCTCGATATTACTCTTGACCTCGTTGATCTTTGTCGTGTAGGCATCGGAATAGGAGTTGAGGCTCTTGGCTCCCTCAACAATCACGTGGACGGCGGAGTAGGAGGAAGATGTCGCGGCATCCTCGCTCACATAGAACTTATAGTCCGCAGCCGAAGCAGCGCGAAAGTCGTTGACGGTCGAGTCGGAGCTCACATCGGTGGGATCGAGGACCTCGGCCGTAATGGTGTAATCGCCCGCGGCAAACTGGTCCTTGGCGCTTTGGTTCGACGAGCTCGCGTCATTGGCGGCAAAGCTCACGGTATCGCCGAGCTTTTTGCCCGAAGCCTTCAGAAACTTCGATGTCACCGCGACCTCACCGGCGCTCTCGGGCAAATCGCCGCTCACCAGCACCGGTTGATCGATATTCTCCTTGGAGAGACTTTGCACGACCACACGCTCGCGCGTTGTGCCCACGGCGGTGTAGGCGGTCTCGGTGTAGATGCCCTCGGCCGTCTCGACGCCGTCGACCTCTTGAATGGCCGCAAGATCGTCGCGTGTAAGGCCATAGGTCGACTGCGCATTAATGTCATAGACACTCTGCTGGTCAAAGTAGGCGTCAACCGAATCGCGCAGATCCTCGCAGCCCGCCTTAAGGCCGCACATCACGCTCACGCCAAGCGCGGTGATGACCACGATTGACAAGAAGCGCTTAAGACTGCCTCGGATTGTGCGGTAGATGCCACGGCGAAAAACCGTCGGGACCATATCGTTTGAGCTTTGGGCAGTGCGGTAGGTCGCGAACTCCCCGTCGCGGTCTGCGTGCTCCGTATCGTGGTTTTGGCTGTCTTGGCGATGTTGGTCCATGGGCGCTACCACTCGATCGTCTCGATAGGTACGGGATTTTGCTGGACCGTCTCGCTCTCCACGCGACCACTCTTAAAGCGAATCAGACGATCGGCCATGGGCGCGAGCGCGGAGTTGTGCGTGATGATGATGACCGTAATGCCCTGCTTGCGGCAGGTATCCTGCAGCAGCTGCAAGATCTGCTTGCCGGTTTTATAGTCGAGTGCGCCCGTGGGCTCGTCGCACAGGAGCAACTTGGGGTTTTTGGCCAGCGCGCGGGCGATGGACACACGCTGCTGCTCGCCGCCCGAAAGCTGCGCCGGAAAGTTGCCCAGGCGCTCGCCCAGGCCAACCTGACGAAGCGTTTGCTCGGCATCGAGCGAATCGGGGCAGATTTGCGCCGCGAGCTCAACGTTTTCGAGCTGTCTCTTATACACATCTCCGAGCCC